>JACQDW010000189.1 GCA_016200845.1 Burkholderiales bacterium | reverse complement strand
CAACTTGCAAGACCTCGTTTGCCAGCTTGCGGAAGCCTGCATTCTCCGAGTAATACAGCTTGAGACTATCCAAATGCAACAAAGTTGCAGTATTTTCTCATAAAAAATGCGCAGTAAGTTCTGCGCATTTTCTGTGTTGAACACAAAGTTCTCAATCGCCGTACAATTTTTGCTTCAATTCACGGCGTTGTTGCGCCTCTAACGACAAGGTTGCTGTTGGGCGCGCCATCAAGCGTGGAACACCGATAGGTTCACCAGTTTCCTCGCACCAGCCGTATTCGCCCGCATCAATCGCGGCAATCGACTGCTGTACTTTACGCAGCAATTTACGTTCACGATCTCGCGTGCGCAATTCCAAAGAATGTTCTTCTTCGATGGTGGCGCGATCAGCTGGATCAGGTACTAATACCGTCTCACGCAAATGCTCAGTCGTTTCGTCGGCATTCTTCAGCAAATCTTTTTCAAGTTGTTGCAGACGGGCTTTGAAAAACGCTAATTGCGCGTCATTCATGTAGTCCTTCTCGCCCATTTTCAAAATTTCTTCTTCGGTGAGGAGTTCTGCAGGTGCACTAGCTGGTGCAGTTGATTTAGATGATTTAGTTGCCACTTCGCTTACTTTCGATACAACAGGTTGATATACGCAAGTACGTTCGAACACTCTTCTTATTGGAATGTCATCCCCGCACTTCCCCTCAAGGACAAGTATATAGCTCGCTTGTTCCGCATACAAATCTATTCAATTGCCACAAAAATATCATGTGATTCAATTCAATAGGGCGCTAGTTTATACCAAACATTGCTCTAATCCTTGAATAAAAATCTCTTTTGGTAAATTTTTACCAATAAAGACCATTTTGCTTTCTTTCTGCTCGGATTCCGACCACTTCGCCCCTATGTCAGTGCCCATAATTTGATGCACGCCCTGAAAAATCACTTTGCGATCAGCGTGTTCCATAAACAACACTCCTTTATAACGCAACATACGCGGACCATACACTTGTACCAATCCACCTAGAAAATAATCCAATTTTTCGGTATTGAATGGCCGCGTCGTCTTGAACACAAAGGCCGCGATTTCGTCTGAATGGTGGGAGTGGTGATGGTCATGATGATGCTCGTGATGAGCATGACTGCAATCCTCGCTGCATTCGTGCTCATGCTCATCATGCGCATGCGCTTCCTCAGTGGCCAAAAACTCAGGATCCAAATCCAAAATCGCATTCAGATTAAAACCCTTCAAATTCAAGACTTCGCTAATCGCGATCTTGCCAAAATCCGACACCGCGATCGTGGCGCGGGGATTGATGCGGATCAGGCGCTTTTTCAAGGCGTCTAACTCTGTCGCATCGACCAGATCGGTTTTAGATAACAAAATCTTGTCCGCAAAACCCACCTGACGCTGCGCTTCTTCGTGCTCGCTCAACTGCACCATCGCATGCCGCGCATCGACCACCGTCACCACCGCATCGAGCATATAGTGCAAACCAACTTCTTCATCGACAAAAAATGTCTGCGCCACCGGGCCAGGATTCGCCAGACCAGTAGTCTCGATCACGACGCGGTCAAACTGCAATTGCCCGGCGTTTTTCTTCTCGATCAAGGTATGCAAAGCGACGATTAAATCGCCGCGCACCGTACAGCAAATACAGCCATTATTCATCTCAATGATTTGCTCATTGCTGTCTTGAATCAAGATCTCGTTATCGATATTCTCCTGCCCAAATTCATTCTCTATCACCGCGATTTTGTAGCCATGTGGCTCTTGCAAAATACGATTGAGCAGCGTGGTTTTACCAGCGCCGAGAAAGCCTGTCAGGATAGTTGCGGGGATGAGAGTCATCATGTTTATTTAGTTCGTGAAAGTAAGTACGGCGATCTCTATTCAGAGCAACGATCGCACCATCCCTTAATCGTCACTTCGATGTCATGATTTTGAAAGCCGCGCAGGTTAGTGGCCGCCAGCGTCGCTTTCAATTGATCTTTTAAAGCAGGCTTAGCCTCGGGCTGATCCAGACAAAATACTTGCGCACAACGAGTACATTGAAAATGTCCATGCTGATGTCGCACACCACGTCGACTAGCCCGGGTCGATTCGCGCTCCGCCTCCGGCTCATTCCCAACGCTAAAGCGAAAAACGCGATCATCGCCGGTAATTTTATGCGCCAAGCCCGCCTGCGCCAGACAATCCAAAGCGCGATACAAAGTCACGCGGTCCATATCCGGCAAATTCTCTTGCATCTCCAAATGCGACATCGCCCTAGGTGTACGCAATAGCACGCTCAACACATCCAAACGCGCCTGCGTCACCCGCAAAGACACCCCACGCAACTGCGCCTGCGCCAACACATCAGACTGCGCCTTAGCGCGTGCGGAACCAACAAGAGACGGCGTCTTTTCCATAGCGCACAAACCCGAAATGCAAAATTGAATTATGCCCCATAATGCAATTGAGTTGCAAATAAAGCGTGGCCGCTAGCACTGTCCGAGTTGACTTAATTCCCTCAAAACCGCCTCCCAAGCGCGACTAGCCGGATCAATCAAAGCGAAATGCCCGCAGTCTGGCAATTGCACCAAACGCGTGTTTGGAAACGCAACGCAATACGATGCAGGCACGGCGGGCGGCACGATCTCATCATCGCTGCCCTGAAGTATCGTCACTGCCACGTTGGGTGCAGACAAACACATGGGATCCACATCAGGACGATTGACAGGCGGCACTCCAAGAAAACGCTGTACCGCCCCATCACCCAAATTCAAAGCATGCGCCATCTGCAAGTCCGCTGCTGGTGCCAAAGCAAGCACACCTTGCAAACGCACATTGGCGCAGCGCACCGCCGCCCACAAGACCAAATGCCCACCCGCAGAATGTCCGACGAGCAGCACTTGCCCATTATGTTGCTCCACCCTCGTTGGCAGACTCCCAAGCGCACTCGCAACATCCTCTAACGTCACATCCGGCTCACCAGAGACGCGGCGATATTCCAGGGTCAAAGTCGTCCATCCCGCCTCGGCCAAAGCACTCGACATCGCCTCCGCATGCGTCCTGTCATATTCAGGCTTCCAAAAGCCACCGTGTATCAACACCAGCAAAGGCAGCTCACTACCGCGACTGCCATAGCGCACATCCGCCACTTGGTCAGCGGCGTCACCATACGCCAAAGTCACATCCGGTGGGCTGGCTTTGCGCGTCAAAATTGAGAGGTCTTCGTTCATGTTTGTCTTTTTTTGTGTGGGCTGCGTTTCGATATTCGCGGCCTGATGATTGTTCAATTGTTGAAATTGAAGTGCTGCGATTACAGTCTTCCCAAGCGCGACTCGTTTCGGTACCTCTTCGTTACATTTCAGCGCTCAGACGAGATGTTCTCTTAAACGTGGCACGGTTAGACTGCTCTCAAAAATCACGCCCGCGCCAACACCACATGCGTCGCCCGCTCCGAAGCCTGGTGTTTGATGCAGGTATAACCCAACGCTGGAAGGTCAATTCCTTCAAAGAGTCGCTCGCCAGAACCGAGCAGAACAGGGGAGATGGCGATGTGCATTTCATCGATGAGGCGTTCGCGCAAATACTGTTGTATGACATTAACGCCACCACCCAAGCGAACGTCTTTTTCTCCCGCAGCTTGGCGGGCACGCTCCAGTGCGACGGTGATGCCTTCGGTCACAAAATGAAACATAGTGCCACCTTCCATCACCAACGGAGCGCGTGCGTGATTAGTCACCACAAATACCGGCACCTGATACACAGGATTCTCACCCCACCACCCGCGCCAGCTTTCATCCGGCCACGGCCCGCGCACTGGGCCAAACATATTCCGACCAAGTATCCACGCACCGATATTCTGAAAACCCCGCGCAGCAAACTCTTCGTCCACACCCGTTTCCCCGCCGTCCTTGCCAAACAATTTTTGCTGAAAAGTGCGCGTAGGAAGCGCCCAGCCATGCAATAAATTGCCACCGACTCCCATAGGATGATCAATATCCTGATCCGGGCCAGCACCGAAACCGTCTAGTGAAATCGTGAAGCTTTCTACGCGTAGTTTGGGCATGGGGGTTTCCTTTTTTTGTGATGGGTAAGAGCCGTGGATGAAAAAAATCAATTACCGTTTTGCAGCCGCTTGATACACCGCATTTCGCTCGCGCTTCCCAACCGCGACGACAATAACGATGAGCTCATCGTCACGGACTTCGTACACCAGCCGATAACCCACACTGCGCAATTTAATTTTGTAACGATCCTTATGCCCAGCTAATTTTGCAGACGGTACGCGCGGATTGGATAGGCGCTCAGCCAACTTAGTTTTGAATTGGTTTCGTATACTACTGTCGAGTTTGCGCCATTCTTTCAAGGCTTCCTCTAAGAACCCAAGTTCAAAGATCATCTAACTTGACCTTCACAACCGTTTGCCCTTTACGAGCATCAGCAATCGCGTTGAGCTCCAAATCTTCCAAGCGATTCATCAAGGCTTCATAAGCCTTGGCAGGAACACAGTAAAACGCAGGTTCGTTACGATTAAGAATAGCGACAGGCATACCTTCACCGGCAGCCACTGTTCCCATAGGATTTTTCTTGAGTTCTGAAACACTCGCCGATGTTTCAGCTAGTATAAGATGAGGCATAGAGCACCAATCGAGTCAATTAAAGCGCCAATATTAGCACCATTAACTGGTCTTAAGCGGTTCAAGTGTGGATAAATTTTGTGCTGAAATTGCGTGATGTGTGATGGTGGGGACTTCCCCCCCTCAACTTCATCGATCTTTTGATCGAGTCACTTTTAAAAAGTGATGATTTATGACCCGACCCCAGACTTCTGCTGATATCACAGCGCATCGTTCCGCTCAAATGTGAATTCCGGTGAGCCAGTGCTCCAAGTAAAATTCTCGTCTTTATGAAAGTGATAGCCTTCATCGTACTTTCCCAATCCGAGTTCGGCAGCGACTCTCGCTAGATGGAGCCAACCTTCACGGTTTGCAGACATCCAAAAGCCTGCTTCCGTATCAATAGTCATCCTAATTTTTGCAGAGGACGTAGCATCAGTATCAATAGAAAGCATACCCTCAGTCGAACGATCCTCGAATTCGTGGGAAAAAAGTAGTTGTGTCATATAGAGATTGGGAGATCTAAATAGGTGATGAAACTTTGCGAAAATTGCAGTTCGGAATCGATGGGGTTACGAGAATTATTGAGTGTTCTACTCATAAAATTTTCCGGCATGCAGAATGTGCGCAGCACGTCTCCAAGGGTTTGATGGCTTTTCATAATATTGAAGTCCGTTCACCGACGCCTGACCCCATGTTGTTGCAGCATCGAGGAAAGCGACAATGCTTCCATTTTCCCATCCATTAGCGCCAGCACCATAGGGGGAACTGGGCGAGACAGATTCTTTTTCCTCTTCATCAATTCTGTCTGACATAAGAGCTTCAATAAATCTGATGAAGTCTGCTTCATTTTCAACTAAATCTGCCTGTTTGTATAAATCCATACTCTCGAATTCCGTCAAAAGAAAACCGGTTTAACTGTCGCGCTTCAAGGGGTACTCAGCCCCGAACTTCCCAGAGCAGGCCCTAGACTTGCGGACAAATGCACATCTTGTGCCCCGTCGGGAGTAAGTATGAACATGTTGAAAGGAAATGGCTTACGTGAACTATATTGGAGCTCACGATACAGTTCAAGTAGTGCTAAATCATCGGGAGAATAATCAACAGCACGAACAATAATTGCGTTATCTCGAGATGGAAGGAGAACTCTTAAGTTGTCCGATCCAAGTGCTTCATTTGCCAATCCAAAACACGCTGGATGCAAAGTAAACGCAGAAGCAAGCCAATGATTACAGACGATAAACGCTTCCACACCCGATGTAAGATTGCCCAGCTTGAATTGGAACTCTCCATTTTGAAACAGCCGATCAACGTTGTGAATAGCGACGCTCCAAACCTCGTCTTGTAAAACCCCAAGCGCTTCCAATTCGTCGGTTGAAATACCTCTCACACTTGAACCAATATCACCAGCAAGCGTTATTGCGAGTCCCTGACCAAGATCCCACGCCACGAAATTACCATCACCAATTTCATCAAGATATGATTCCGGCGCAACATAGAGAAAAACGTTTTCACGAGCTATTGTCATTCACGTGTCCTAAGGTAAGTTTATTTGCAAAATAAAAGATACTCGACCATACAATAAAACGCAATTTGTTTCCCCCCTCACTTCTTCGCCCGCGGATGACTCTCGTCATACACCTTAGACAAATGCTGAAAGTCGAGCGCTGTATAGACTTGGGTGGCAGCGATGGAGCTGTGGCCTAGTAGTTCTTGGACTGCGCGTAGGTCGCCTGAGGATTGGAGTAGGTGGGAGGCGAAGGAGTGGCGTAGGACGTGGGGGTGGACGTCGGCGGGGATGCCGGTTTTTTGGGCGTGGGCTTTGAGGCGGAGTTGGACTAATCTGACTGACATGCGGGTGCCGCGTGCTGTCAGGAACAGAGCGTGGGGGTCGGCATTGGCGATGCTTTGGCGTTGCTCTAGCCATGCTGTGAGCGCGGTGATGGCGTGTGCGCCGACTGGGACGATTCTTTGTTTGTTGCCTTTGCCGCTGACGTGGACTTGGGCTTCGGCCAGGTCTAACCACGATGCGCTTTGATAGTCTTTTTCACTGAATGCGCGCCAGTCTAGGCTGACTAGTTCGGAGACGCGCAGGCCGCTGGAATAGAGCAGTTCGAACATGGCTAGATCGGCGCTTTGGGCGACGATATCGGCGCGTGGTTCTTGCTTTTGATCGAGCAAATGCATGGCGTCGTCCACACCCAGTGCTTTGGGCAGGGGTTTGGATTTTTTGGGGGCTTTGACGCCTTCTACTGGATTGGCGGGTAGATCAATTTGTTGTGCCAGCCAGCGATAAAAGCCGCGCCAACTCGATAGCTTGCGGGCGATGCTGCGGGCGTTGAGGTCGCGCCCGTGCAGTTGTGCGCTAAAGCGGCGAATGTCGGCATAGCTAAGACTGGTCAGGGTGCGAGGTGGCACCAATTTCTGTGCCAGATTCACTAGTTCATGCAGATCTGCTTCGTAAGCCGACGTGGTGTGTTCTGAGAGCAGCTTTTGGGTGCGCAAGATAGCGAGATAGCTTTGCAGCAGCTCGCTATCGCTGTGGCCGCTCATGGATTTAGAGATCCACCATGCACAGCAAGGCGGCGCTGGTCGTGTCGGCGATTTTGACTAAGAAATCGGTCGCCATGTCTTTGGTAAAACGACTGGGATCAGGCGAACCTAAAACCAGCAAACCAAAAGTGGGCGCATCGGGGGCGATGCGCAAAGGGAGCATGGCGATCGATTGAATCGCTTGCTCGGCGTCTATCCAACTGGCGGCTTCGAAGTCTTGATTTTTGCCGCAGAAAGGGGTGTGCATGCCCTTGGCAAATAGTTGCACGTCGTCGCTGGTGGCGGCGGCAAACCAGGTGTGTTTGAAATCGTCAGCGACGTGCCACAGACGCAACGTTGCGTGTGGCAAGGCAAAATTATTTTGCAGGCTTTGCACCAAAATATAGGGCAGATCGACATCATTGCGCGCCAACATGAGCTCGCGTGTCCAAGTTTGAAATTTGGCGGTGATGCTGTCATTTTCTTGCGCCACGCGCATCAGGTCGGAGAGGCGCAGCTCTAGTGATTTGAGTTTTTCACGCACGATTTCCATTTGCCGCTCTTGCAGCGAAATGGTTCTGCCCATAATGGGGCTGGTGAGTTTGATTTCTGCCAGCAACTCGGCGTGTTCTTCAAAAAAATGTGGGTTTTGACTGAGAAAATCGGCGATGTCTTGGGTGTTCATTTGGAGTTTTTTAATTAAAGTTATATCTCAATTTCGCCATCAAACACGCTGACGGCGGGACCACTTAAATAGACGGGCTGCGCATCGCCGTCCCATTTGATCGTTAAATCACCGCCGCGCATGTGCACTTCGACTGGGCTTTGCAACAGGCCGCGACGGATGCCCGACACCACGGCAGCGCATGCGCCTGTGCCGCAGGCCAGGGTCTCGCCAGCGCCGCGCTCATAGACGCGCAGATGGATTTGATGGGGATCGACAATCTGCATGAATCCAGCATTGACGCGCTTGGCAAAGCGGGGATGGGATTCGATTTGCGGGCCTTCGGTGGCGACAGGATGTTGTTCTATGTCAGTAACGACTTGCACGGCGTGGGGATTGCCCATAGAGACACAATTGACCTCAGCTGCGTGGTTCGCCAGCGGCAAACTCCACAAAGCAGCTTGCGCTTGTTCGCGTACGGGGAGTTGGTCTGTGTCGAAGTCGCATTCATGGGGCAACAAACGCGGCACGCCCATATTCACCGTGATACGTCCGTCCGCTGCGATGCTGGGTTCGATCACGCCCTTCATGGTCTGGACGCGAATGGTCGATTTGCTGGTCAGGCCTTTGTCCACCACAAAGCGGACAAATGCGCGGGAACCATTGCCACATTGTTCAACTTCGCCGCCGTCAGCGTTGTAGATGCGGTAGCGGAAATCAATTGCAGGATCGCTTGAACTTTCCACCACCAAAATCTGATCTGCGCCTATGCCAAAGCGACGGTCAGCCAGAAAACGCCACTGTTCAGCGGAAAAATTGATGGTCTGATGGATGGCATCAATGACAATAAAATCATTGCCAGCTCCATGCATTTTGGTAAATTTAAGTTTCATGCGGGTGATTATCCCAGATTTTGGGTGGTCGTGAGGTGGTCACTCGACATTTGCACACATGCTTCAACACGAAGTGCGAAGAATCGTGACCAGTACACTTCACATAATTGTCAGTCATACTGTACTGGTCTTTTTGGTTGTGACTGTGCATGGGGCGCGACCTAGCCACATGTTACTGTGCTGCCCGCACATCACTCCCTCATTTCTTTCATTGAGGAAAGGTGATTCGGCGTATGATGCAGCCACAAGTTTGCATCGTCCGTTGAACGTATTTTGGCTTACAACCGCCAATCAGCTAAACCCGGAGACAGCATGAATTCACCACTACAAAATCAGGCCGAGCGCGATGCATTGGTCGATACCACGATTTCCCTGGACGACAAATACACCTTAGAGCGCGGCCGTGCGTTTATGACCGGCACTCAGGCACTCATTCGTCTGACCATGTTGCAACGTCAGGCCGACGTCAAAGCGGGTTTGAATACAGCGGGTTTTATCACTGGCTATCGCGGTTCCCCTTTGGGCGCAGTCGATATGACTGCCGCCAAAGCCAAGAAACATTTAGAGAAAAATCATATTAAATTTCATCCCGGCGTGAACGAAGATCTGGCAGCGACTTCCGTGTGGGGTACGCAGCAAGTGAATCTCTTCCCCGGCGCGAAATACGATGGCGTGTTTGGCGTCTGGTATGGCAAAGGCCCTGGTGTCGATCGTTGCGGCGACGTGTTTAAGCATGCGAATTTGGCGGGCACGTCTAAGCACGGCGGTGTTTTGGTGATTGCGGGTGACGACCATGCGGCGAAGTCTTCTACTGCTGCGCATCAAAGTGAACATATTTTGAAAGCCTGCGGCATTCCGGTTTTGTATCCATCCTCGGTGCAAGAATATCTGGACTACGGTTTGCACGGCATCGCGATGTCGCGCTATACGGGCTTGTGGGTGTCGATGAAATGCGTGACCGACGTGGTGGAATCGGGCTGTGTGGTGGACATCGATCCAGACCGCGTCAAGCCTGTGATCCCGACTGATTTTGTACTACCTGCCGATGGCGTGCATATCCGCACACCAGATCCGATTCTGGCGCAAGAAACGCGCATGAATAACTATAAGTGGTACGCGGCTTTAGCCTACGCGCGCGCCAACAAACTCAATGAAATTATCTGGGATAGCCCGAACGCCAAGATCGGTATTATCACTGCGGGTAAGTCGTATTTAGATACACGTCAGGCCTTGGCTGATTTGGGCATCGATGAGCAAGTCGCCAAAGACATCGGTATTCGCTTATACAAAATCGGTTTGACCTGGCCATTAGAGTCCGACGGTGTGCGTGAATTTGCGACCGGGCTGGAAGAGATTTTGGTGGTGGAAGAGAAGCGTCAGATTTTGGAATACGCTTTAAAAGAAGAGCTGTACCACTGGGAAGAAGCAGCGCGTCCGCGCGTGGTCGGTAAGTTTGACGATACCGGCGAATGGACCAATATCAAGGGCAGCGGTCACGGTGAATGGTTGTTACCAGCGACGTATGAACTCTCCACCGCGCAAATCGCACGTGCGATTGCATCACGCATCCACCGCTATTTCGAGGGTCACCCTGTCGAGAAGCAAGTGCAAGAACGCGTTGACTATTTAGAGAAAAAAGAATTGGCACTCAACTCAGTCGCCAAGCCCGATGCCAACAAAGATCGTGTGCCGCATTTCTGCTCTGGCTGTCCGCACAATACCTCGACCAAAGTGCCCGAAGGCAGCCGCGCTTTGGCCGGCATCGGCTGTCACTATATGGTGACCTGGATGGATAGAGAATCGACCACCTTCACCCACATGGGCGGCGAAGGCGTGACTTGGGTGGGCGCTGCGCCTTTCACCGATGAAAAGCACGTGTTCTCAAATCTGGGCGATGGCACTTATTATCACTCTGGTTTGTTGGCGATCCGCGCTGCCGTGTCGGGCCATGTGAATATCACTTACAAGATTTTGTTTAACGATGCGGTGGCGATGACAGGCGGTCAGGAATTTGACGGCCCACTTGATCCCGGCATGATCTCGCGCCAGATCGCGGCCGAAGGTGTGAGCCCGATTATCGTGGTCACCGACGAGCCAGAAAAATATCCGGCGAATTACCCGTGGGCAGAAGGCGTCACCGTACGTCCTCGCAGCGAACTCGATGCGGTACAACGCGAACTGCGCGAATGCCCGGGCGTTTCCGCCATGATTTACGATCAAACCTGCGCTTCTGAAAAACGTCGCCGCCGGAAAAAAATCGACAAGAACGGCAAACCCGGCTTCCCTGACCCAGCCAAACGCGCAGTGATCAACGAAGCAGTCTGCGAAGGCTGTGGTGATTGCAGCGTGCAGTCTAACTGTTTGTCGGTCGAACCTTTGGAAACCGATTTCGGTCGCAAGCGTCAGATCAATCAATCGTCCTGCAACAAAGATTATTCTTGCGTGAATGGCTTCTGCCCTAGCTTTGTCACGGTCGAAGGCGGCAAATTGAAAAAGCCTGCCAAAGCCAAAGTCGAAGCCGGCGGCGCATTTGATGTCACGAGCTTGCCGCAACCAATCTTGCCAAGCACAGCCAATCCGTATGGCGTGATCGTCACCGGTGTCGGTGGCACAGGCGTCATCACGATAGGTCAGATCATGGCGATGGCCGCGCATTTGCAAGGTAAATCCTGCTCCGTGTTGGACATGACAGGCCTGGCACAAAAAGGCGGTGCGGTGATGTCACACGTGCGTTTGGCGGACAAAGCCGACGACATCCAATCAACCCGCGTCGGCACCGGCATGGCTGACTTGGTAATCGGTTGTGATCTGATCGTCACTGCAGGCAAAGAAGCGGTATCCCGCATGGGCGAAGGCCGCACCCAGGGCGCAATCAACGCCAGCAGCAGCCCGACAGCAACTTTTATCAAAAACCCGAACTGGCAATTCCCTGCTGGCTCTGCCGAGAATGAAATTCGCAAAGCCTGCGGCGCCGATCGCGTCGATATGGTCGATGCCACCACGATTGCGACCGCCTTGATGGGCGACAGCATCGCAGCGAATATGTTCATGCTCGGTTACTCATGGCAAAAAGGCTGGGTGCCGCTCACCGAAGCGGCCTTGATGCGTGCGATTGAATTGAATGGTGTCGCCATCGATTTCAACAAACAAGCCTTCAACTGGGGCCGCGTCGCCGCCAATGATCTGGCAGCGGTACAGCGTCTGACCACGCCAGCGCAAGTCATCGAGCTCAAGCGTGCACCAAGCTTGGATGAGGTCATCAACAAGCGCATCGCCTTCCTGACTGACTATCAAAACGCGGCCTACGCACAAAGCTATGCCGATTTTGTCGCAGAAGTGAAAGCGGCTGAGAGCAAGATCGTCGATGGCAAAGCATTGCGCCTGACGGAAGCGGTCGCTAAGTATTTGTTCAAGTTGATGGCCTACAAAGACGAATACGAAGTCGCCCGTTTGTACACCGATGGCAAGTTCCAAAAGAAAATTGCCGACATGTTTGAAGGTGATTACGCCATCAATTTCCACCTCGCACCACCGCTATTTGCCAAGCGCGATGACAAGGGACATCTGATCAAGCAACAATTCGGCCCATGGATGATGAAGGCCTTTGGCTTACTCGCCAAATTCAAAGGCTTGCGCGGCACTGCACTGGACATCTTCGGCTATACAGAAGAGCGTCGCACCGAACGTGCGATGCCAGTCGAATATCGCCAACTCATCAAGAAGCTGATGGCGCAATTGAACACCGACAACCTCGCAAATGCGGTTGCCATCGCCAGCATTCCAGAAGACATCCGCGGCTATGGTCATGTGAAGGAACGTCACCTTGCTGCGGCGAAAATCAAGGAAGCGAAATTGTTGGCGGAGTTTGGTATGGGTGCGCAGAAGAAGGATGCTGCGTAAGTCAAGCCTTGCAAGCTAAACTGAGCCGCCCAATTGGGCGGCTTTTTTATTGCTGCGACAATGGCTCGCCACGACCAAATTTAACCAGTTCATTGTCGCCCACTTCCTTGTCCCACAAAGGTAAAGAGAAACGTTCGTAAGAATTAGTTCGTCGTGACAGTTTTTGTGTTGCAGTGTTCAAGGAAATCGTGTCCACGCCATGAGGTGCGTAAAAGCCGACATCGACCGCTCTTGTAGCACAAGGACTACCAGAGGCGAATAGCTTCACATAAGTGCTAAAGACCACGGAAACATCTTGCTTTTCGATCGCCCATCTGACTTGGCACTCCAATCGAAAATCTCCCACGCGCTTGCTGTCTTCTGGCAGGTGTGCGCTTTTCACATAAGGTCGAATCAAAAATTGTCCCTTGGGCATATTCAAGATCAAATCGTATTCATCGTCGCTCTTGGTTTCCAGCATGGGCAATTTGAATTGACCAGAAGCATCAACCGGAATATCGATAGAGCTTTCATCGCTGGCCAAGCGCATTTTGAGGTCGCGGAGATTTGCCGATTTAGATTTAGGAATCAAAATAAAAAACAGCTCCGAATCTGGCGCAAGATTCAGCTTTTCGCTATACACTTTCAAGCCTTTGTATAACTGCGCATACGAGCGTAACTCCGGATCTTTTAATGCCGACACTTTGACTTGACTGATGTCTTCACTGGCGTTTCCCGCAGCGACAAGGTCTTGTGCATACGCGTAAGGGAGAGTCACTAAGCAGCTAATTGCGACGATACTTTTGATCAATTGTGCGCTCATCTCTAGCCTTATCATGGTGAATTAGTCGCGCCAGTGTACTGGAAGGAAAGATAAAAAGTAAAGGCAAGTCTTTTGAGGAACGCTAAAGAACCCTCATTCGACTCTCAATGTTTAACCCTATCAGGAAGACAAACCATGCAAGACCGCCACCTCATCGCCTCAGGCGCATTCCTCATGCTAATCGCCGTCGCCTTTGGCGCATTCGGCGCCCACGCACTCAAACCCCATCTCAGCAGCGACATGCTCGCCATCTGGCACACCGCCGTGCTATATCACATGCTGCACGCGCTGGGCTGCATCGCCATCGGCATCTTGATGCCACGCTACGCACAGCAATCAACAAAGATCGCACTGGCAGGTACATTCATGCTGATCGGCGTGCT
>JACQDW010000192.1 GCA_016200845.1 Burkholderiales bacterium | reverse complement strand
TGATCAATAATCAGCCTTTTGATAACACCCGCTTTTACGCTAAACCTAGCGAAAATAATCAGGTTTTAGCGTAAAAGGCGGTTGTTTTTCAACAGAGTATCTACGAATTTATCTTGTAGTTTTATTTGTGCCGCTCACTTTTACTAATCCGTTTAACACTGGATCGGTAAAATTCAAACCAGCGCCTTCCAGATGTCCTGCATAGTGGCGTAAATAGTGGGCGTCGCCATCGATGCGAACGCTGAAATCATACCAACCGTAGCTGTCAGTGAGTGACTTGATTATGGTCTTGGTTTCGCCAGCGGGAGCGTCAATGAGGTGAGGCGTGGGATTGCTATAGGCGTTGCTGATCAACACAAATCTGCACGTCACCATGGAGTGATTGTGGAAGCGAATGCGGAGTGCTTGTGTAGTCGGATCTTCCTCGAGGCTCACTTCAGCATTACTGGAAGCCTGATCAAAGCGTCCGGCAAATTCGCGCAGAAAGCCATTGTGGCTATGGACAGCGAGGTGATAGCCGAGCTCGTCCCAGTCGAACGCGGCTGGCTTTAAACTTTTGTTTGCTTCGACTGTGTAGTGCCATGGGCTATTTGAATTGAGTTGGGAATAGACGATGAAAGTCGATGCGACACTGCCAGCGTTGGCGAACCTGAGGACATATTGATTCGCGCTGCCAGTCATTGCGCCATCGACGATGGGACGATAGGGCAGAGCGCAAGCGCTACGTGGAACGCTGCTGGTTTCTTGCCTTGGTAAAGTTTGTATCGCGGGTGGTAAAGCGTCAGCGTTGCCCCAGTTCTTGAGATAGCTCGCAGCGCGGGGAATGCTAGTGTCCCAATCGGTATTCGGCGTTGAAAAATTAAACGCACTCGTCATGTCGCCACATACCGCCCGACGCCATGGCGAGATATGAGGACAGGTGACATTCTCGCGTGCTAAGCCCTGTGTTTGTACACACCATTCTTCCATAAAGCGAATCAAGGAAGTGTGGTCGAATAATTCTGAGCAGACGCGTCCGCCCTTAGTCCAGGGCGAGATGATGAGAACTGGAACGCGTGGTCCGAAACCGATAGGCTGATCATTGTGGACTTCACCTTGTGTTGCATTGTTGAGTGTAGTTGCGCCGTGTGCCGAACTTAAAGGCGGCATGGACGACGGCATGTGATCAAAAAAGCCGTCGTTTTCATCGTAGGTCAGTATCAATACGGTCTTTGCCCACACTTCAGGAGAGTCCGTGAGTGTTGCTAATAAACGAGCGGTGAAATTTTCACCTGCATTAGGCGTCGCTTCGGGGTGTTCGCAATATTCGGTCGGCGCGCAAATCCAGGAAATGTGGGGTAGTGTTCCGTTCTTCACATCGGCGGCAAGTTGATCGATCAAGTATTGCCCCGTCGTGCTCTTGGCATTGCCAGCGTGCGAGCCCGGCGCATAGGCGCGTGCTTTTTGATAAAGTGGGGAATCAGGCGTTAAGGGCTTGCCATCTGCATCGAAGCGAAAGTTCTTGAAATACTGCAGATAATTGTCGCCGTAGTTATCCCACTCTTGATACACCTTCCAGCTCACGTCATTTTTCTCGAGGATTTCGGCGTAGGTTTGCCACTCTATGCCTTTGGCGTTTGGTTTATCGTTGCTGATGTCGGCGTTATAGATTCCATTGCTGACGTTGTATAAATTGTGATCGGCGAGCCCGGTGATATTATTGGGTGCATGCCCACTCAAGGCATAAAAACGATTGGGGTCGGTAGGGCCGAACACCGAGCAATGATAGGCATCGCAGGTAGTGAAGGCATCGGCCAGCGCATAATAAAATGGCAGGTCGCCGCGATCAAAATAGCCCATGCAACGCGGCGATTTTTTGGTGATCCACGCATCCCAATTTTTCCAAGTCAATTCGCTGCCTTTCCACGAATGATCAAGACCTATGCGTACTGCATTGGTGTTGTGAATATCGAAGTGATAGGGTAAGACATAGCTATCGCCCCACGGCTGATGCCAGACCGGCTTGCCAGAGGGCAGCGTGATCGCTCTGGGATCGTTAAACCCGCGCACGCCGGCCAGTGTGCCAAAGTAGTGATCGAAGGAGCGGTTTTCTTGCATCAAGATGACGATGTGCTCGATGTCTTTGATGCTCTTGGTTTTTGTGTTGGCTGGGATAGCTAGTGCCTTGGTAATCGCGTTGGCAAGTGAAGATGTGCTGGCGACGCTTGCTGCTGCGGCTGTCAAGAATTTTCTGCGGGAGATTTTTGGCATGTGATTTTTTGGTGGTATTGTCCTATGCATTTGATTCTCACATCTTTTTGTGGCGAGCGAAAGCAAGATAGATTGAGAAAAACTTGAGGAGGCCTTGATTTATTTTTGCTCGCCTTCGCGCATCTAACTAACAAATCTGTAACTTGACACGTATTGCCACCGACATTATTCTGTTCGAGTCACTTAACCGTCTCTATACATATCCCACCGCAATGTTGAAATTTCGCCACCTGATTGCCAGTCTCATCATGGGAAGCTTGCTGCTGACACAGTTGGCCGTGGCGGCGTATGTGTGTCCGGCGCAAACGAAAGCCAGTCAAATGATGGCGATGCAAATGGAGGATTGTGATGGGATAGACAGCATGCAACCGGCACTGTGTCATGCCTTGGCTGATTCATCGTTTGATCAAAGCTTGCCCGATCAGGCGGCGCATACCGATATTCCTCCTTTCATTTTTCTGGGCTGGGCGCAAGTTGTGCATCCGGTTCAGTTGACTTCAATTCTCTTTCCTTGCGCGTCGGAGAGCACCGCTTTAAAGCGCCTGCATGCTCCGCCGCTGCGTGTTCTGCACTGTAGTTTTCTGCATTAGTCCAAATCCTTCTTCTGAGTTCGTGCTTGGTAAATCTTGCCGGGCACTTGTTTGTTCGTCCAAATGTTGATGTTGTGATGGGAGTGGGTATGCGTGGTCATATTTTCCCGGGCTGCTTGTTGTGGCTCGTGATCTTGGGAATGCTAGGTTTTTCGGATGGGATTGAGGCGCAAAGCATGACGCCAGAAAAACCTTTGCACAATTTGCAGAGTCTGCTCGATTTTGCGCGGTCGCAAAATCCTGAGTTATTGGCGATGCGACTGGAAGCCGCTGCGGCGCGCGAACGTGTGTTGCCCGCCGGGAGTTTGGCTGATCCGCGTTTGCGGGTGGAGTTGATGGATGTTACGCGGATGGGGGCGCAAAATCCCAGCGTGTTTCCGGCGCGGGTGGGCAGCGCCAAGTATACCTTGATGCAAGACTTGCCTTGGCCGGGTAAGCGCGATTTGAAAGCGCAGATTGCGAGCGCTGATGCGCAGGCGGTGCAGAGTCGTGCCGAGCAAGTGTGGCAGGATTTGGCGGCGCAAATTAAGCTCGCCTATACACAATGGTATGCGGTGACGCGGCAAACGGAATTGGCGCGGCAGACCTTGGATTTGATGGCGCGCTTGGAACAGATTGCGCAACTGCGCTATGCACATGGCTTGGCACCGCAACAAGATGTGATCCGTGCGCAGTTGGAGCAAACAGCGATGCGCAATGAATTGATTATGTTGGAGAACGATGCCGCCATGTTGCGGCTCAAAATCAATACTCTACTGGGGCGCGATCTGGATGCGGCTTTGCCAGCGCCAGAGGCCTTGCCCGCTTTGCCAGCGGCGGTGAAGTTAGATGTAGCGGTGTTGCGGCAGCGCGTGAGTGCAAAAAATCCGCAATTATTTGTCGAAGATGCGCGCATTTTAAGTGCAGAAAAATCGCGTGAATTGACGGCGAAAAATTCTTACCCAGATTTCACAGTGGGTATCGCGCCTGTGCAGACTCAGCGCTCAGTCCGTGAATGGGAATTGATGTTTGAGGTGAATTTACCTCTGCAGCAAGCTCCGCGTCGTGCGATGGAACGCGAATCAGACGGCATGTTAGCGGCGGCACGGGCACGCAAAGTCGCGCTGAGAAATCAGGTGTTAGGCGAATTGGCCGAGCAAGTGTTGGGACTGGCGTCGTCGCGTCAAATAGAAATGCAATTGAGTCAGAGTTTATTGCCACAGGCTGAGTTAAATCTGGCGTCGGCCTTGAGTGCATACGAAAACGGCAAACTCGATTTTGCAACGCTATTGGAAGCGCAACAGCAAATCCGCAGTGCGCGACAAAATCAAATCAAAGCGCAAGTCGAGGCGCATCTGCGTCTGGTTGCGATAGAAAAATTGTTGGGAGAAGAAATATGAAAACCAGATTGCAAATCGTTGTGATCGGTCTGTTGTTGTTTGTGGTCGCGGCACTGGGTTTTTGGGCGGGGCAACGCAGGAATGTAGAACCGAAGGTTTCAACATCAGCCAGCGCGCCACAAACCAAGGAGAAAAAGCTTTTGTTTTACCGCAATCCTATGGGCTTGCCAGACACCTCACCAACACCCAAAAAAGATCCCATGGGAATGGATTATATCGCCGTGTATGAAGGCGAAGAAAGCGATGTTGCAGATGAAAATGAAGTGAAAATCAGCAGCGCCAAAGTGCAAAAATTAGGCGTGCGTAGCGAGGCCGCACAATTGCGCGAGCTGGACCAAACGCTGCGGGCGATGGGGCGCATTGAAGTCGATGAGCGCAAGGTGGTTGCGATTGCACCGAAATTTGATGGTTATATCGACGCGCTGCATGTGAATGCGGTAGGGCAAGTGGTGAGCAAAGGGCAGACTTTGTTTGAAGCGTATAGCCCGGAGCTGATCTCGGCGCAGCGCGAATATGCGATTGCGATGCAAGGTCTGGCCGCCTTAAAAGATGCCGATGCCAACGCTCAACGCGGGATGCAGCAATTGGCGGATGCGAGCCTGTTGCGTTTGAAAAATTGGGATGTATCTGAGGCGCAGATTACAGCTCTACAAAAGAGTGGAGAGAGCCGGCGCAGTCTGTCTTTCCGCTCACCTGTGGCTGGCGTCGTCACCGAAAAGAAAGCCCTGAAAGGCATGCGTTTTATGTCGGGAGAAACGCTGTATCAGATCACCGATTTGTCTTCGGTGTGGTTGATGGCGGACGTGCCAGAACAAGACATCGCCTTGCTGCGTACCGGTGCCAAAGCGAGCGTGAGTTTGACGGCTTATCCGGGACAAACTTTCTCAGGCAAGGTCAGTTTTATTTATCCCAGTCTGAATCCGCAGACGCGTACCGTGCCAGTCAGAATCGAGCTGGCCAATCCCCAAGCGCTGCTCAAACCTGCCATGTTTGCGCAAGTGGAATTGCCGGTATCTGCGAAGGGAAAGGTGCTAACGATACCTCATTCGGCAGTGATTGATAGTGGCGTGCGCCAACTGGTGTTGCTGGTGCGCGGTGAAGGGCGTTTTGAACCACGTGAAGTGAAATTAGGCGCGCGCAGTCGGCAGTGGGTGGAGGTGACGGGCGGGCTCAATGAAGGTGACGTCGTTGTCACTGCAGCCAATTTCTTGATTGATGCCGAAAGTAATTTAAAGGCAGCAGTCGCAGGGTTTACGAGTGCTGATCATGCGCAGAAAAATTAAGGGGTTCCGTCCATGTTAAAACAAATCATACATAGCTCAGGGCGACACCGTTTTCTCGTTATTTTGATCACTCTGTGTGTGGTCGCCTGGGGCATTTTTGCGGTGTTACGCACCCCTATCGATGCCTTGCCAGATTTGTCCGATGTGCAGGTGATCGTGTATACCGACTACGCCGGACAAGCGCCGCAAGTGGTGGAGGATCAGGTGACTTATCCTTTGACGACGGCGATGTTGTCGGTGCCGAAGTCAAAAGTGGTCCGCGGCTTTTCATTTTTTGGTGCCTCGTTTGTGTACGTTATTTTTGAAGATGGCACCGATATTTATTGGGCGCGTTCGCGGGTGCTGGAGTATCTCAATTTTGCCTCGGGGCGCATGCCCAAAGGCGTGACGCCGCAGTTGGGGCCAGACGCCACCGGGGTCGGTTGGGTCTATCAATATGCCTTGTTGGCCAAGGATAAAACTCTGGCGGAATTGCGCAGTGTGCAGGATTGGTTTGTGCGCTATCAACTGAGTAAAGCGCCGGGCGTGGCAGAGGTGGCGTCCGTCGGTGGCTTTGTGATGACGTATCAGGTGACAGTCGATCCGGTTAAGCTGCGAGCGTATAACATTCCTTTGATGAAGGTCGCGCAAGTGATCCGTGATTCGAATCGCGATGTGGGTGGGCGCACGGTGGAGATGGCGGAAACCGAATACATGATACGCGGCAAAGGCTATCTGCGCGGCATCAGCGATATAGAAATGCTGGCGCTCAAAAGCGAGAAGGGAACCCCTGTGTTGATCCGCGATGTCGCCAGAGTAGAGCAAGTGCCGGACGAGCGACGCGGCGTGACCGAGCTCAACGGCGAAGGTGAAGTGGTGGCGGGAATCGCGATGGCGCGCTATGGCCAGAATGCGCTGGAAGTGATCCATAATCTCAAAGAAAAAATTCAAGAAATTAGCCCAGGTTTGCCCGACGGCGTGAAGATACAGACGGTCTATGATAGATCTACTTTGATCCACAATGCCATAGATACTTTAAAGCGAACCTTGATGGAAGAGTCCTTGATTGTTGCCTTGGTATGCATAGTGTTTCTGCTGCATGTACGCAGTGCTTTGGTGGCGATCTTGATGCTGCCGGTCGGTATCTTGATGGCCTTCATCGCCATGCGTTTGCTGAATATGAATTCGAATCTGATGAGCCTTGGTGGTATCGCGATTGCGATAGGGGCGATGATCGATGCGGCGATAGTGATGATAGAAAACGCGCACAAACACTTGGAGCGTTTGCCGCCCGAGCATGAGGTGAAACAGCGTTCAGATGCGATGTTAGCGGCATGTGTGGAAGTGGGGCCGGCTTTGTTTTTTTCTTTGCTGATCATCACCGTGTCTTTCTTGCCGGTGTTTAGTCTGGAGGGGCAAGAAGGACGCTTGTTTTCTCCGCTGGCGTTCACTAAAACATTTGCGATGGCGGCTGCGGCCATTTTGTCGGTGACTTTAGTGCCGGTGTTGATGTTGCTTTTCATACGCGGCAAGATCATGCCGGAAGCAAAAAATCCCGTGAATCGCTTGTTGATTTTTATGTATAGACCGGTGATACAGTGGGTCTTGCGCTGGAAGAAAACCACCATCTGGTTCGCCGTGCTTGCGCTCGCCGCTTCGTATTACCCAGCATCGCGTTTAGGCTCGGAATTTATGCCCACTTTGAACGAAGGCACCTTGATGTATATGCCGTCTTCCTTGCCCGGTATGTCGATCACCAAAGCAGCAGAATTGATGCAAACGCAGAATAAAATCATTCAGAGTTTTCCTGAAGTGGAATCGGTCTTCGGCAAAGCAGGGCGCGCCAATACCGCGACCGATCCGGCACCGACCGAGATGTTTGAAACGGTGATTAATCTCAAACCAGAAGCGAGCTGGCGCGCTGGAATGACGATCGATAAATTGATCGCCGAGATGGACAAGGCTCTGCAATTTCCCGGCGTAGCGAATGCCTGGACCATGCCGATTAAAGCGCGTATCGACATGCTGGCAACTGGCATCCGAACCCCGATAGGCATCAAGGTGTTCGGAAAAAATCTCGATGAGATGGAACAACTAGCAAAACAAATTGAAGCGGTGGTCAAGACCGTGCCCGGCACCAGTAGCGCATTTGCCGAGCGCATCACTGGCGGCTTTTATCTGAACATAGAACCGGATCGGAACAAGCTGGCGCGCTATGGCTTGAGTGTAGGCGAATTGCAAGACGTGATCGCGGCAGCTCTGGGTGGCGAGATGGTGACCACCATGGTAGAAGGACGCGAACGCTATGGCGTGGCGCTGCGCTATCCGCGTGAAATGCGATCCGATCCGCAGCAAATCAACCGCGATATTTTGATCCCGACGATGGATGGCAACATGATACCGCTGGGCGAAGTGGCACAAGTCGTCGTCGCAAAAGGAACGCCGGGAATTCGTACGGAAAATGGTTTATTGTCGGCGTATATCTACGTCGATATTCGCGACCGCGACATTGGCTCTTATGTGACGGAGGCGAAGAAAGCAGTGGCGCAACAAATCAAATTTGCGCCCGGCTATTACGTCACATGGAGCGGGCAATTTGAAAACATGGAACACGCCAAAGAGAAAATGAAAGTGGTGATTCCAGTCACGCTGTTGTCGATTTTCTTTTTGCTGTATCTCAATTTCCGGCGCGTGACCGAGACCCTGATCGTGATGCTGTCGGTGCCGTTTGCATTGGTCGGTGGCGTTTGGCTGATGTGGGTGCTTGATTACAATATGTCGGTCGCGGTCGCAGTTGGTTTCATTGCCTTAGCCGGTGTTGCTTCCGAGACCGGTGTGATTATGCTGATCTATCTGGATCACGCCTGGGAAGCGTTGAAGCAGCAATGCGCACTGGAACAACGCAAGGCGACCATCTCAGATTTGTACACCGCTGTGATGGAAGGTGTAGTCGAAAGAGTGCGTCCCAAGATGATGACGGTGGTCGCGATCATGGCTGGCTTGCTGCCTATCCTATGGGGCACAGGCACTGGCTCAGAGGTCATGAGCCGCATCGCCGCCCCTATGGTCGGCGGCATGTTGTCCTCGACCGTGCTGACGTTGGCAGTGATCCCTGCGATTTATGCCTTGGTGAAGGAGTGGCGCTTGGCGCGTGGCTGGGAGTGAATTAAGGTAGTGAATTTAAACCCCAATCGGCTACCCCCTCACGCAATTGCAGTGCGGTGTAGCCTTGCTCTTGCAGCAGGCGCACCGCATCGGCCGACATCAGGCAATACGGACCGCGGCAATAGGCGACGATGGGCGTGTCTTTGGGTAGTTCGGCAACGCGGCTTTGTAGTTCTGCCAGCGGCATAGACCGGGCATAGGGCAGGTGTGCTTGTTCATATTCATTGCTGGGGCGGACATCAATCACGATCAGTTCGCCGCCTTTTGCTTTACGCAGCAATTCACTGAGATCTTCGCTACGCCATTCGCCGCTGGAGCTGCTGAGCTGGCGTAAGGCATCTTGCAGTTCAAACAGTCTGTCCTCCGCTAAAGTGCGTAGTCCCAGCCAAAAGCGCGGGACATCTTCGCTGGCGATACGATACACGATGTGTTTTCCTTGGCGCTCGGTTTCGACCAGTCGCGCCAGCCGCAATTCTTTGAGATGGGCGCTGGTGAGCTTGATGCTCATACCCGTTTCCTGCGCCAGCAACTCGACTGCTTTGGGCGCTTGGCACAACAACTCTATCAATTCCAGTCGTTTAGGATTAGCACTTGCTTTGGCAATACGGGCAACTTGCTCATACAAGGCATTTTTGATTTCTCGATTTTTATTCATGGGCGTAGTCTGTGCATGGGCGCCGACCTTGTCAAGACCAGAAAAGGGCTTATGCAAAACAGACGCTGACGTTGTTGCGTTCGGCTCGCCCCCTGCCTTCGCAGGGGCAGGCCAAGCAACTGTACTGTCTTCGCCTCCGCGTCTAGCCAGAGCAATTTTGCGCAACTCCAAATACTGTGCTATATTCCAATAATCGTTAGAATGTTAGATTATTGGAGGGTAACTGATGAAAACTTTATTTATTTTAAATGGCGCACCGTATGGTGAAGAGCGTACTTACAATGGCTTACGTTTGGCGGGGGCTTTGGCAAAACGCGAGGCGAGCGAGGTACGGGTGTTTTTGATGGGCGATGCGGCAATTGCGGCCAAAAGTGGTCAAAAAGTGCCAGAAGGCTTTTATAACGTGCAACTGATGTTGGGACGCGTGAGTCGGGCGCAAGCGGAGGCGGTCGGGGTGTGTGGCACCTGCATGGATGCGCGTGGTATGAAGGGTGAGGAATTAATGGAGGGGACGCACCGCGGCAGCTTGGAAGAGTTAGCCGATTGGACCATGTGGGCGGATAAAGTATTGGTATTTTAATTATGAATTTATTTTCCTCTGAAAAAGCGCAAGTGCTTTTATTAGCCAGCGCTCAAGCTTTGTTCCAGACCATAGCGGTCATGGTGATGACGCTCTCAGGTTTGGTCGGCTTACGTTTGGCCAGCGACAAGGGTCTCGCTACTTTACCCATTGCAATGATGATGGTAGCGGCGGCAGTGACCATGATACCGGCCGCAATGTTGATGCAAAAATTTGGACGCAGAGCTGGCTTTTTACTGGGAACGGCTGCCGGCTGTCTGGCCGGCGTGGTCGCGGCCGTGGCGATCTGGTTGGAAAGTTTTGGCTGGTTTGTGGTGGCGAATATGCTGGTAGGGGTGTATCAAGGGTTCGCGCAATACTATCGGTTTGCGGCAGCCGATATCGCGAGTGCTGATTTCAAGAGCCGGGCAATCTCTTGGGTGATTGCGGGCGGTGTGTTTGCTGCTATGGCGGGACCGACATTAGCGCGCCTGACCCAAGGATTGGGCGCTATCCCTTTTGTTGCCGCTTACTTGAGTTTGGCCGTAGTTAGTTTGCTGGCGCTCGTGATCGTCAGTCGTTTGCAAATGCCTGCGATGTTAAAGAGTGTGGAACAAGGTCATGCACGTCCAATATTGGTCATTATGCGACAACCGACCTTTTTGACTGCTGTGATCGGCTCATCGGTGGGAGCTGCGGTGATGGTTATGGTGATGACGGCGACGCCACTGGCAATGCAGATGTGTGGGCAAAACTTGGGATCAGCGGCGTCGGTGATTCAATGGCATGTCTTAGGAATGTTTCTACCTTCATTTTTTACCGGCAGATTGATACAGCGTTTTGGTGTCTTGCCAGTGATGAGTAGCGGGATCGCTTTGCTGAGTGTTCATACCGTGATTGCATTTAATGGCACGACATTTTTACATTTTTTGTCGGGCTTAACTTTCCTGGGTATAGGTTGGAATTTTCTGTTTATTGGCGGTACCAACTTGCTGACAGAGTCCTATAGTCCTAGCGAGCGCGCCAAGACTCAGGCCGCACATGATTTTTTGATGTCCGCCGCAGTGAGTCTGGCTTCACTCTCCGCAGGTGGTATTTTGAACGCCTGGGGCTGGCACTCGGTGAATTTGACCGTGCTGCCTTTTTTACTGCTCGCGTTGTGCGCGGTACTTGGCTTGATGTGGCAGCGCCGGCGTGTCCCCAGTCGCGCCGGGGACGTGCAATTGAAGATTATTTAAGTCGCACCTGCCGACTCAATTTTCCTCTTTTGATACTGTCGTAATTGACCGTGATTTCATGACCTAAGCTGTCGACTAAGAAGTAAAGGGTAGTATTCCCGAAGCCGGAAACGCCGCTGACCATCAGCCGTTCTGGTCGGTGGATTTGCAGGTCGATTTGCCCCGTATAAGTATTTTTAACGATGCCACTGGCGAGGACTTTGCCGCCTTGTACCGTCGCAAGATCGAGGCGGTGCAGCTTGTTGGCGATCACGATGCTGGGAATGGTTGGGATGGCGCGTTCGTTGATCAGCGGTAGTTCGATATGCCAGAGATGCTCGCCGACTTTTTTGATGGTCGGTTCCAAAAAGCGCAGCTTGGGTACGTTCATCGCATTGAGCAT
>JACQDW010000181.1 GCA_016200845.1 Burkholderiales bacterium | reverse complement strand
GGCAGCGCATTCTGCTGCTGGCGTAGCGATGCCTGCAGCTGCAAAGATTTTGGCTGAAAATAACCTATCTGCTGCTGCGATTGATGGCAGTGGTAAGGACGGTCGCGTCACCAAGGGTGATGCTTTAAACGCAGTCGCAAATAAAGCCGCTCCAGTAGTAGCACCTTTGGCGGCACCTGCTGCCAAGCCAGCTATGCAACAAGTAGCAGCGCCAACTGCAGCTAATCTTGGTGATCGTCCGGAAGAGCGTGTTCCTATGAGCCGCTTGCGTGCACGTATCGCTGAGCGTCTGGTGCAATCGCAATCGACTAATGCGATTTTGACGACCTTCAACGAAGTCAATATGGCACCCGTGATGGAGCTGCGTAATAAGTACAAAGACAAATTCGAAAAAGAACATGGCGTGAAATTGGGCTTCATGTCCTTCTTCGTCAAGGCGGCTGTCGCAGCTTTGAAAAAATACCCTATCATCAATGCTTCCGTTGATGGCAATGACATCGTGTATCACGGTTACTTTGATATCGGTATCGCGGTGGGCTCACCACGTGGTTTGGTGGTGCCAATTTTGCGCAATGCCGATCAAATGAGCATCGCAGACATCGAAAAGAAAATCGGTGAATTCGGTGCCAAAGCCAAAGACGGTAAATTGACACTCGATGATTTGACTGGTGGTACTTTCTCCATTTCCAATGGCGGTACTTTCGGTTCTATGTTGTCGACACCGATCATCAACCCACCACAATCGGCTATCTTGGGCGTCCATGCGACCAAAGATCGCGCCGTGGTTGAAAACGGCCAGATCGTGATTCGCCCTATGAACTATCTGGCGATGTCTTACGATCACCGTATCATCGACGGTCGTGAAGCGGTATTAGGCTTGGTTGCCATGAAAGAAGCGCTGGAAGACCCAGCACGTTTGTTATTGGATCTGTAAACTCTCTCTCTGGGGAATGACCATGAATATTGCTGATGAAATCGAACGCTTGCATCAACTTAACCGCAGCGGTGCGTTGAGCGATGAGGAGTTTTCTCGTGCCAAAGAGCGCTTATTGACGAGCATGGATAGCAAGGATTCTGGCGCTTCCAGTAACGCCATCGGCACAAATCCACTCCATCGTTTGCGTCGTTCCAAAGACGATCAATGGTTGGGCGGCGTCTGTGCTGGGCTCGCTAAGTTCACAGAGACCGAAACATGGGTGTGGCGTATGTTGTGGCTACTCTCCGTTGTTTGCGCTGGCTTTGGCGTGTTGGCTTACTTGTTAGCCTGGATTTTCATTCCCTTAGAAGACTAAAGATCGTAAGAGAGCGCATTTCGCACAAGGAAGCGCTCTCGTTTTTTTTCAGCGTCCTTGTCATTGTTTTGTTGAAAATGGCGAGCGCTTTTTAGACCCGAAGAATTCAAGGTAAGTTTTATGACTAAACAATTTGATGTCGTCGTTATCGGCGGCGGCCCAGGTGGCTATATTGCTGCGATCCGCGCAGCGCAATTAGGTTTTTCGACAGCCTGTATCGATGCCTGGACTAATGAAAAAGGCGGACCTGCACCAGGTGGCACTTGCACTAACGTTGGCTGTATTCCGTCCAAGGCGCTGTTGCAGTCGTCTGAACATTTTGAACATGCTGGTCATGCATTTGCTGATCACGGTATCAATGTCAGCGGTTTGGAATTAGATGTTACCAAAATGTTGGGGCGCAAAAATACCATCGTTAAGCAAAACAATGACGGTATTTTGTATCTCTTCAAAAAGAACAAAGTCACTTTCTTCCACGGTCATGGCTCTTTCGTGAAAGCTGCCGATGGCGCTTACGAAATTAAAGTAGCGGGCAAAGCAGAAGAAACCATCACGGGTAAGCACATCGTGTTGGCAACCGGTTCCAATGCACGTGCTTTACCGGGCGCAGCGTTTGACGAAGACGTGATTTTGTCCAACGATGGCGCATTGAAGATCGCCGCTGTGCCTAAGAAATTAGGCGTGATCGGTGCTGGCGTGATTGGCTTGGAAATGGGCAGCGTATGGCGTCGTTGCGGTGCTGAAGTCACCGTGCTGGAAGCTCTGCCGACTTTCCTGGGTGCTGTCGATGAGCAGATCGCTAAAGAAGCACACAAGCTGTTTACCAAGCAAGGCTTGTCCATCAATCTGGGCGTGAAGATTGGTACTATCGCCAAGAACGATGCTGGCGTCAGTGTGCAATACGCCGATGCGCAAGGTGCGGAGCACACGGCGCAATTTGATAAATTGATCATCTCAATTGGTCGTACGCCGAATACCAATGGCTTGAATGTGGAAGCAGTTGGCTTGCAATTAGACGAACGCGGCTTTATCGCGGTTGATGGCGATTGCAAAACCAATCTGACGAACGTATGGGCAGTCGGTGACGTGGTGCGTGGCCCTATGCTGGCGCACAAAGCGGAAGAAGAGGGCGTTGCTGTGGCCGAGCGTATAGCGGGTCAACATGGTCACGTCAACTTTGGCACGATTCCTTGGGTGATTTACACTTCTCCAGAGATCGCCTGGGTAGGCCGCACTGAGCAGCAATTAAAAGCCGATGGCGTTGCTTACAAAGCCGGTACGTTCCCCTTCATGGCCAATGGCCGCGCCCGCGCTTTGGGTGACACCTCTGGCATGGTCAAGTTCTTGGCTGATGCGACGACCGATGAGATTTTAGGCGTGCATATCGTCGGCCCTATGGCATCGGAATTAATTTCTGAGGCCGTGGTTGCGATGGAATTTAAAGCTTCTTCTGAAGACATCGCCCGCATTTGCCACGCGCACCCTTCTTTGTCGGAAGCGACCAAAGAGGCCGCATTGGCAGTTGATAAGCGCTCTTTGAATTTCTGATTCTAGTCTTAGCGTCTATGATAAAACGGTATGCCCCTAGGTTTGGGACATACCGTTTTTTACTTTGTTTGATTGTGGTTCAGCATGAACGTCCAAGAGTTTTATCAAGAAGCGATTAGTCAACGAGGTTTTCAAGCCGACGTCGCGCAACAGCGTGCAGTGGATCGCTTGCAAACTGCCTATGACGAATGGGTGGAATACAAATCACGCCGCTCCAATCGTCTGGTGCGACTGATCAATCCCCCAGAAGTACCGCGTGGCGTGTATATGTGGGGCGGGGTCGGACGCGGCAAATCATTTTTGATGGATAGCTTTTATTCTGTGGTGCCGGTGGTGCGGAAAACGCGTCTGCATTTTCATGAATTCATGCGCGCTGTACACAGAGAGTTGGATGAATTAAAAGGTGTCGCTGATCCACTCAACGAAGTTGCGGCCCGTGTCGCCAAAAAATATCGTTTGATTTGTTTTGATGAGTTTCATGTCTCTGACGTTGCTGACGCCATGTTGCTGTATAACTTGATGAAGGCCTTGTTCGATAACGGCGTATCCTTTGTCATGACCTCCAATTATCAACCCGACACTTTATATCCCGACGGTCTGCATAGGGATCGCATGTTGCCGACGATCGCGCTTTTGAAAGAAAAACTCGATGTGTTAAACGTCGATTCTGGCAATGATTATCGCCAGCGCGCGCTGGAACAAGTTGAAGCTTATCTTTGCCCTTTGGGTGCTGCAACCGACGAAGGCTTACGGAACGCGTTTTTAAAAGTAGCAGAAACCAAAGATGAAGATCCGCATGTCGATATAGAAGGGCGTAAGTTGCGATCGCTGCGCCGTGCTGGCACCACCATCTGGTTTGATTTTGCCACCTTGTGCGGTGGCCCCCGTTCACAAAATGATTATCTGGAAATTGCCAGCCGATTTCATACCGTGATTTTGTCGGGCATTCCACAAATGTCAGCAGGCATGGCGTCAGAAGCGCGCCGCTTCACCTGGTTGATTGACGTGTTCTACGATAACAAAGTCAAACTCATCATGTCCGCCGAAGTCATGCCCGAGCTTTTATATACGCAAGGTACTCTGTCAAACGAGTTTCACAGAACGGTCTCACGCATCGTCGAAATGCAGTCGCAGTCGTATATGAACAGCGAGCAAAGAGAAATACAAACTTTGTTGGGGTAATCAACTTCTTCGCTATCAAAAAAATCATGAAAGCCGGATGAAATCCTAAATTAAGGTGTTTTATCCGGTCTTCTCTGCGCATCCCTTCCCAATTCTCCATCCGATAATTCATCCATACCAATCCCTTCATAAAAAGCAGAATCGCTTTTTATGGCGATGTCTTTGCTAAGAGGTGTGTGATGAGTGAAAACCAATCGATCCTTAATCGCCTGGCGATGAATAATGAATTTGCCGGTGATTTGAGTAAGCTCGCTATGGATGTGCGCGATGCGGATGGCGAGCAAAGCGCTTCGCATGCCCGAATCGATATCAAGGGTATACGTGAAGCAATTGCCCGTGTTGAGGCTGCCTCGAAGGTGAAAGAAATGGTGATCATAGACTCCAGTGATGAGCCTCACCATGTTGAACAAGAAATTGCGCCTTCACCCAGCCATCGCGCTCTGGAGCAGATTAAATTACAAGCGCAACAGCAGATCAAAGCCAAGATAGATGACGATCAATTGGCCTATGAAAATGAAAAAGCCAGGCAATGGGCAGCGGAGCGTAATGCTGCTTCGCACGCCGCGCAACACGAGGCAAACGAACGTGCCCGGGTCGATGCGCGTATTGCAGAACAAGCGCGTGAACGCGAACGGGAAGAGCGCGAAGCACGCATGAATGCCGAGCGCTTAGCGCAATTGCGTCAGGAAACCCAGCAAATTACCCGCGAACGCGATCAGGCTGAAGCGATCGCTTTAGAAGTGTCCTTGAATCGCACTCCTTTAGAAATCCGTGCCCGAGAAGAAGCGCGTGGACGTGCTATGTTAGAGCGTGAATACGAAGCGATTGCACAAGCGCGCGTTGAATCTGAGAAGAGAGCTGCCGACGCAATTCAATTACGCTTGCAAGCAGAGGAAGCACTGCTGGCAGCAGCTAACCGGCGAGAAGTTGCCGAAAAAATCGCAGCTGAAGCAGCATTAGCGCGCAGCGAAGCCGAGCGCCAGATTCAGGCTGCGACCGAATCTCGCATCGTAGCTGAGCGTGAATTACAAACCAAGGCTTTGGTGCGGGTCGAATCCGAGCAATATGCCGACGCCAATGCGCGCCAACGCATGCAAGCGGAAGAAGCCGCCAATGAAGAGGCGAAACGTCGCCGTCATGCCGAGCAAGAAGCAACCGAGATGGCAAGGCAACGACGTGAAGAAGAACAACGTGCAGAAAAATATGCGCAAGAAAAATTAAATCTGGAAAAAGCCGCCGTGCAATTGGCGAAAGAAAAAGCCGACGCAGAGCAAAAGGCGCTAGCTGCTATCAGTATGCAAGCTGAGTATTTGAAGCGTGCCAATGAAGCGGCTAACTCCAAGGCCAAGAGTGTGATCGAATTGGCGAAAGCAGAAAAGCTGCGTGCCGAGGCGGAGCAACGCGCAGCGAAAGCGATTCAGGCCAAGGTGCAAGCCGAGCGGAAAGTGGCTGAAGAAGCCGAAACCATCGCTAAAACCGAAGCAACGCAAGCCGAAGTCCTGACTATGCAACATCAGGCACAACAAGCCATACGCATCGCGCAAGAGACTCAATGCGAAGCGGAAAAAAATGCGCTGGTCACTAGTGTAGAAAGTGTCAAATTGGGTCAGCAATTGGCGCAAATGGCTATCCAGAAAAATCAAGATTCACAGGCCCTGTTGGAGACCCAGCAAGCACGGGTAGAAGCGGAAGGCAAAGCGTTGGAGCTCATACAAGAAAAATTGGGCTTGGAAAAACGCAGAGCAGAGTCGGCTGAAAAGCTGCTGCAAACTACGCAAGAAAAATTATTGAGTGAAAAAGAAGCCGAGCAAGCGGCGGCAGATCGCTTGAAAGCCGAAGAAGATGCCATCGCGCTTGCAGCACAAAAACTGGCACTGGAAAAGCAGCAGCAACAAGCGCTGGAAGTGGTAAGTGAAGCTGAAAAGCAAAGCGTGGAACAAGCCCAATTGCAAGCGGAATTGCAGCACAAGGCAGCGGCTCTGGCGTTATTGAAAGCGCGCCAGGCAGTGGAAATGACACGCGCTGAACAACTGCGCCTGGAAGCAGAAAAAAACGCGGCGATGGCGGCGCAAGAAAAATTAGAAGCCGAGCGCGTCGCGGCGGAAGAAGTCTTGGAGCGAGTCAAAGCTGATCGTGAACACGCGCAGATTTTGTTGGCGCGCCAAGAGAAAGAACGCGAATCCAAATTGGTGCGGCAAGAATTGATGGAGTCGGAGCAAATTCGCTTGCAAAAAATGAGCGAGCACGCTGAGTTACAACGACAAACAGCACAAGTCGCAAAAGCCAAGGCGGAAGAGGCGGTCGCGCTCACCCAATTGATGCGCGAAAGAGAGCAGGAAGAACAACGCAAGCTGGCTTTGATCACAGAAAAGAAACAACTGGAACAACAGCTTATTGCCGAGACAAAAAATAAGATAGAAGCGGAGCAAGCGCTGATACGTGCTCACCAAGAACGCCTCGCTTCTGAAGAAAAAATACGTCTTACCTGCGAAGAAAAGACGCAGGCTGAAGCACAATTGGCAGCGCAAAATCAAGAGCAAGCGCAGTTAGAAGAACAAATTAAACAAAGCGCCGAATTGCGGGCGAAGCGTGCTTATGAACTTTTGAATCTGGAAAAAATAAAACTGCAGGCGCAATCAAATGCACTAGCTAGCCAGGAAGAGATTGCGCAGCTGGAGCAAGAACGGACTCAGGCCGCGTTGGCTGAGCAAGCTTGTAAGCAAAAGCGTTTAGAGAATGAAAAACTCGCTACCAATGAGACTGCCGAGCGTCTGGCATTAGAGCAAGAGCAGGCACAACTGGCAGAACAGCGCTTACAAAGAGAGCAGGACGCTAAACGCTTAGAAGCAGAAAAACTGCAAACCGAAAAAGAATTGCACGAAAAAGTCGCTGCCTATGCCGATTTGCAAGACAAGGCGCGTCAGGTGCTCATACAAAAGAAGCAGCGTATCTGCGAGTTAGAAAAAACCGCGGCAGAGCGTTGCGAACTCGATCAACAATTACTTGTTGCGACCAACGAAAAAGTCGCGATGGAACAAGCGGTTTGCCTAAGCCTGCAAGAAAAAATAACAGTAGAAATCAGCTTGCGTGCGCAAGAACAAGCCAACCTGATTCTGGAGCAAGAAGCGCATCAGAATGCGCAACAAGCACTGCAAAAAGAAGCGCGACTCTATGAGGCGCTCGCTGATAATCGCGAGGCTCAAGTGCTGTTTGCAAGTGTGATGCAAGCAAGGGTAGAGCAAGAGCTGCAGCAACATCAATTGCACCAAGAACGCATCGCGAAAGAACAACTAGCGATCGAAGCTCTGCAAGCTGCGCAATATGCAGAGCGTGCCGCGCTGGAAGAAGCAGAACGTCGTCAAAGTTTAGAAGAGCAAAAACGCAGCTTGACGCAACAGCGTCAGCAACAAGATGCTTTCGCTGCAGATGAACTGGAAAAATTGAATGCCGAGGAACAGCATTACTTGGCGCTGGCAGAACGTGAACGTCAGGCCAGACTGCAAGCCAACGCGCATTTGCAGGCGAAGAATGCAGCGATGCAAGAGAGTGCTGCGTTGAGCGAAGAGCAAGCAAATATTGAGGCTCAACTTGCTGTGGAAATTCAACAAAAAAATGCCGATGAGCAGCGCGCTATGCATGCCTTGAATGAACGTCTGCGTTTGGAAATGATGTTGGCAGAAGCAGAGAAGCAAAG
>JACQDW010000018.1 GCA_016200845.1 Burkholderiales bacterium | reverse complement strand
TCGTTTCTGCCAATTGTGGATTTGCCTCCGGGCTAAAATCCAATAGCGACAAGGTAGATTTATTCATCAAATTTGCTTACGCAAATAGCGCAACACAAAACCGGGGAAGGCAAAGACTAAAAACAAGCAGCCTGTGATCGCATAAAACTCCCATTGCTGATCAAAACGATTGCCCGCTTTCGCTTCCAAAAAAAATCCCAGCGCGCCGACCAAAAAATAAAGCACCAGCAATTCAAACAAGCGCACCGAAAACGCCTTTGCCTTCCCTGCTTTTAGCGGGATGATGGCAAACAAGCGCTCATTGAAAAAAGGGAGAGTCGCAGCAAAAAGCGCCACGACAATCACCAGCCAACTAGAAAGTGATGTATTCATGGCGCTTCTCAATCGATAAAGACAAAGTGGAGAACGAGTCCGGGACTCAAGACGCTAAAGACGTTTTGACCGCTTCCACGCAGCGGAATAAGAGTGCCTCTGGCAAGATACCCAAGATCAATACGGCGAGGCCGTTGACACTCAAGACAATCTGCATATCCATGCCCGCGGAAATCGGCGCGGTGTCGGCTGGCTCATCAAAATACATCACTTTAACGACGCGCAAATAATAGAAAGCACCGATTAAAGAGAACATCACAGCAGCCACCGCCAACCAAATCTGCCCTGCTGCCACAACTGAACTCAAGACCGACAATTTGGCATAGAAACCCATCAACGGTGGAATACCTGCGAGCGAAAACATGAACAACATCATGATGAACGCAAACCACTTGCTGCGCTTGTTCAAGCCTTTCAAGTCAGCGATATTCTCGGCTTCAAAACCAGCGCGCGACAAGAGCAAGATAATGCCGAAACTACCCAGCGTCGTCATGACATAGGTGATCGCATAGAACATCGATGCACTATAAGCCTCACCTGCGAGTGTGATATTGCCATTGGATACGCCAGACAAGAAACCAAGCAACATAAAACCCATTTGTGAAATGGTGGAGTAAGCCAACATACGTTTCAAATTAGTCTGCGCAATCGCAGTGATATTGCCAATTGCCATCGACATCACAGCCAAGACCATCAGCATTTGCTGCCAATCGACCACCAGTGGGAATAAGCCTTCCACCAACAAACGATAGGTGATCGCAAACGCAGCTAATTTCGGCGCGCCACCCAACAGCAAAGTCACTGCAGTAGGCGAGCCTTGATACACGTCTGGCACCCACATATGGAAAGGTACGACGCCCAATTTAAACGCAAGGCCAGCGACTAAGAAGACAATGCCAAATACCAAAATCGTTTTATTCGCATTGGCCGATGCAGCGATCTTAGACATTTCATTCAAATTCAAAGTACCCGTCGCGCCATACAGCATAGAAATACCATACAACAAGAAACCCGATGCCAATGCGCCCAAGACAAAATACTTCATCGCCGCTTCAGTCGACACGGTGTGATCGCGACGCAACGCGACCAGGGCGTACAGCGCCAGGGACATCAATTCCAATCCAAGGTAGATAATCAAGAGATTATTCCCAGAGATCATCACCATCTGACCCAACAGCGAAAACAGAGCCAACACATAGAATTCACCACCCAAGATGCCTGTCGCCATACCACGATCAGCGACATACTGACGACCATAGATAAAGGTCACGCCCACCGCGATATAACTGAACAATTTCAGCAAACTCGATACGGCATCAGAGACAAACATGTTATTACTCAGATAGACAGAGCCAGTGCTGCTCGCACCCAGCGTCAATGCACCGCATACGCCTAGCGTCACCAAACTCAATGCGTAAGTCACATTTCGCTTATCGTCTTTCAAGAACATATCGAGCAGCAAAATCAAGCAGATCGACGATAGCAAAAATATTTCAGGATAAAGTGAAGTTGGAATCAGGTTCATAGGATCGATTTCTAATTTCTAATGACGACTAAGGTGCAATTTTGGAAGTTGCGACATGTTGCAACAAGTCGGCAACGGATACTTGCATTGCATCAGTAAATGGTGCTGGATACAAACCCATCGCGATCACGGCAATCGCCAGCACGCCCAACATCAAGAATTCACGTTTGTTCAAATCGGATAATTTCGCGACATGATCATGCGTAATCGCACCGAAAATCACGCGTTTTACCATCCACAAGGAATACGCAGCACCGAAGATCGAGGCGGTGGCGGCTAACATACCTATCCAAAAATCGAACTTCACCGCGCCTAAAATCACCATGAATTCGCCGACAAAACCAGAGGTCGCAGGCAAGCCACAGTTAGCCATCGAGAACAAGACGAACAAGGCCGCAAACTTAGGCATGGTATTGACAACACCACCGTAATCGGCGATCTCACGTGAATGCACGCGGTCATACAAAACACCGATACACAAGAACATCGCAGCGGACACAAAGCCGTGAGAAATCATTTGCACGATCGCGCCCTGCACTGCCATCGCATTAAACACAAAGAAACCCAAGGTCACAAAACCCATGTGCGCAATCGAAGAATACGCCACCAGCTTCTTCATATCCCTCTGCACCAAAGCGACCAGTCCAATATAAATGACTGCGATCAGCGACAAAGTAATCATCATGCCTGACAAATAATGACTGGCATCTGGTGCGATAGGCAAAGAGAAACGCAGGAAACCATACGCACCCAACTTCAACATAATCGCCGCCAAGACCACAGAACCACCGGTTGGCGCTTCAACGTGGGCATCAGGCAACCATGTATGCACAGGCCACATTGGCACTTTCACCGCGAACGCCATCAAGAACGCAACAAACAACATGATTTGCGCATTCAAGGACAATGGCAATTGATGCCAGGTCCGAATATCAAAAGAATGACCCGCTTTCTGGTAGAGATAAATGATCGCAACCAGCGTCAACAAGGAACCTAACAAGGTGTATAAGAAAAACTTAAACGCCGCGTACACACGATTCGGACCACCCCAGACACCGACGATGATATACATAGGGATCAAAGTCGCTTCGAAGAAGACATAGAAGCTGCAATCACCACAATCACAGTGATGAACGCGGTCAAGGGTACCAGCCACATAGAAATACCATCGACGCCCAAAGCGTAGAAGGCGTTGAAGCGATCAATCCAGCTATGACGCTCGACAAATTGCATGCCGTGAGCGGCATTATCGAAACCCTCAATCAAAGGGATGGTGATCGCAAAACTTATCAAAGCACCGATGAGTGACAGTACACGTACCAAGCTCGGGTTTTTATCTCGTCCCAAAGCTAATACAAGTAGACCAAAGACGATAGGCAAGCAAATCGACAGGCTTAATAATGGAGAGTTTGACAGCATCATGATTATCTTATTATGGTCACTTATTTAGCAAACGGGAGAGGCATGAAATACATCAGGAAGCCCAAGACACCCAAAATCATTACCAGCGCATAGTGATAAATAAAGCCGGTTTGGAACAAACGAATGAGGTTGGAAAACAAGCCCACTAATTTGGCGCTGCCATTGACGATCAGGCCATCAATCAAGCCCCGATCACCGACATTCCACAAACCACCGCCCAACAATTTCGCACCGCCAGCGAACACGATTTCGTTGAATCTATCCATGTAATATTTATTGTCCAGCAAAGTGAAAATCGCGCTAAATTTTTGCTTGATCATGGCAGGAATCGCAGGCTTGACCATGTAGAAGAAGTAAGCCAACGCCACACCCGCTACCGCCAACCAGAAAGGTGGGGTGAACAATGCATGCATGGCCATTTCTTGCCAGCCGTGGAATTCATGCGCCAGTTCTTCCATCGCTGGATGTGCGTGATGGTTCACCACAATCGCGCCATCGAAGAAATGTCCGAACAACATAGGCTTGATCGTCAACAGACCGATCACAACAGAAGGAATCGCCAACAAGACCAAAGGCAACCACACTACCCACGGTGACTCATGTGGTTTTTGTCCTGGTGCCAAGCCATGGTGATGATCATGATCATCGTGACCATGATGGTCGTGCGCATGTCCAAAATTCTCTTTACCGTGGAACACCAGGAAATACATACGGAAAGAATAGAAGGCCGTCACAAATACACCTGCCAACACAGCGAACTGGGCAAAACCTGAGCCCGGCAAATGCGACGCTAACACGGCTTCAATAATCGAATCTTTAGAGTAAAAGCCTGAGAAGAAAGGCGTACCGATCAAAGCCAAGGAACCCAGCAAAGAAGTAATCCAAGTAATCTTCATATACTTACGCAAGCCACCCATATTACGGATGTCCTGATCGTGATGCATCCCAATAATCACTGAGCCAGCGGCTAAGAACAACAAAGCTTTAAAGAAAGCATGCGTCATTAAATGGAACACCGCCACTGAGTAAGCAGACGCGCCCAAAGCCACCGTCATATAACCCAACTGTGACAAAGTAGAATAAGCCACCACGCGCTTGATATCGTTTTGAATAATGCCTAAGAAACCCATGAACAAGGCAGTGATAGAGCCGATGATCATGATGAAGGATAAGGCGGTATCGGACAGCTCAAACAAGGGCGACATCCGCGTCACCATAAAAATGCCCGCAGTCACCATCGTCGCTGCGTGGATCAAAGCAGAAATAGGCGTTGGGCCTTCCATGGAATCAGGCAACCAGACGTGCAAAGGAAATTGTGCCGACTTCCCCATCGCGCCGATAAACAGACAGATACAAGCTACGGTAATCAGCATCCAGTCAGTACCTGGCAACATCAACAAAGCCAGATCCGCTTTTTTCGCAAACACTTCGGTGTAGTTCATCGAACCAGAATACGCCACCAGCAAGCCAATTCCGAGGATGAAACCAAAGTCACCAACCCGATTCACTAAGAACGCTTTCATATTTGCGTAAATTGCGGTCGGCTTGGTGTACCAAAAACCGATCAACAAGTAGGACACCAGCCCCACCGCTTCCCAACCAAAGAACAGTTGCAAGAAATTGTTACTCATCACCAGCATCAGCATGGAGAAAGTGAACAAAGAAATATAGGCAAAGAAGCGGTTATAGCCTTCGTCCTCTTGCATATAGCCGATGGTATAAATATGCACCATCAGTGACACAAACGTGACCACGCACATCATCATCGCAGTCAGGCTATCGACCATGAAACCGACTTCCAGTTTCATCTCTCCCACTTTCATCCATTGATACAAGGTGGCGTTATAACTCGCGCCATCGAGCACATCCATCAAAGTCATGGCGGACAAGACAAACGCGATCAAGACGCCCAAGATCGTCGCGCTATGCGACACTTTGCGACCGACCAGATTACCAAAAAATTTGGTGCCTAACAGACCAGCAATCGCGGCACCTGCCAGAGGTGCCAGAGGGACTGCCAGTAATAAATGTGGGTTAAGTTGCCCCGCCATATCGACCCTTTTATCTTATTTCTCTAATTTCAAATACCTTAAAACGATGATCCTCACTGAAGTGTGGATTAGCCTTTTAATGTACCCAGATCTTCAACGTTAATTGTGTCCAAATTACGGAACATGACGACCAGAATCGCCAGACCAATCGCAGACTCTGCAGCCGCCACGGTCAAAATAAAGAAGACAAAAATCTGCCCCGCTGCATCACCCAGATAATGTGAGAACGCGACAAAGTTCATATTCACCGCTAACAACATCAATTCAATTGCCATCAGCAATACGATGATGTTCTTACGATTCATAAAAATACCGACGATAGAAATCGCAAAAAGGATTGCGCCTAACACCAGGAAGTGTGTCAAAGTTAACGCCATTTATGCACCTGTATTTTCTGTAGCGCTGACGCCACTTGCACGATCTGATTCTGCCTTCATCGCCACCATGCGAACACGGTCATTGCGCTTCACTTTGACAGCATCTGCCGGATCAAAATATTTACTATCTTTGCGGCGACGCAAAGTCAGCGCAACGCAGCAACAATCGCCAGCAACAAAATCGCTGCGGCAACTTCAAAGGCAAACACATAATTGGTAAATATCTCTATACCGAGTGCCTTGGTATCTCCAATATTGCTAGGCTTGACCGCAATGTGATTATCAGGGCGTAAGAAACCTTTCAACAACACTGCCGACATTTCCAATGCGACGATCACACCAACGATCGCTGCCAGTGGCAAACGCCCCCAGAAACCTTCGCGCAATTTATCCAGATTAATATCAAGCATCATGACCACGAACAAGAACAAGACCATGACCGCACCGACATACACCAACACCAATACAATCGCTAAAAATTCAGCCTTTAACAGCAACCAGATGCCAGCCGCCGAAAAGAAAGACAAGACTAAAAACAAGGCCGCATGCACCGGGCTACGCGCTGTGATGACTTGCGTCGCCGCGAGTAACAAAATCGCCGAGAACGCATAAAATAAGGCAGTTACAAAATCCATAGTTTCATTCTTTCTGTCTAGCGATATTGAGCGTCGGCTTGACGTGCCGCTGCGATCTCAGATTCGTAACGATCACCCACGGCCAGCAACATCTCTTTTGTGAAATACAAATCACCGCGCTTTTCGCCGTGGTATTCGAGCACATGGGTTTCCACAATCGAATCAACCGGACAAGACTCTTCACAAAAACCGCAGAAAATACACTTGGTTAAATCAATATCGTAACGCGTGGTACGACGTGAGCCATCGTCACGTTGATCAGACTCGATCGTAATTGCCATCGCAGGGCAGACTGCCTCGCACAATTTACAAGCGATGCAACGCTCTTCGCCATTTGGATAGCGACGCAAAGCGTGCAAACCACGGAAACGCGGCGATTGCGGCGTCTTTTCCTCTGGAAATTGCACCGTAATTTTGCGGGCAAACATATAGCGACCTGTCAAAGCCAAACCTTTGATCAACTCGCGCAGCATCAGGCTGCCAAAAAAATCTTTAATTGCGTCCATCATTTGCTTCCATTATTTGCGTCCATTGTTCTTTAGGCGATTACTTCCAAATATTCCAGGAGGTTTGCATCCACGCTGCGACGATGACCAGATACACCAGCGTCAATGGAATAAATACTTTCCAACCCAAACGCATAATCTGATCGTAACGATAACGTGGGAAAGAAGCACGTGCCCAGATAAACATCGACACCACAACAAAGGTCTTCGCACCCAACCAGATCCAGCCCGGGACATAAGCAAGCAATCCCAACACAGGCACATCATGACCAATCGGAGAATTCCAACCGCCGAGGAACATGATCGATGCCAGAGCAGAAATCAAAATCATATTGGCGTATTCAGCCAGGAAGAACATCGCGAACGACATACCAGAATATTCAACCATGTGTCCGGCAACAATCTCAGACTCACCTTCGACCACGTCAAATGGATGACGATTAGTTTCAGCGATACCGGAAATCACATAGATCACAAACATAGGCAACAATGGCAGCCAGTTCCAAGAGAGAAAATTCCAACCATGATCAAAGAAGTAGCCCTTCATCTGACCATTGACGACTTCTGTCAAATTCAAACTACCTGAAACCATCAATACGATGACCAACACAAAGCCCATCGCGATTTCATAAGAAACCATTTGCGCGGAAGCGCGCATCGCGCCCAAGAATGCATATTTAGAGTTGGAAGCCCAACCCGCAATGATGATGCCGTACTTTAAGGCATCGGCGATAGGTTGCAACAAACCAGCAGGGCCGACACGATTTGGTCCTAGGCGCACGTGCATCCAGCCTATCATTTTGCGCTCCCACAAAGTCAGGTAAGCCACAGCACCCAACAAAGGCAAAGTCACACAGACGATTTTAGCCAGCGTCCATACCAGTGGCCACATGCTGCCTAAATATTGCACGCCATAGGCTTGTATTGTTTGGAGAAAATCCAGGTTGCTCATTACGCACGCTCCACATTGATAGGGCCGAACATCGCACCCAGTTGATGCGTCGCCATCACACCAGCCGCCACACGAACCACGGTCGCTGGTAATGTCTTATCCAAATTCGCTGGCACAATTACAGAAGCACCGGCTTGCGTTAACTTAACGAAATCGCCTTCTGCAATACCGAGACGCGCAAATTCTGCCGCACTCAAAGTTGCCACTGGCGCTTTCGCGTCGGCGGTACGCTGCAAAGATTCGGCACGACGCACAATCGCATCTGTGCTGTAGATAGGCACGTCAGAAACGCGTTCCAAACCAGCACTTGCCGCTGGCAATGTAATCGTCACATCAGCATTATTATTGAGCTGTGCGCTCAAGTCAGTTGCATGTGCCAAAACTGAATCGCGCACCGCTTCCGCCGTTTCAAAATCAAAACCTTCCAGACCCAGCAAATTGCCGAGTACACGCAATACCTTCCAAGCGGGACGGCTGTCACCGAGTGGTTTCACCACGCCGTGGAAACTTTGCGCACGTGCTTCGCAGTTCACAAATGTGCCCGCCGTTTCGGTGAACGGAGAGACTGGCAATAAGACATCGGCGTAATCCATGCCATGCTTAAACGGTGACATCACAACCACCATATCGGCCTGCGCCAAAACTGCTTTAGTCTGATTGGCATTGGCAAAATCAAATTCTGGCTCTGCGTTCAACAAGACCACCGCTTTACGCGCATTGCTCAGCAAGCTGCTGGCAACTTCTGCATTAGCTGGCACCGCACCCGCCAGATACGCGCCGACTGTATTTGCCGCTTCGGTCAGATAACCAAAACCTGCGCCTACTTCTGTTGCTATCCATTGAGCTAATGCATGGAGCTGTGTTGCATCAGGGTGTTGCACCGCCGTATTACCGAGGAACACACCGCTACCGTCAGCGCCTGCGATCAGATGTGCTGCAATTGCTTGTGCACTTGCCGATACTGCGACCTCAGCGACACCTGCAGGCTTAGCGATTTGTTTGGCTTCTGCCACTGCAATCGCCACTTCAGACAAGAATGACAACCAGGCGGATGGCGCTAACACAGCCTTATTCGCCACCTTCATCAACAATTCGTCATCGCTAGCATGTAACACACTGAGCTTAGTACCGTTTTTGACCGACTGACGCAAACGCGCGGCGAGCAAAGGATGATCTTTGCGCAGGAAAGAACCGATCACAAACACATGGCTCAATTGCGCGAAATCCGCAATCGACATACCCAGCCAAGGTTTCACTTTTCCGCTCAAGCCAAAATCAGACTGGCGCAAACGGGTTTCAATATGTTCCGAGCCCATGCCGCGTACTACACGCGCCAGCAAGCTCATTTCTTCTAATGTGGAATTTGGCGAAGCGAGCGCAGCAATCGACGCCGCACCATGTTCATGCCGCACATTTTTCAAACCATGTGCTACATATTCCAGCGCAGTTTGCCAGTCAGTTTCTTGCCATTCACCGCCCTGCTTTAACATAGGCTTGGTCAGGCGATCTGCACTATTTAAACCTTCGTAGGCAAAACGGTCTTTATCAGAAATCCAGCATTCATTGACCGCATCGTTTTCCAAGGGCACGACGCGCAATACCTTATTGTTTTTGACTTGTACGATCAAATTCGCGCCCAAACCATCATGAGCGCTGACTGATTTACGACGGGACAATTCCCAGGTACGCGCAGAGTAACGGAAAGGCTTAGACGTCAATGCGCCGACCGGACACAGATCGATCATATTGCCCGACAATTCGGAATCGACGGTCTTACCGACGAAAGAAGTGATCTCAGAATGCTCACCACGACCGAGCATACCGAGTTCCATCACGCCAGCGATTTCCTGACCGAAGCGAACACAGCGGGTGCAATGGATGCAGCGGCTCATCTCTTCCATCGAGATCAATGGGCCTGCGTTCTTATGGAACACCACACGTTTTTCTTCTTGATAGCGCGAACTGGTGCCGCCATATCCAACAGCCAAATCTTGCAATTGGCATTCACCACCCTGATCACAGACCGGGCAATCCAAAGGATGGTTGATCAGCAAAAATTCCATCACGCTTTTTTGTGCCTTGACCGCTTTGTCGCTATTAGAGCGCACAATCATGCCCGGCGTCACTGGTGTCGCGCAGGCAGGCAAAGGCTTAGGTGCTTTTTCCACTTCCACCAAACACATGCGGCAATTGGCCGCGATAGATAATTTTTTGTGATAGCAGAAATGAGGAATGTAAGTGCCAAGCTTATTCGCAGCATCCATCACCATGCTGCCAACTTGCACTTCAACTTTCTTGCCGTCTATTTCAATTTCAACCATGATTTACTCTGGGTATAAGCACATAGAACAATCAAAATTCCCCGCCAAAGCTAGGGACATTTTATTCATTTTTACTCTGAGAGCTTACGCAAAATCGTCTCAAATCGACGCGCCGCTAACCATGCGCAGCTTTGCGTAAGTTCCTACTCTACATGTACGTCGGCACCAAGCAATGCTTATGCTCAATGTGATATTCAAACTCTTCGCGGAAATTCTTGATAAAGGCACGTACTGGCATCGCCGCCGCATCACCCAAGGCGCAAATCGTACGCCCTTGAATATTGTCAGCAATCGAATTGAGCATATCGAGATCATCAGGACGCCCCTGACCGTGTTCAATACGATGCACCATGCGATACAACCAACCCGTACCTTCGCGGCATGGCGTACATTGACCGCATGACTCTTCCCAATAGAAGTAAGACAAACGCAGCAAGGATTTCACCATACAACGCGTTTCATCCATCACGATCACCGCACCTGAACCGAGCATAGAGCCTGCCTTGGCAATCGAGTCGTAATCCATGTCGGTCGCCATCATCACATCAGCAGTCAAGACAGGCATAGACGATCCGCCTGGGATCACGGCCTTGAGCTTTTTGCCGTCGCGCATGCCACCAGCCAACTCTAACAAAGTTGCAAATGGTGTCCCCAATGGAATCTCGTAGTTGCCAGGCTTGGCGACGTCACCAGAGATGGAGAAAATCTTAGTACCACCATTATTGGGCTTACCCAATGCAGCATACGCTTCGCCACCCATCGCCAATACAAATGGCACAGCGGCGAAGGTTTCCGTGTTGTTGATAGTCGTCGGTTTGCCATACAAACCAAAGCTGGCAGGGAAAGGCGGTTTGAAACGTGGCTGACCTTTTTTACCTTCTAAGGATTCCAGCAAAGCGGTTTCTTCACCGCAGATATAGGCACCATAACCATGGAAAGCGTGGAGCTGGAAATTAAAATCAGAACCATGAATCCTGTCGCCCAGCATATTGGCTGCGCGCGCTTCTTCCAGCGCTTCTTCAAAGCGTTGATAGTCGCCGAAAATTTCACCGTGAATATAGTTATAGCCGACCGTGATGCCCATCGCATACGCACCAATCGCCATACCTTCGATCAGGGCATGTGGGTTGTAACGAATAATGTCACGATCTTTAAATGTGCCTGGTTCGCCTTCGTCGGTATTGCAGACTAAATATTTTTGCCCTGGGAATTGGCGTGGCATGAAACTCCATTTCAAGCCAGTCGGAAAACCCGCACCACCACGACCGCGCAGGGAAGAAGCCTTCAATTCGGCGATCACCTGCTCAGGTGGGATTTTCTCATCGAGAATACGTTTTAAGGATTGATAACCACCACGTGCAATGTAATCTTGCAAGTGCCAGTTTTTTCCGTCTAAGCCAGCGAGGATCAGTGGCTTGATATGGCGATTATGCAGACTCGTCATTATTTACCCGCCTCTTTTAGTTCGCTGATCAGACTATCGATCTTGTCATTAGACATAAAACTGCACATACGCTTGTTGTTCACCAACATGACTGGAGCATCGCCGCAAGCGCCCATGCACTCACCTTCCATCAAAGTGAACACGCCATCAGCGCTGGTTTCTTTGTAATCGAGACCAAGTTTTTGTTTCAAATGATGTGCTGCACGCTCACCACCAGACAAAGCACATGGCAAATTGGTGCACACAGTAATCTTGTGCTTGCCGACAGGCTTGGTGTTATACATATTGTAGAAAGTCGCTACTTCCTGCACCGCCACCGCTGGCATGCCTATGTAATCAGCCACGAATTGCAAAACTTCGGGTGACAACCAAGTGGTTTCATCCTGCGCAATCGCCAACGCTGCCATCACGGCAGACTGACGCTGATCCGCAGGGAATTTCGCCAACTCGCGATCAATTTTCTTTAATGCTTGCTCTGATAAGACCATCGCTTTTGCCTCAAATATCAGCCCGCAGTGCGGTGCCAATCATCTATCAATTTTCATTTCTAACTGCGGTCGTGAAAAATTTTATGTCAGGGTTGCCGTGCCAAGTATTGCGAAGACAAACAAGGCCACAATGCACCCGACAATTAAATTTAGCGCGACTCCTATCGGTCAATCTCACCAAACACAATATCCTGCGTACCAATGATGGTCACCGCATCGGCAATCATGTGCCCTCTTGCCATTTCATCCAAGCCTTGCAAATGTGCGAAACCAGGTGCACGTATCTTCATACGATAAGGCTTATTCGCGCCATCGGACAACAGGTAAATACCAAACTCGCCTTTTGGATGTTCGACCGCGGCATAGGCTTCACCAGCAGGGACATGGAAACCTTCGGAGAACAGCTTGAAGTGATGGA
>JACQDW010000185.1 GCA_016200845.1 Burkholderiales bacterium | reverse complement strand
TGAATCAAGCGACGACACAGTCTTCGTGTGTGTGCTTGTCGAGTATGCGGAGGGGCGAATTCTTCGGATACAAATATTTGTTGAGGAAATACTGATGAGATGGCATTACGTGGCAGATGCTCGCAGCGCGCGGTCACAACACACGACCAATATCGTCTGATCCCCTAACAAGATCAGACGATAGCCGTGCTTGACTCTACTTGTTCGCGCCGAGCTTGATCGCGCTGATGTCGGCGGTCAGGTATCCGACTGCTGCGCCGAATCGATCTTTGTAATTTGCGCGGATAATGGGGTCGAGGCTGCTTTGGACTTTGCTGTGTAAGTTATTAATCCAGTCACCCGGATGTTGGAAATTGCTGGTGATGTAGGTCCAGCCGTTGAGGTCATCGACAACGTGTAGGCCGGTTGCTTCTGCTCCAGACGGCATGGACATGATGCGCGAGAGTGTTTTGGTATCGACGTTGTAAGCCCATAAAAAATTGTTGACGTGATAGCCGCTGTCTTCGCCGATGAAGAGCGTGCGCAATTTTTCTGAGAATTTCAAATTATCAGGATTGCCGATTTTGTCTGGGTTCGCGAGATTGCCGAGCGCATCGGCGGCGATGTCTTCCCCAACGATGAGCGCCTTAGTTTGACTCGGCACCCACTCGCTGACGATGGCGGCGCCGCTGGTATCCAGTTGCGCTCCACTGAGTTTGTGTTCCAAAATGCCGCCCGCAACCAAAGCCTTATCTAAGGCAATTCCACTCTGCGCATTCCAACCTTTAGGGTGATCTTTCACCATAGCGTCCACCATGTTTTGCAGTGCTGAATAAGCGACTTTGTCTTTGATATTGAGCGTGGTTCCTTCCATTTTTGTAAAGCCCATACTTCCGCCAACTAAGTAGGCATAACGATGGGTTTCTAAAAATGCGGCGGCTTTTTCCATGCCGGGTTTAATCTTGATCCAGTTCGCTTTTCCGCTCATCCAGATCTTGCTATAAGACGCATCTTGCGGATCTGTTTTGGACACGCTCATGATATCGGACGGTTTTAGCGTGTTGGCCATCGTTTCGATTTCGGCGCTGGTGGCGTGGCCAAGTTTTATCCAGCGCAATGGTGCTCCGGCTGCTTGCGGATCGATCGAAAATCCTGCGCCTATTTTTGCGACATATAAGCTACCGGCGGACAAATCTTTTTCGGTGTCAGCGACAAACATAAACAAGCCACTATTGGTCGCGTCGTCGCCCATCAATACCGTGCGTTGATCAGGCATCACCTGCACCAATTCGTGCGAGATACGACCCAGACAATAGTGTTTTTTAATGCTGCCAGTGCCATCAGGATTGACGGTCACTTCCGGCAAATGTCCGTAGTGATAGGGATTCGCTTTGCTTTCGTCGCCGAAAGTGTTTTTGCTAAACGCTTTAAATTGCGCATCACCGCTCACAAATTGCGCATCGGGCTCATATTCTTCCGAAGACAAATGCGTACCCCAAGGCGAGAGGCTGGCGCCACAGGTAATCCATAAGCCGTGGACACCCGAAGTATCGACGTTATGGTATTTCATCAGGCTGAGTTTGCCAGTCGATTGATCTTGATCGAGGGTCAACACGGCGATAGGAGACGGCAATTGACCGTAGGTGTCAGCCAGTGCCTGATTACGTGTCGTATATTCAAACTGCACGACGGCAAAAACAGCTTTGCCTTTCACGCCCGCTACCGTGGGATTAGGTAGCGACAACAACGAGGTGCCATCCGGCGAATCCGAAAAAAATGCTCGCTCTTTTCCCACGACCGAGGTATCGATAATGGGCTTATTGTTGATATCGTAGTAGCCACCAGCCAGAATTTTTCCACCTTTTCCGTCATCGACCATATCGCCAGTGATAAAAAAAGTTTGATAAGCGAGCTTATATTCCTTCTCAGTATGGTCGCTCATCATCACCTTCAAACTAGAACCGACCGTCGTGCTCGCCATTGAGGCCGGAGACGTTAAGTTCGGCGCTGGCATTGAGGTAAACAAGGCCGATACAAAACTAGCAGAAGGCGTAGCGGCATCGTTAGCACTACCACCGCAGGCGCTCAACAAAGAGGCGATGGAAGCCGAGCCCAAGGGCAATAATGGCGCGCTGGACAAAAATTTGAGAGCTTGACGGCGACCATGATGAATTTGATTTGACATGATTTGAATTCCAAATGTAAGGGTATTTTCCAACACAGGGAATTCTAAAAACCAAATATGACTCGACGATGAATTTGAGCTTGTATTCAAATTTCTTCTATCGCGGTATCGCTAGGAAAGCGGAAAAGCGTCGCGGAGAATACAAAAAAAAGCCCACCTAGAAACCTAAGTGGGCTAAACCGGTACTACTCACAATTCATTTCAGCTAGTGGTGCTAACCGCGATGAACTCTTCCAACAATGGGCACCTCTATAAATCCAATTTTGGGGCGCATTGCGTCGTTGTAAATGCTCGCAATACTAAGGTATTGCTGTGCCGCATTTACAATTGAGCCTAGCACTGCATCCCCAGAATTGAATTTTGAGAGGTGCTCATACGAAGTCTTTACGATGCGCTCACCTTTGCTTTCTTGCCGGTGATGAGGCGAATTAATTTCATGACTAAGCGATAGATCAGACGCATGAACGTTAAGGTCATCACTGCTTCTAACATGGTCACGACAAACGCGAATGCCTGGTTGTAGCGGTCGGCACGACGGCCCATTTTTGCCATCATGCGGTCGCGGGCGATCTCGATGCTGTCGTAAAAACTAGGGACGACTAACAAGGTTAAGATGGTCGAGGTGATGGTGCCGCCGATGATGGCGATGGCGAGTGGACGATAGAATTCACCGCCTTCGCCCAAGCCCAGTGCGACGGGGATCATGCCTGCGATCAGAGCGAAGGTGGTCATTAAGATGGGGCGCAGGCGGACACGTCCTGCGTGCATTAATGCTTCTTCACGATCTAGACCTTCTTTCTCTTTTTTGCGTGCGGCGTCGAGCAAGAGGATGGCGTTTTTGGCGACCAATCCCATCAGCATGATGATGCCGATAAAGCTCATCAGATTAATGGTGCTGCCAGTGAGCATCAAGGCGATGACTACGCCGATCAAGGATAAAGGCAAGGACAACATCACGGCCAGCGGTGCAGTGAACGAGCTAAATTGCATCACCAAGATCAGATACATCAAGCCTATGCCAGAGATTAAGGCAATCAGCATTTCTGTGAACAATTCGTCTTGATCTTGCCCCGCGCCAGTTAAGGATAAACCATAGCCGGGAGGGTAGTTAAACGACTTGGCTAAATCCATTGCGTCTTTGGTGACTTCGCCGCTGGAGCGTCCTTGCACGTTGGCTGAGACAGTGACCGTGCGTTTGCCATTGCTATGCTCGATGCCCGATGGGCCTTTGCCCATGCTGATGGTGGCGATCTGGTCTAATGGAATCATTTCATTGGTGCCAGATACTGCAATTGGCAAGCGCTCGATATTTTCTTTGCTGACGCGATCTTGTGGATGCAAGCGCACGGCGACGTCGCGTGTTTCACCCGTCGGGTCAACCCAGTCGCCGACCTCGATACCCGCAAATGCAACACGCAAAGCTTGCGCTGCGTCGTTGACAGAGATGCCCATAGAATTTGCCAGACCGCGATTCATTTCTATCTTTAACTCTTTTTTAGGATCTTGTTCGGACAAGCCGATATCGACCGCGCCCGGTACTTTGCGCAATTGCTCCATATAGGCGCTGGTGATCTCTAACAGTTTGCGTGAATCGGGTCCGGTGAATTCGATTTGTATCGGCTTACGTGCACCGTTATTTAAATCATCCAACACCACATATTCAGCGCCGACCAATTGCTTGACTTTGTCGCGCAATTCAACCGCGATTTCTTTGGCGCTACGTTTGCGGCTATTCTTTTTGCCGATATCGACATAGATGCGGCCACCAGATGGATTGATATTGCTATTGGTGTCTTTGACTTCGGCGATGGTGCGTGCCACTGCGGCGGCTCTTTCCATCTTCAGACGTGCATATTCTAATGAGGAGGAAGCGGGGGTACGCACCTCGATCATGAGATTGCCCGAGTCTGCGGTTGGTAAGAAGCTCGTGCCACCAAAAAAACCTTGCAAGACCAGCGCGCCAACGAAAGTGAATAAGGCGATGGCACCCATCCAGCGGCGATGATGCAGCGCCCAGGCGATGACGCGACCATAGCGATCTGCCTGACTATCGAACCAGTCGTTAAAGCGCGCCAAGACTTTGCTGATGCCTGTTTTAGGCGCTGTGTGATGATCGGCCGGGTCGCCCCAATAGGCGGACAGCATAGGGTCGAGCGTGAAGGAGATTCCCAGGCTGACCAGAACCGAGCAAGTGACTGTCAATGCGAAGGGACGGAACCATTCGCCAGAAATGCCAGGCATGAAGGCGACGGGAATAAAAACGGCGATGATGGAGAAAGTCGTCGCGGCAACGGCCAGACCAATTTCTGCCGTACCTTCCAAGGCGGCCTTGCGACGATTCGATCCGTTTTGCATGTGACGCACGATGTTCTCGCGGACCACAATCGCATCATCGATCAAGACACCAATCGCCAGCGACAAGCCAAGCAAGGTCATGAAATTGAGTGTGAAGCCACACAACCACACTGCGATAAATGCAGCAATCACTGAGGTCGGTAAGCTCAGGGCCGTGATCAAAGTGGAGCGCCATGAATTCAAAAATGCATAGACCACAAAGATAGTCAGTACCGCGCCGAAGATCAGTGATTCGATCACATTATTCAAACTATTTTGTGCGTCTTTGCCGCCGTCACGGGTGACTTCCAGCTTGGTGCCAGGATGGTCTTTCTCCAATTCTTTATTGATCTCATCGACCGTTTTCACAACATTTTTGGCGACGCTCACCGTGCTGGCTTCGCGTGAACGAGTGACTTGAATACCGACATTCGGTTTGGCACTGCGTATGCTCAAGCCATTGATATCGGCAAAACCGTCTTCTATGGTGGCGACCTGTCCCAGTCGGACAATTTGATCACCACGACGTTTCACGACGATGTTTTGAAACTCTTCTGGGCTTTCAATGCGGCCGACCAGGCGGATGCTTTCTTCTTCCAGATCACCACGCACTTTGCCCACAGGTGCATTGGTGTTTTGGCTTTGCAATGCATTGACGACCTCGCCTGCCGATACATTAAACTCACGCAGTTTTTCCGCGCGCAGCAGCACTGAAAGTTCGCGTCGTAATGCGCCATTCACATTGACAGTTGCAACGCCAGCGATGCCGCGCAAGCGCGTTGCCAATGTATCTTCTGCCAGTCGAGAAATCTCGGCGTGGCTTTGGCTGGTGGAAGATAATGCGAGATTGAGAATAGGCTGCGTTGAGGGATCAAACCGGCGTATCACCGGCTCACGCATTTCTGTCGGCAATTTATAGCGCACAGAGGAAATCACATTGCGCACTTCTTCTGCCGCCTCGATCATATTTTTCTTGAACGAAAAGCGCATCTCAAAGCCTGCACTGCCTTCGTTCGAATACGAATACAATTCATCGACACCGGACACGCTCTGCAATGATTTTTCTAAGCGATTGACGATTTCGCGTTCCACCGTATCGGGCGACGCACCGGGGTAAGGGATGCTCACAAACAGACCCGGAATTTCCACGTCGGGATTTTGATTGACGCGCAATTTACTCATCGCCAGCAAACCCATTGCCATCATGGCGATGATCAAAACGATAGTGGCGATAGGGCGTTTAATACTGAAATCAGAAAGAAACATGATTTTAGTTCCCCATCGCCAAAGTGGTTTTTGCTAAGGCAGTTTTGCTACTAGCGGAACCAGTCATTTCAACTGTCTGACCTTCTTTTAAACTGGAATTGGGATTGCGCATCACCACATCGCCAGCACTGACACCTTTGCGAACTTCATAATTGCCAGTGCGGACATCGCGGCTGCCTAATGCCAACTCCACTTTATTCAGTTTCGCACTCTTAATCAACCAGGCAAATGACTTGTCGCCTGACTTCACAATCGCTGCTTCTGGCAGTATTAATGCAGAAACAGATTCTGCCTCGATATTGCCTTCTGCATAGAGACCCGCGACCCGCGGTAACTTGCCATCAGAGAAGGCTACCAAGACTTCAACCTGACGCGTCACATCATTAGCGGAAGGATTGATGCGGGTGATCTTGCCGCGGAACTCTTGTTGCGCATAACCGTTGATGCGAAAGCTCACCGCCTGCCCCGATTTCACCATACCGATTTTGTCGGCAGAGACGCGACCGACAAAGCGCATGCTGCTCGGATCGATGACTTTCACCAATTCTTTGCCAGCAGACGCAGTGTCGCCAGCAGACACCTTGCGCTCGCTAATGACGCCATCAAACGGCGCTCTGACGACCGTGCGTTGCAATTGTTGTTGCGCCTGAACTGCGCGTGCCTTGGCGGCAGAGACTTCGCTCTGCGCCGCGTTGCGCCGCACTTCGGCATCGTCCAATGCCTGCATCGAGGTCATGCCGGAAGCACGTAAGGTTTTTAAACGCTGCAAATTGCGCTCCGCCTGCTCCAATGCCAATGCCGCATTGCGTGCGGCGTCATTGGCTGAATTTAAATTATCGCGTATCGAGGTTTCATCGAGACGCACAATTGCGTCGCCGCGTTTGACCGATTCGCCGTTTTCTTTCAAGACTTGCAGCACCACACTAGACACTTCTGCGCGCAGATCGGCTTTTAATTCTGGCTGAATTGAGCCAATCACCACCGGGCCAGAGGCCAGCGCATTGCTCTGCAAGTTGAGCACGTCTTCATTGGCGATGATGAGTTTGACAGGTGCCGCTGTGTCTTTGGCATCGCTCTTGGCCGAAGCAGAACTGGCGCTGGCGACCGCGCTGGCGCTTGCCTTGTTGGTCTCCTGTGGCGCTTTGGCGCATGCAACTAGCGTGGAGGCAATAGCGACGGCGAGTAAGGTTTTACGTAACATATCGGTACCTGCTGATAAAAATGTGGGGGAAATGTGCGATGGTGAGTATTCATGACGAGGTCGGGTTCTTCAAGATGCAAAGTGGTCAATCGTCGAAAGTGGGGGATGAAACGCAAAAAAGCGGGGGTGAAATGAGCGACGGTTTTAATCCTCAAATACAACGACTTGATTTATCCGTTATCATTTACCGTTGTTATTGGCTGTTGTCTTTTTAAGGATGTTCAGATGTCACACTCGCCACTTCAATTTCGTATCGCCCAGCTCACCGATGTCCCGGCCATTTGCGCCTTAGTTAATAGCGCTTATCGGGGTGATTCCAGCCGTGCTGGCTGGACCACGGAAGCGAATTTGTTGACGGGTGTGCGTGTCGAAGCGCCTGAGGTGAGCGACTTGATCAGTAATCTTGATTCCTTCATTCTGGTGTGTCAGCAAGGCGATCAGATTATCGGCTCGGTCAATTTGCAAAGAACCGAAGACGGCGCTTATCTGGGCATGTTCGCGGTGCAGCCAACATTGCAAGGCGGTGGCATAGGCAAGCAATTTATCGCACAGGCCGAACAACAAGTGCAAGAGCAGTGGGGCGTCAAGCGCATGTGGATGACCGTGATCACCACCCGCACCGAGCTGATCTCCTATTACGAACGGCGCGGCTACGTTCGCACCGGACGCATCGTACCTTTCCCCGAAGAAGTCGGCGATGAATTCAGGTTGGTGAAAGAGATTGAGATGCTGGAGTTGGCGAAAGAATTTTGATGGCGCACGAAGTAGGGCGGGTGCAACCCGCGCCGCCAGACGGTCATACACCTGAGCTGCGCGGCTTGCACCCGCCCTACGTTTGATAAGCCCAAAGCATCAACGCCGCCGAAATGGATCAGGTGCCACCGAGCTATTCATCCACGCCATCAAAGGCTCATGCACTTCATAAGGCACGCTACCAAACAAGCGAAAGGTTTTCTCAATCTCGGCCAGTGTCGCCGTATTGAAGTCCAGGCCAGGCACCGGATTATTCGCCGCATTGGTCACCAGTCCCCAAGTCCCCGCGCCCTGCCCACCACCGTTGCTGATCAATTTATACGACCAGCTTGTCGCCGCCCAGCCATAGTCGGCATACACGTCATAAGTAATACGTGTGATTTGCGCGCCGCTCTCTAAACCTTGCCCGGTCCACGGTTGAAACTCGCCAACCAAAAACGCCGTGTTCACATTCTTCAAGCGTTGATTCCATTCACACACGCCACGCGTGCTGCCGCCACCGCAATACAACCAGTCTTTATGCACATCGACACCGATTTGCCCCCACCCAAAAAGACCCGGATAAAAGTGCATTTCAAACGCCACATTGCGCATGCCCTGCTCAGCAGGCTTGCCATACGCATCAATGCCAGCCGCATGTCCGGGCAAAATCACCACATGGTTTTGATCGACGCTGCGCACTGCCTCATAGAGCTTCTTTATCTCCAGAGCCAGATTCGCCTCACTGGTACCCCAAGGCTCGTTCAACAGACTATATCCTGCCACCACAGCGCGATCACGATAACGCCCCGCAATTTGCCTCCACAACCACGCAGTACGCTCTTGAAACGCGGGAGTGCTCCAATACAAATTCTTGCCCGCACAGCCGCTATGCTGCTCCCAGCCTTGTGCGCCGACCGCGCCATGCAAATCGAGTATCACATAGATGCCGCGCTGCTCGGCTTGCTTCAATGCTTCATCGAAAATCTCCCAGGCATCATCGCGCAAATGCAGCGGATTTTTTTCATCTTCAATCAGGCTCCAAATAAACGGCAAACGCACCACGTTAAAGCCAAACTTTTCAATGATGTCCCAATCGCGCACACTCATCCAATTATCGCGAAACAAGCGATACAGCCGCTGCCGTTCGGCATAACCAAAACGCTGATCCAGCTTCGCCTCTAATTTGCATTGATCGTCAATACCAGCGCTGCCTTGTCCCATCATCCAAAATTCCTGCAGTAACCAGTTCCCCAAGTTTACGCCTTGCAAACGCTGCGGCTTGCTCGCCGCATTAAGCCATTGCGTGCCCTCAGTATGCAGCATGGTCGGAGCGGGATTCTTAACTGGCGTTTTGGGAATGGGAACAATCACAGGCAAGTTTCCACCAGGCTCCTTCGCTGGTGTCGCTGCGCTTCCGCCACCGCCACAAGCAGCGATGGATACGGTCAACAAAGTCCCGATTAAGGCGCACGGTAATCTGAAAAGCACGGATGGATTGCTCATCGAAAATCTCCTGATTTTGTTTTGTTTGATCCAAATGGAATCGTTTCCATTTTAAGTCAAAAAAAGTCATCATGGCGACTTTGTTGATTTAAGTAGTTGCAAAACTCGCCTGTTTGGGCGATTGCAGGAAGGTGATGCGGCGTGAGAAGCTTTCATAAAGGAAAAGCACACGTGTTAATTAGTGAGCGGCGCAAAATACGACACAAGCACACTTAATTTCTATTTTATAAATTAAACTCATGCTGTTCTTTTTTCACTTACCTCTAATACGTCTATCTTCAAGGAGTCGAGGATGAAACTGATGCATTTT
>JACQDW010000187.1 GCA_016200845.1 Burkholderiales bacterium | reverse complement strand
TAGATTCGGAGCTATCGACTTCCAAATAACCACCACGCTCCTCAGCCAGCAACTTGACAGAATCTTGCGGCAAGATGCCGCGATCCCACAAAGAACCGGTGTAAGAGCTATAGCGACCACGCTCTTGCGCCAACTCGGTCGATGCCAGATAAGCGTAGTAGCACACTGCTTCCATCGAGGTATCGGCAAATTCAACCGCATCCATAGAAGCGTAAGGCACACGCATCATGTGCAAGCAGTCTTGGAAGCCCATAATACCGAGGCCAACCGGACGGTGACGCAAGTTAGAATCACGCGCTTTTTTAACAGCATAGTAATTAATATCGATGACGTTATCGAGCATGCGCATCGCTGTCGTCACAGTACGCTTGAGCTTGTCGTGATCGAGTTTGCCATCTTTCATGTGGGCTGGCATGTTGACCGAGCCCAGATTGCAGACCGCGATTTCGCTGTCGTTGGTGTTCAGGGTGATTTCTGTACACAAGTTCGAGCTATGCACCACGCCCACGTGCTGCTGTGGTGAACGGATGTTGCATGGGTCTTTGAATGTGATCCAAGGATGGCCAGTTTCAAACAACATCGAGAGCATCTTGCGCCACAAATCTAAGGCCGCCACTTTCTTGGACAACTTGAGCTCGCCACGTGCTGCCTTGTCTTCGTAGGCGGTGTAAGCTTCTTCAAAGGCTTTACCAAATTTATCATGCAGATCAGGCACGTCGGATGGCGAGAACAAGGTCCAATCGCCTTTCTCCATGACGCGCTTCATGAACAAATCAGGAATCCAGTTGGAGGTATTCATGTCATGCGTACGACGGCGATCATCGCCCGTGTTTTTACGCAGCTCCAAAAATTCTTCGACGTCCATGTGCCAGGTTTCAAGGTAAGCACAGACCGCACCTTTACGCTTACCACCTTGATTGACCGCCACTGCTGTGTCGTTCACCACTTTCAGGAATGGCACCACGCCTTGAGATTTGCCGTTAGTGCCCTTGATATGTGCACCCAAAGAACGCACTGGCGTCCAGTCATTGCCCAAACCGCCTGCATATTTTGCCAACAGCGCGTTTTCTTTAATCGCTTCGTAAATGCCGTCGAGGTCGTCCGCCACCGTTGTCAGGTAGCAGGAAGAGAGTTGCGAACGCTGGGTGCCACTATTAAACAGGGTCGGCGTCGAACTCATGAAATCAAACGTAGACAACAAGTTGTAGAACTCAATCGCACGTGCTTCGCGGTCGATCTCGTTGAGAGCCAGGCCCATCGCCACGCGCATATAGAAAGCCTGTGGCATTTCGATACGGATATCGCGAACGTGTAAGAAATAGCGATCATACAAAGTCTGCAAACCGAGATAGCCAAATTGCAGATCGCGATCAGCAACCAAGGCATTCGCCATTTTTTTCAAGTCAAATTGCGCCAGCTTGGCGTCGAGCAAACCAGCTTCTATACCCTTCTTCACAAACTTAGGGAAGTAGTCTACATACTCAGCCGCCGCGTCATTTTGCGCAACTTCACGACCAAACACTTCTTTACGCACTGTATGCAAGAGCAAACGCGCTGTCACCTGACTATAGGCAGGCTCTTTTTCCATCATGGCGCGCGCTGCCAGGATCGCAGACTTGTGCAATTCTTCGACTGGCACACCGTCATACAAATTCTTTAAAGTCTCGACCAAGATCGCCTCGGCATCGACTAATTTTTCCAGACCAACGCAAGCGGCCGAAATCAAAGCACGCACTTGAGCGATTTCTAAGACTTGTGGGCGACCATCAACGATGACGTGAATTTGCGGCGCTGCCACTTCTGGCTTGCCAGCGGCCTGCGCTTCCAACTGATGACGGCGTTCGTCCATGCGCTTGGCGCGATACAACACATAAGCGCGAGCCACATCATGCTCACCCGAACGCATCAATGCCAACTCAACCTGATCTTGAATGTCTTCAATATGGAAAGTACCGCCCGCTGGCTGGCGACGCATCAAGGCGCTCACCACATTAAAAGTTAAGTGTTCCACCAATTCGCGAATACGCGCTGATGCCGCACCTTGCCCACCGTTGACAGCCAAAAAGGCCTTGGTCACCGCGATGGAAATTTTGGACGGTTCAAAACCAACGACAGCGCCATTGCGGCGGATGATACGGTAGTCACTAAAATTAGCAGTCGGCGCTAAATGCATAGGGGTCGAAGCATGAATGCTGGCGATGCCAGACTCAATGGACGGTGTAGGGGATAGTTCTATAGAAGAGTGCATTTGGCCTCCAGGATCAGGGTCTTATTGATTTAAATTGTTGATGACTACGTTTGTCTTAATTCGGTCCAACACTGCTACAAAAACGAATTTATGCGAATAAAACGGTTTGCTGCGACTGCTTACAAAAATGAACGCGGACTTCCATGCGAAACGACAAGTCCAATAAAAACACGAAGCCAAATCGTTGACTTCGTCCATTCACTGCACGTATTACCAAACAAAAATGATGGGGAAATGAGCTTGAGGAAGATTTCTCAAAAACACTAGATATAGTGTGTTTATTTCCGAATGCACTAATTCTAGTGGCTCAACTACGGAAGCGCAACCGCTTTCAGAGAAAAGTTCTGGATTTTTTTATCAAAATCTCGCGACTTCTATTTGACATTGGTCAAGACACAAATCAATGCGGATCAGGGAGTGAGTGGGCACTAACATTAGCTTGCCTAATCCTTGTGCAAGCCCAGATTTTTCCGATCAATGACACTGTCAACTGGTCGTAAAAATACCAACACTCTTTTGGGTGAGACGATTTTTTAGAGACCTCTGCACAACCTACTACGCGGCCGAATTTTGAGTCTGCGATGCTCGCTGTGCTCTAGCACAGGTGCGCTTCTCGACTCAAACTTCGACCGCTCGCGACAGTTGTGCAGAGGTCTCTTTTATGCAGAAATAATGAGGTAACTGAAAAGTGATCAGTTATCTCTGTATTCCCACCCTGGCAAAGTAGCGAGAAAACTTGACCAGTCAAAACATGGCCCGGGATCAGTTTTTCGCCCCGAGGCAATCTCGCTGTGTCCTGCGATATGGGTGATGGGATAACGCTGCAACAAAGCTGTCGTCAGCATCGTCAAGCCTTGATATTGCGCGGCTTCAAATGGCTCGGTGTCACAACCTTCTAATTCAATGCCGATAGAAAAATCGTTGCAGCCTTGCCGTCCGAATAGTTCCGAGACACCAGCATGCCATGCGCGCTGCAAACAGGAGACATATTGTAATAACTGACCATCACGCCGTATCAAGAAATGGCTGGACACTTGCAAACCGCGCAGCGAGGCGAAATCGGGATGGGCATCGCAATTTAAGCGATTCTGAAATAGTGCACTGACATGATCTTGCCTATACTCACCCACCGGAAGACTGATGTTATGAATCACTAAAAGTGAAATCTCGACCGCATCTGGACGAGGCCCGAAATTAGGTGAGGGACGCACCAAAGCCTGCGTGCACCAGCCTTGCGCATCGATAGCGATGGGCTGCAACTCCGACGCAACACCTGTCTTAGTCTGCGCCAACATCGTTGATCTTTAATTTTTGTATGGAATAGCGCAATTGCCGAAAGCTCACTCCCAATAATTCAGCGGCCTGAGTACGGTTGTTGCGGGTTCTGGCGAGCGCTAAGCGTATGACTTCGCGCTCTATGTTTTCCAGATAGGCGGGTAAAGAACAAGGTAGCTCTGGAACCTGGAATAAATTATCAGGAGCTTTCGCATCGGCAGCACTGGCGACGAGCGAAGTGCTTTCTTCCACAATGACGGGCTCTGGCATGCTGGCAAGTGCATCGCCCGTTTCTGCAACGCCAACCGCAATCACCTCTTGAGGTACAGGATCGGCCTTCTTCACCGACGTACGCAAACCCAGATCAATCACATCGATGCAAGCGTCATTCGCAAATGCGGCGGCACGTTCCAATATGTTTTCCAACTCGCGCACATTGCCGGGGAAATCATAATTTTGCAGGGCTTGCAAGGCAGCCTCATTCAAGCTAACTGGATAGCCGGGCACGCCTAGGCGCAGCAAAATCGATGCCGCCAGATCGGGCACATCGCTCAAGCGCTGACGCAAGGATGGCAACACCAATTCGATCACATTGAGTCGGTAATACAGATCCTGACGAAACTTCCCGGCACTGACACAGTGTTCCAAATTTTGATGGGTGGCGCTTAAGATGCGCACATCGACCGCTTCTTCCACCGTCGCACCGACTTTACGCACCCGTCTTTCCTGTATCGCACGCAAGAGTTTGACTTGCATCGCTAACGGCAAATCCGCCACTTCGTCTAGCATTAAGGTGCCGCCGTTTGCCGCCTGAAAAAACCCATCCCTGTCATCGTTTGCGCCAGTAAACGCGCCTTTGCGATAGCCAAAAAATTCGGCTTCCATCAACATTTCGGGGATAGCACCGCAATTGACCGCAATAAATGGCTTATCAGCACGCGCGCTATTTCTGTGAATCTCACGCGCAGCCAATTCTTTGCCGCTGCCTGATTCGCCCGTCACAATCACGGGCGCCATGCTACGCGCCAGACGGCTGATCTGCGCACGCACATGTTGAATTTCGGGCGATTGCCCAATCAAAAACGAAGGGCTTGCAGGCACCGCTGCGACCAACGCAATTTCTTCTACAGGTTTGACCGTCTGCATCTGCAAAGCGGACAACACGAGCTTGCGCAATTGATCCAGCGCCAATGGTTTGGACACATAATCAAATGCGCCCGCTTTCAAGGCAATCACGGCATTGTCTGCGCTGCCAAATGCAGTGATCACGGCTATTGGCGTATTTTTGTACTGACGGGTCACTTCTTCGACCATCTCCAACCCCGATCCGTCAGGCAAACGCATATCGGTCAACACCAGTGAATAGGTATGACGATTCAATAAACGCCGCGCCGCTTCCAGTGACTCTGCGCTATCCACATCCAGCCCCATCTTGATCAGAGTGATTTCCAATAATTCGCGCAAATGCGCTTCATCGTCGATCACCAGAATACGTGCGACTGGCATTGATTCTTGGCTACTCATTATTTTTCATTCGTCGAAAAGTTGATGACAAAACGTCCGCCTGGCTCTATGCCGTAGGAGCTTGTTTCATCATTTCTATATTCATAATCTAAGACTGCGTGATTATTCAAACACAATTCACGCGCCATATACAAACCCAAACCCGTTCCCTTACTTGAGGTCGTATAAAAAGGCTCAAACAAATGCGCTCTGACCACGGACGAAATTCCTGGGCCGTCATCTTGTATATGTAATTCTCGCCTTTGTCCCGCCGCCACTTTCATGATTAAACGAATGCAACCGGGCTTGCTACTGGCGTAGCGCAACGCATTCGACAATAAATTACTCACTACCTCATGCAAATGCCCCGGATCAAAGGTCACATGAAAATGCCCGAAGTCACTCACCTGTATCAATTGTTCAGAAATGCCTCGCGTTTCCACAAACTCTTGCACGATACTCCGCAGCTCTGGCAACAACAGAATCGGTTGCAAATTGTGCTGCGCTTTGCGTGACAGCTTCAAAATATCTTCTATCAGTTGATTTAACCTACTAACGTTATCATCCACAATTTTGAGTAAGCGTTTCGCCTGCACTTCGTTATGTACATCCTCGCCTAATAAAGACGAAGCATACGCAATTGAAGCAAGGGGGTTGCGCACTTCGTGCGCGATACTCGCTGTCAAGCGTCCCATTGATGCCAACTTTAATTGCTGCGCCTGATTTTCAATATCGGACACATTTTGCATAAAGATGATGGTGCAAGGTGCTATCGGCGCATTAGTCAGATCAAAATCGTTTTCATCGATACGAATAAAGCGCAGTTTTAAATGAGTGCCATTATCGGTAGCCTCGTCAGCGATAGACTCGTCAGCATGATGGACGTGACGGTCTTCGGCAAAATGCCGTATCACCACAAACGAAGCACCTTCATTGCGCAGCCAGGTCGTCGTATGAAAGTTCGTGCCATCAGCCCACTCCTTCATCGCCAGAGCAATCACCTGCAATCCCGGAATTTGTTCTAACTTGCGCCGGTTCGCGCTCGCTAATTTAATAGATGCCAGACCTAACATGCGTTCCGCAGCTGGATTCGACTCAAACAAATAACCCTCGTGATCAATGACCAACACGCCATCTTCCATATCGGCAATCACAGTCCGGTTAATTGCTTGCTGCAATGCCAGCTCCAAACCGCGTTGGTAGGCCAGCTCCTCTTGCCCAATCAAATTTTTTGCCAGCCGGTTTAACACAAACACCGCTGCAAAATACGCCGCGCCATACAAGCCCGCTTGCGAAATCAGGTTGCTGTCTTCATTTTGCAAAACCTGATAGGCATTCACCAGCAAAATAAACAGTGACACCGCCGAGACAAAAAACAAACCCAACAACATAGGACCAAGTATGCCCGCGCCCGCCAATGGGAACAGATACAAAATCACCAGGCCGCTCTTGCTACCACCCGCCCCAAGATACAACAAGGAAATCGCAATCAAATCGATAGAGATTTGCGCGATCAGCTGAGATAAAAAATGACGCTCCTGTCGGCTCCGCTCCTGACGGCTCTTAAGTAAGGCAAAAAACACCGCGAACACAAGATAAATGCCCGCGACACTACGCAACAAAGGCGAGCTAAAAAACCAGTTATCGTGTGCGGTACGAAAACCCAAAAAAACAAACAGAGCCAGCGCAATGATGATGCGCGATATATTCAGCGCCTGCAGAGAACGCCACATGGTCGCGCTGATGGCCATTTGACGTTGGGTTTGATGGATCATCATTGAGCAGTAAATTGCTGCGCATGTTCATCGCAACAAAATACCTGTGTTCCGCGACGAACAGCTTCTGAGGAAGGAATAAAAACCTGACACTGCGCGCACGACACCATCGTCTCGCTTGGTTTTCCGGAAGAATGCGCTTGCACATGTTGCTCGCTATTCTGCTCGTCCGCAGTCCAAGTTGGGCGCGGCTTATTTGAGTCAGGCGTCCGCGTATTCTTGCGAATCGCAAGATAAACGAGAACGCCCAAAATCAACCAGACCAGCAACCTCATAACACACTCCGGTGCAACATCACTTCCAAAACAAACCGACTACCGACATAGGCCAGCAGTAAAGACACGAAACCAAACAAAGTAATCCGCAATACCGCCTTACCACGCCAGCCACGCCACTGTCGCCCCACTAACAACACGGCGAATAAAAGCCAGGACAAAAGCGACAACACCGTCTTGTGATCAATCTTAAATGCAACGCCTAAAAATTGTTCAGAAAAAATGACGCCCGATAAGACGGTCAGCGTCAGAAAAACGAATCCTAAGCTCACTAATAAAAATAAAATGTGCTCCATTTTCAACAGAGCGGGCAAGCGATCCAAGGCTTTTTCCAACCAGGATTGCGCTGGTCGCTGGCGCATACGATGCAAAGACAAATCCTGCACATACATCACCAAAGCATGAAACGCCGCAATGGTCAGCGTGCTATAGGCCAAAATCGCAATGCCCACATGCCACGGAAACATCGCAGGTTTCCCCTCTAACACAATCAAACTACCGGGGAAAAACACGGGCATCAACACAGAAACCGCAGCTTGCGGCAAAACCAGAATACGCAAACCATCGACAGAAAAATTACGGTTTTCCACCAAAAAAACCAGCACAGACACCCAGATCGCCGCCGACCACATCACCGCAAAACCGATGCGCAACGCGTGCTCTGCATGTACGCTCAAACCCAGCGCCAATCCATGCACACACCAGGCGACGGCCGTCAACCCCATCGCCAACCACTGGCGTTGAGCGGAGATAAATGGGCAGATTACATACAAGATGCAGGCTGCAATCGATAAATTCATTAACATGATTTTCGTTCTTATTAAAAAGCGTAATGAGCGCCCTCAGGTCTGTTTCGCCAAAAAATATTCCCACCTGGAAAACCTACCTATCTTTGACAAGGAAGATTGTACAACAAGCCTCTGACTTCCCCTCAAAACATTGACGGAATCGCTTGACTTAGCCCACCCGCTTCTAGATACTCCCAGCACTCAGGAAAGCGCTGGCCTAGCATTTTCAGCCCAATTTCTGACCATCAAAAACGACTTTTTTGCAGGAATAAAAATGAAAAAATCCCTTTTCGCCCTTGCAGCTATCACCCTCGTTGGCGGCGTTGCCCACGCTGACGAAGGTATGTGGATGCCGCAACAGTTACCACAAGTAGCTAAGCAACTCAAAGCCGCTGGTCTCAAGTTAGACCCGCAATCCTTAACCAAGCTCACCGAGTTTCCGATGGGCGCCATCGTTAGCCTTGGTGGATGTTCCGCTTCATTTGTCTCACCGATGGGATTGGTCGCGACCAATCACCACTGCGTCTATGACTCGGTTGCCCGCAATTCCACGCCAGCTAACAATATTCTGGCCAATGGCTTCTTAGCCAAAACCCTGGCCGATGAACTGCCAGCATCACCCGGTTCGCGCATTTATGTCACCACCGAAGTGAGCAATGTCAGCGACAAAATCATAAACGCCGACGTCGCCAAACTGACTGGCAAAGCACGTATCGACGCCATGGAAAAAAATCAAAAAACCATGATCGCCGCGTGTGAAAAAGAAGCCGGTTTCCGCTGCAGCATTCCCTCTTTCTACGGTGGTTTGGAATTTTATCTGATCCGTCAAATGGAAATCAAAGACGTGCGCTTAGTCCACGCACCAGCCGAAGGCGTGGGTAAATTTGGTGGCGACACCGATAACTGGATGTGGCCACGTCACACTGGTGATTATGGTTTCTACCGCGCTTACGTTGGCAAAGATGGCAAACCGGCTGAATACAGCAAAGACAATGTGCCTTACGTTCCTAAGCATGTTTTGAAACTGGCTAAAGATGGCTTGAAAGAAGGCGACTTCGTGATGGTATTGGGCTACCCTGGCCGCACTAACCGTCATCGTTTGCCTTCTGAAATCTCTTACACCTTTGATTTTGACTACCCTAACTTTGTCAAAAACTCTGGCGAATCCTTAGCAATCATCGCGGCAGAGACCAAAGACAACAAAGATGCCAGCCTCAAATATGCAGGCATGGTGGCAGGTATCAACAACTACTACAAAAATCGCCAAGGCATGCTAGACAGCTATGCAGGCAGCGATATTTTGGAGCGCAAAACCAAGGAACACGACGCCTTGAAAGCGTGGGTCAATTCCAATCCTAAGACCAAAGCAGAATTTGCTGCCGACATCGCCGCGATTGAAGAGATCTACAATAAGCGCGATGCCACCGCTAAGAAAGAATCTTTCCTGGGTTCGTCCTCACCGCGCTTCCTCAGCACAGCACGCACCTTGTATCGCTTAGCGCATGAGAAGACCAAGCCAGATGCAGAACGCCGCGCTGGTTTCCAAGTGCGCGACTTGCCACGCTTCAAAGCAGGTATCGATGGCGTAGAGCGCAGCTATGATGAAAAAGTCGATAAGGCATTGGTGTTGAATAGCCTCGTCAAATACGCCGCAGCACCCGCAGCAGAGCGCAATGCTAACTTCGACAATGCCATGGGCATCAAAGATGGCATGAGCAAAGATGCCTTGAAAGCCTTGCTCGATCAGCTCTATGCTGGCAGTCAGTTTGGTGAAAAAGCCTTCCGCGCTTCTTGGTTAGACAAATCGGTTGATGACTTCAAAGCCAGCAACGATAGTTTTATCAAAGCCGCTGTTGCGATGTATGACGAAGCTATGAAACGCGAAGCCGCCGATCTGGAAACCGCAGGCAATTCGCAAAAAGCCTACGCCAGCTATATGAAAGCTAAAATCGCCTACATGAAGAGCAAAGGCCAAGCGGTCTACCCAGACGCCAACAGCACTTTGCGCGTCACCTTCGGTCAAGTTGCCAGCCGTCCTTTCGGCGCTGATGGCACCACTTGGACTGCTTTCACCACCGTCAAAGGTGTCGCTGCAAAAGCAACAGGCACGGGCGAATTTAACGCACCCGCAAATCAGTTAGCAGCGATCAAAGCCAAAGACTTTGGCAAGTATGTCGATCCAATCTTGAAGACTGTTCCAGTCAATTATCTGGCAACCTTGGACATCACAGGCGGCAACTCAGGCTCCGCAGCGCTGAACGCCAAAGGTGAATTCATCGGTCTGGCATTTGACGGCACCCTAGATTCCATCATTGCTGACTGGGACTACAACAAGGCATCTAGCCGCTCTATCCAGGTCGATTTGCGCTATATGCTGTGGCAGATGAAACATGTCGATAAAGCCGACAACCTGTTGAAGGAAATGGGCGCGGAATAGAGACCTCTGCGCAACTTACTGCGCGACCGAATTTTAAGCCTGCGATGGGAGCAAGTGCTCCAGCACAGGTGCGCTTCTCGACTCAAACTTCGGCCGCTCGCTACTTTGCGCAAAGGTCTCAAATAATAGCTTCTCGCATCACCCACAAAAAAGCCGCGTTGATCGAGTTCAACGCGGCTTTTTTTTCATCACAAGGCATCATGATCCTTGCGATTAACCAACACTTAATTTGACACTCATTTCTGAGCTAACACGATTTTTTCAGCTAGCAACACGCCGTTTGTCATCAAACCTTCAACCGACAATTTTTTCCCGTCCAATGCGTCAGCACTTGCACGAACAAAGACCGTTTTTTCGTTCCATTTCACAGTCAAAGTCTCTTTTTCTGTCGTCAAAGTAAAGCTCTTTGCTGTCGCATCGACTTTGCTCGCAACGCCATTTCGACCAATTACGGAACTCGTTTCTTTCACGTCCTCGCACTTGACGGCACTCGCCTTCACGCTACCATTTGCTTGCAATGCGCCCTTGATTTCGACCTGCATGTGATTTGCGAGGGTTGTACCCTTGCAAGACACAGCGTCAATTGTCGCAGCGCTAGCATCGACCTTCACGCCGCGAACTGTGAATGAAGCGTTCGATAGAAAGTCGAGTATTGTGCCATGCAATTCAACAATCTTATCTTTCTCTCCATCGACGCCACGAATCACGATGGTGCTCGCCTTCAGGCCGGTATTAGTCACATACACACCCTTCACAATCACATACATACCCAGCTTTAAATCCGCCATAGTCTTGCCTGGTTGATTGAAAGTCGCTGCACTGATATCAATCGAAACACCATTGACAGTCATCTTTTTGCCTGCAGTATCCAATACTGAAATCGCACCGCCGACTTCAACTGGCTTGCCCTCGGTTTCGGGTTTGCGCGCCAGCACAATCACATATTTCGCCTTCGCGGTCTGACTTGTACTTACCGTATTTGCAGCGATGAAGACTTGCACTTCAATACCATTCTCCAACACCGCTTTTTCCGGTGAAATTTTGGCGTCCGTATAGTCAATCAACAAATCGCCCAGCTTAAACGTATGCGCTGTTGTCGATAATGCGCTGACGATTCCGTGGACACGATCATGACTATCAGCGTCACGCTTCGCGATACGCGTCGCCTGCATCACCATCTTGTCTGCCGCCTCTTGTTTGATCAAAGCATGCACTTCCACATTATCATTGACTTTCACATCTGCAAGTTGCGTATAGGGTTGTTCAAACACGGTAACAGGCCCCTTCGCTGCATCGCTATTCACGACGACGGTTTGCCCCATGACTTTCAAGCTACCAGCGGTCACATCAACACTTTGAACTATACCTTCAACTGTGCTCCTTACTCTCACTTGCTTGGCAACACCATTTCCATCATGCTGAACTTCGACTTTGTGCCCCAGCTTGACTTCAACATTGGTCAAATTACCGTTTTCTTTTTCCACTTGTGCGGTGACGCCATGATTATCGATGCGCTTACCATCGACAATCAGGCTACCAAAGCCATCGACAGTTCCGACTATCATCGGCGCCCCCTGCACCACTTCTGGTACTTGCGTTGATACCGGTGTGGTCGGCGCACTGCCCGAGCCACCACAGGCACTGACACTCAAAACCGCGATGAGTGCGATCACCCGTGATATTGAACCCATAGGCTTAGTTTGAAGTTGTATGTTCATGATTTTTTCCATTTTATTTCTGATTTAATTCTTATTCCAAGCACGTGCTCATGCGTATCGTTTGTTAGAACCCGTAAGCCAAATTTTACGTCAGCGATCGGATAAGACCAGTCCCAACATCAGGAAAACACAACCGCTCATCTAGTTCCGTCGCGAAAAACACGAAACGCATGCATCAAGGTTTAGACATAAAGTAATTACATAGCCGATTATCAGCTTATGGATAGTCAACGAATTAGGCGCGCAATTCGAGTAAAATACACGGTTTCGCCGCTTGTGCGTTCATCAATGTACAAAGCCAGTTGCATCACAGCTCAAATACTGAATCAAAGGTTTATTTACTATGCTCGACAATCTAACCCAACGCCTAGCCAAAGTCGTCAAGACCATGCGCGGCGAAGCGCGTTTAACCGAATCGAATACCGCCGACATGCTGCGCGAAGTGCGCATGGCTTTATTAGAAGCCGACGTTGCTCTGCCAGCGGTGCGCGACCTGATCGCCCGCGTCAAAGAAAAAGCCATGGGCGAAGACGTCATCGGCTCCTTAACCCCCGGCCAGGCTCTGGTCGGCGTAGTGCAAAAAGAACTGGCCTCCCTGATTGGTGCTGACTTAGGTGAAAACGCCTCAGAACTCAACTTCGCCACCCAACCTCCCGCCATCATCTTAATGGCAGGTCTGCAAGGTGCAGGTAAAACCACCACGGTCGGTAAGCTGGCACTGTATCTGCGCGAAAAGAAAAAGAAAAAAGTCTTGACCGTTTCCGCCGACGTGTATCGTCCTGCCGCGATTGGTCAGTTAGAGACGGTGACGGCACAAGCTGGTGCCGATTTTTTCCCAACCGCCATCACGGATAAACCAGTCGATATCGCCCTCGCCGCCCTCGACTGGGCCAAGAAACATCATCACGAAGTTTTGATCATCGATACCGCTGGTCGATTAGGTATCGATGAAGCGATGATGAAAGAAATCGCCGAAGTCCACGCCGCAGTCAAGCCTATCGAAACCTTGTTCGTGGTCGATGCCATGCTAGGTCAAGATGCGGTCAATACCGCCAAAGCCTTTAACGATGCTCTGCCTTTAACCGGCGTCGTCCTCACCAAATTAGACGGTGACTCGCGCGGCGGCGCGGCACTCTCAGTACGCCACGTCACAGGCAAGCCGATTAAGTTTGCGGGCGTTTCTGAAAAGCTCGACGGCTTGGAAGCCTTTGACGCCACCCGCATGGCCAATCGCATTCTGGGCATGGGCGATATTTTAGCTCTGGTGGAATCCGCGCAAAAAGGCATGGATATCGAAGCGGCCAAAGGACTCGCAGAAAAGATCAAAGTCGGCGGCAAGTTCGACATGAACGACTTCAAAGCACAACTGGCGCAAATGAAAAATATGGGCAGCCTGTCGAGCCTGATGGACAAATTACCAGCGCAATTCCAACAAGCGGCATCGGGTGCCAATATGGATAACGCCGAAAAACAAATGCGTCGTATGGAAGGCATCATCAACTCCATGACGCCATTAGAACGCACCAAACCCGACCTGATCAAAGCCTCGCGCAAACGCCGCATCGCCACTGGCGCGGGCGTACAAATTCAGGAAGTGAACCGTATGCTCGCGCAGTTTGAGCAAATGCAAAGCATGATGAAAAAACTCAAAGGCGGCGGCATGATGAAAATGATGCGCGGCCTCAAAGGCATGATGCGCTAAATTCGCCGTCATCAATCCAATTCTAGGGTGCTGCCCGTTGTTGCCAATGCTCGCAATACCTTAGTATTGCTGTGCTTGGCGCCTAGGGAAGTGCGGATTTATTCGGTATGCGCGTTCGAGTGGAAAACGGGATGAGTTTGGCGGTGACATTTCCGCAGCGAGGCTGGTGCCTCGCAAGGGAATTCACCGTCAAAATCGCCCGTTTTACGCCGAACCCGAAGGGAAATCCCATTTTTCGTTCAGCAACGCCGCAATTTTCAGTCACTAAAAAATGGGGTTTCGCGCTTATCGAATAGATCCGCGCTTCCCTAAGTCAACATCCCTATAATTGAATTGCTGAAGGCGAATCGCCTTCGATTTTTTTAACCAAGAAACTGACTATTTCCACTCCCTGCGTCTCCACGTTGAGAGATTTTTTCTCGATCCTCCTTCTGCTCTGCGAATGAAAAACGACATTTTTCACTCTGAAAATGCACTGCGCCACGTTTTCTCACACATTTTTCACAAAAAGCAAAAAAAAACACTTGCGTCGCCCGATAAACAGCACCACTATAAGCACTGCGTGAAATGGCGCAATTTCAAGACACTTGTGAAGGAGCCTCAATATGGCAACAGCACCAAAAAAAGCAGCAGCAAAACCAGCAGCGAAACCTGCCGCTAAAGCAGCAGCAAAACCAGCAGCGAAAAAACCAGTAGCAAAAGCAGCAGCCGCTAAACCAGCAGCAAAGCCAGCTAAAGCAGCCGCTAAACCAGCGAAAGCAGCAGCAAAGCCAGCAGCTAAAAAGCCAGCAACAGCACGTAAGCCAAATGCAGCATTCATGAAGCCTATGACTTTGTCTCCAGTGTTAGCGACTGTCATCGGTGCAGCTCCAATGCCACGTACTGAAGTCACTAAGAAAATCTGGGAATACATCAAGAAGCACAAGCTGCAAGATGAAGCAAACAAACGCAATATCAATGCGGACGACAAGTTGAAAGCCGTTTTCGGTGGCAAGAAACAAGTCTCCATGTTCGAAATGACGAAACTCATTTCTGGTCATCTGTCTTAATTTCAGACATCGATTTCCATATTGCTTTGGGCAATCATTGGGAAGCCACTTCCCAATCCCAAACAAAAACGCCCGCATCGCGCGGGCGTTTTTGTTTCCAACACAAATACCATTTTATTTCGCGGCCGATTTCTCTTTTTGCGCCTTCGCCACCAGCCAATCCAGCACTGGCAACAAAGCTTCGTTTTGCTGCTGCTCAGTCACACGGCCTTTGCCAGCGACCGACATCGACGGTGAAGTCATCAAACGTCCATCGACAATAATCGTCGGCCAAGACTCGATCTCGTAATCAGCCATCATGCGCTGAACCCGGTTTAACTTCATCTTCACAGTGAAAGAGTTATAGGCGCTAAAGAACGTCGTTTTATCGAGCTTGGTTTTACTCACAAACTCCGCGACCTGCTCATCGGTCATGAGTCGATTGCGTTGCTGGTGATAGGCGTCGAAAGCCTTGCTTTGATATTCTTCAACTTTGCCCAGACTGTCCAAGGCATTAAACAACTTAAATTGGCTCTCAATACCTGGATTAAGAACGTGGTAGCGTTTAAATACGATGCGATCACCTTGCTTCTTCGCCCACTCCGACAAAATCGGCTCTAAGGCGTAGCAGTGTGGACAATAGTAAGCAAAGAATTCAATCACTTCGATTTTTTTGCCTGTATCGGTCGGCTGTGGCTGGCGCAAATTTTTGTATTCTTTGCCTTGCTCTGGCTGAGCTGCCTGTGCTTGCACACTCATTGCAAAACCCAGACCTAAAGTCATTACCAAAACTGCTTTTAATAATTTACGCTTCGTGATCAAGATAGTCTCCTCCGCTCTTATTTTGAGAATAAAACCCAGAGTATAAACGCAAACTTTATGCCTTGGGCTGACTTAAACCTAGAACCGGCAGTTGACCGCTACAAAATTAAAGTAAGTCTATGGTTGATCGTAGGATTTTATTGCTTTTGTTTTACACCATTTGGGTGAGAGCGCTACAGGCTCGATTGCACACTTTTCCGCCCCTCTGGACTTCGTTACTCCTCCTATGAACATGGAGGTTCCGTCGTCGTCGCGCCTCGCCAGAGAGGCGGAAAAATGCACACTCGAGCCTGTCCAACTACCGTTTCTAGGTTGAACCCAGATTTCCCATCAACGACGCAAACCAAACCAGCCACCATACGGCGGTAGCGTCACAACTTGGCCTTCTTTATGCCCCGCCAAACCGTGACCGGAGAGCGCGATGCAGTCTGCCATGTCATCACATTGAAATTGCTGAATTTGATTACTTAGATTAAACACAGCGATTAAACTGGGCGCTCCCGGCATGTCGCGATGGAAGGCGAGAATAGATTCGGGAGCATCGATGAAAGCTATATCGCCGCGCAACAATTGCGGAATACTTCTGCGCCAACGCATGACTCTGCGCGCAAAATGGAGCGGTGAATCCATGTCCCTCTCTTGCTCGCTGACTGCCAGCGCGAGATGTTCCGCAGGCACTGGCAACCACGGCTTGCCCTCAGAAAATCCGGCTAGCGTCCCCTCAGCATGCCAGGGCATGGGAGTACGACATCCATCGCGTCCCTTGGATTCTGGCCAAAAGGTGATGCCAACCGGGTCTTGTAAATCTTCATAAGCCAATTGCGCTTGCGGCAAACCCAACTCATCACCTTGATACAAACACGGTGAACCTTTCAATGCCAATTGCAAAGTCAAAATCATTTTGGCAAACGCGGGCTGCATCTGCACTCCACCCCAGCGTGACATCACGCGCTCTACATCGTGATTACCGACCGACCACGATGCCCATGCCTGTTGTCCTTGCGAACGAGCGGCTTCTTCAAACGCTTCGACTTGCTGCCGTATATGTGTAGCAGAGAATTCCGCTGTCAGCAAATTGAAGCTATACGCCATGTGCAAACGCGGCCTCTGCTCTGATGATGAAGTGTATTGCACCATCACATTCAAGGCGTCATCAGCACCAATTTCACCAATAGAAATCGCCTGATATTCATCCAATAAAGCGCGTACTTTTTCCAGAAACGCCAAATTTTCTGGCCGCGTATTATCGTAAATATGCGCTTGCATACCATAAGGATTAGATGCCGCTACATTGACGGTATTTTGTTTTGCTGCGACCGGATTATTACGGAGCTGAGCATCGTGGAAATGATAAATACAAGCGTCGAGCCGGAAGCCATCGACCCCGCGTTCTAACCAAAATCGCATATTCGCCAGATGCGCTTCTTGCACGGTTATGCAATGGAAATTCATGTCCGGCTGGCTCGCCAAAAAATTATGCAGATAGTATTGGCAGCGCCGCGTATCCCATTGCCAGGCCGAACCGCCAAAAATGGACAACCAATTATTCGGCGGTGTGCCATCAGGCTGTGGATCAGCCCAGACATACCAGTCGGCTTTGGGATTATTGCGTTGACTACGGCTTTCTATAAACCAGGGATGCAAATCAGAAGTATGTGACAAGACCTGATCGATCATCACTTTTAAACCTAGCGCATGAGCACGCGTCACCAGCGCATCAAAATCCGCCAGTGAACCAAACAAAGGATCGACATCGCAATAATCAGCAACGTCATACCCAAAGTCACGCATGGGTGACGTAAAAAACGGTGAAATCCAAACGATGTCCACACCAAGGCTAGCGATGTAATCAAGCCGTGCGGTAATCCCCGGCAAGTCACCGATGCCATCGCCTTTACTATCCATAAAACTGCGCGGATAGACCTGATAAATCACGGCCTCGCGCCACCAGTTTGGATATTTAATTTGTGTACCCATTCTATTCATCGCAAAGAAAAATGTAGGGCGGGTGCAACCCGCCAAAAAAAACGAACACAGAAGGTATAACTTCGCGCCAGCGTCTGTTTTGCGTAAGTCCTATCAAAAAAAAAGCCTCTTCCCGCGCTACTCTACAGGAAGAGACCCGAAACTCACAAACGCCATTTGACTAGCGCAGTGAGCAAGAAATTCATTTGATTCCGATCAACATGAAGTGCGGGCTAGCGTCATCATCTGACGTGCTGGCAAGCTCTTTTCTGCGCCATAGACATGCACGTTCAGGCCGATATCCGATTCGTTTTCTATCATCAAGGTCTGTGCATTGACGCTCACCTTCAACAGACTGCCACGGAAGGTGATGCGGAAAGAATAGGCTTGCCATTGCTGAGGCAAAGACGGCGACAAGTGCAAGCTGCCATCTTGTACACGCACGCCACCAAAGCCTTCTACCACCGACATCCAGGTACCTGCCATCGAGGTGATATGCAGACCATCATCGGTATCATGGTTATAATCGTCGAGATCCAGACGTGCTGTGCGCAGATAAAATTTATACGCCAAATCTTCGTAACCTAGCGACGACGCCAAAATCGAATGGATGCAAGGCGACAAGGAAGATTCATGCACCGTCAAAGGTTCATAGAAATCGAAATTCTTACGCAAAGTCTCTTTGTCGTAATTTGCTTCGAAGGTGTAAATCCCTTGCAGCACATCGGCTTGCTTGATGTAGCAAGAGCGCAAAATTCTGTCCCATGACCAATGCTTATGGATAGGATATTCGCCTTTCGGAATTGCCGTCATAGGCTGCAAATCTTTTTCCATGAAGCCGTCGTGCTGGATGAAAACGCCGGTTTGCGCATCGACTGGCAAGACGATTTTTTCTGCCACATCCTGCCAGATCGTCAGCTCATCTTCGTGTCCACCTAAAGCGGTTTTTGCGACAATTTCAGCAAAGCGCGCCGGATCACTCGCCTGCACTTGCGCGATGGCCGTGCGGGTGTAATTCAAAGTCCATTGCGCCAATAAATTGGTGTACCAATTATTGTTCACGTTGTTTTCGTATTCGTTCGGCCCGGTGACGCCTAGCATCAGATAGCCGCCACGACGCTCAGACCATTGCACACGCTGACGCCAGAAGCGCGAAATCGCGATCAAGACTTCCAAACCATATTCAGCTAAATAAGCCTGATCACCGGTGTGATTGATGTAGTTGTAGATGGCAAAACTCATCGCGCCATTGCGGTGAATTTCTTCAAACGTGATTTCCCATTCGTTGTGGCATTCTTCGCCATTAATGGTCACCATAGGATACAGCGCAGCGCCATGCTTAAAGCCGAGCTTGGCCGCGTTTTCTATGGCGCGACTTAAGTGCTGATAGCGATACACCAGCAGTTGCCGCGCTACTTTAGGATCAGCAGTTTTGAGATAAAACGGCAGGCAATATGCCTCAGTATCCCAGTAAGTGACGCCGCCATATTTTTCACCTGTGAAGCCTTTCGGCCCTATATTCAAACGCTCGTCTTCACCAGTATAGGTTTGATTCATTTGTAGAATATTGAAGCGTATCGCTTGCTGTGCGGCGACGTCGCCTTCTATGCTGATATCGCACTCCGCCCACTTTTTTGCCCATGCTGCGGCTTGCTTGGCCAGCATCGCGTCAAAACCTTGCTCACGCGCTTGCGCCGCACTTTGCACAGCACGTTCTTGCAATGTCGCCTTATCGCCATACAACGAGGAAATCACCGCTGCATACTTATACAAGGTCAGTGTTTGATCTTGCTTAACCTGCGTCTGCACCACGTTGCCGACCAGCTTTTCTTGCTGCAGACTTTGCGCATCGAACGCAATTGCCTGCCCATCCAAACTCAGACTAATCGCAAACGCGGTGGCGACGTGAAATTGCGTCTTCTTGGTTTCACCCGTGATGGCCGCGTCACCATGCCCAACTGAGCGCGTGACTTCATCCCAGAATTGTTCATCGTAATTCGAGTCTTGATTAAAGACATTCAAGTCCAGCAAAGGCGTCAAACGCAGCACGCCAGAAAAATTCAAGGGCGTCACTTCATAACGAATCGCACCATTGTCCGTATCGACAATACTGGTAAAACGCGTGGCACAGACTTGCACTTGCTTGCCCGATGCCAGCGTCGCGACAAACGAGCGCGTCAACACGCCTTCACGCATATTCAAAACGCGGCGAAAGCTACTTACCTGCGCTGTCGCCAAATCGAGCTCTTCACCATCAATGTGAACGCGTATGCCTATCCAATTACATGCGTTGAGTACCTTGGCAAAATATTCTGGATAGCCATTTTTCCACCAGCCGACGCGAGTTTTATCGGGGTAATACACACCCGCCACATAGCTGCCGCGCAGAGTGCTGCCGCTATAGGTTTCTTCAAAATTGGCACGCTGCCCCATCTTGCCATTGCCGATGGAGAAAATACTTTCGGAAATGCGATTTAAAGCTGGATCAAACCCGTCTTCAATAATCTGCCACGGATCTTTCTGAATATAATCTCTCATCGGTTCTTCCTGTTTAAAACGGATATATATAAGTAAGTGGATTTATTTGAGCTTCGCCAACACCGCCGCAATGTCCATACCTAAAAAATTGGGTAAGACAAAATCAGCCTGATGCAAAACTTGCGCATGACCGATACCAACCACTGCCATCTGCGCCGCGCATGCCGCCTGCACGCCAGACACGGCATCTTCAAACACCACACAAGCTTGTGGTGGCACATTGAGTTCACGTGCCGCACACAAAAACACTTCGGGATCAGGCTTGGCGAGACTGACTTTATTGCCATCGACAATCGCGTCGAAATGATCACGCAAACCTATCTGCTGCAAAATCAGAAGCGCATTTTTGCTGGCAGAGCCAAGCGCAATCTTCATCCCGCGCGCCCGCACCGACTGTAAGAATTCGATCACGCCGGGCAAAATTTCTTCAGGTCCGATTTTGTGGATGTGTTCCAGATACCATGCATTTTTACGTGCTAGCGCCGCATCAAATTCTTCCGCACTCAGCTCCTTGCCACCCAATTTCAAAATCAGTTTCAGCGACTCTATCCGGCTCACACCTTTCAAAGCCTCGTTATCATGTTCACTAAACCCCACACCCAAACTCTCGGCCAAACGCTTCCACGCCAAATAGTGATAGCGCGCGGTATCGACGATGACGCCGTCTAAGTCAAAAATACAAGCTGTCTTCATACATACTTTCCGTGGGGTTACTGCAAAGCTTAAGGACTGATTCCAATTTCTGGGTTCCACGTGCGTTCAATGCTCACGATGAGAATTTGAAATTCAAAATCAAAGCGCTTTGGATTTCGAGAAAGTTTAATTCAAAGCGCTTTGAAACGCCAAGCTATTTTTTGAAAAACGCGGGAAAAGTGTTGCGCATTACGGCGACATTGCCGATTGTGAAACAGAAACTTCTGAAGGGAAGTTTAGGGTCTGCTAACAGACCCTAACTTCGTCACTCGATTTTGTAGCTCTTGATCGCCTATAACGTAGGCATTTCGCTCACACGT
>JACQDW010000186.1 GCA_016200845.1 Burkholderiales bacterium | reverse complement strand
TCAAATACGCCTTTTGTATGGTGTTGCGGTTCCTTAAATTATCGCGGATTACCAGTGCAGCTAAACCTTCATGCGTAAAGTTCAGACGTGGATGTTGGCGCAATTGACGCGCGATTTGCAAACGCTTGAGGATTTTTAATTTGCCAGCTTTAAGCCATTGCGCCTCGATTTCCTTGTGAATACGCGCCACCAGTTTGCCTTCAATCGCAATCGAAAAGTCCCAGCGCGGAAAGGGCAATTGCACGGGATCGCCATCATCACTGTGCAAGTCATCAATGATGTTAATGCCACCGACGAAAGCGATTTGATGGTCGATGACGACAATTTTTCTATGCGTTCTGGTGAGTCCACGCCGAAACCAAGGATTAAACACCCGGCAGTCAATGGCACTTGCTTGCAGTCTTTCTTGTAGTTGAAATGCGAGGCGATGACCTGAGCCTATCCAATCAATAATCAGACGAACAGTCACCCCGCGTTGTACCGCCGCCAGCAAAGCGGCGATGATGCGCTCACCCGTACTGTCCACCGCAAAGATATAAGTTTCCAGATAGATCTCATCACGTGCACCGTTGATTGCATCGATGAGCGCGGGAAAAAATTGTTCACCGCACTGTAGTAATTTCAGGCGATTGTCCCCCGTGAAATCGAGTTTATGCATGGCGTTTGGCGAGGGCTTGCATGCGAGCGTGACAGGCGGATTCCAATTCCAGATCGACGAAGATAGGCACATGGTCGGAGAGCTCTGACCACGGTTTCCCGGTCATCACTTGCGCTTGCCTTATATGAAAGCCGCGCGAATAAACCCGATCTAAACTGAGCCAAGGCAAAGGCGCCGGGAAAGTGCGCGCGTGTCGGCTATTGCCACGAAACAGCGCACGCAAACTATGCAGCGCCGACAGTGCGCCAAGATTGCCGGGCTGCTCATCGAAGGCTTCAACCACGCCAAGCTCCTGATACAGCGTGTGACTTAATCGCTGTGTCCAGTCGTTAAAATCACCTGCGATAATTAAAGGATGTCCGTCGGGGACATGGCTTTGTATATGCTGTACTAGCGACTGAATCTGGCGACGGCGGCTGGCTGCAAATAAACCTAAATGCAAAACAAAGCAATGCAATTCGCAATGCGACCACTGCACACGTACATGCAAAATACCGCGTTGCTCATAAGCGTGATCAGAGACATCGTGATTATCAGAATGCAGAATTGGAAAGCGACTGAGCAGCGCGTTGCCATGATGCCCGTGATCGTAACTGGCGTTCATGCCATACACACTGCAATGCGAATCTCCGGCTAAAAATTCATGTTGCGCCTGATCCGGCCAATGAGCATGCCTGCGGGCGTGCAAATCATGCTGACCTTGGACTTCTTGCAGAAAAATGATATCTGCATCGAGTGACTTGAGTGACTCTTTCAGATCATGAATCCGCGCCTTGCGACCGAAGGCGCTGACACCTTTGTGGATATTGTAGGTAGCAATGCGTAGTTTCATACTTTGCTTGTCAATGATCAGAATGGCGTTGCAGTAGTTGTAAAATGGCTTCGGCGTTGGACGCGGAAAAACAGCGATCTGCCGCTTCGCGTACTGGTAACCATGCATATTGCAAATGCTCTCGTGGAGCTAGTGTAACCGAAGTCGATTTATCGACACAAAGCCCAAATACATGTTCGGTGTTGCGCGTCACCACAGGCGCGTAGCGATGCCGCCACACCGGATAGATTTCATACACATTCTCCACTTCCCAGTCGCTGAGAGAAAATTGACCCGCATCAATCCCAGTCTCTTCCCATACTTCACGTTGTGCGGTCAGGCAGAGCGCTTCATCGGCAGCATCTTTCGATCCCGTCACCGATTGCCAAAAGCCGGGGCGATCTGCACGCTCAAGCAGCAAAACATCGAGCTGTGGTGTGTAAATGACGACTAAAACGGAGACCGGAATTTTGTAGGAAGGGGATGGCATCGAAACGCTTTTGACAGAAATACAGGAATCTCGTCAGTATAAGCGCTCACGCTACAAACGCAGATGCTTTTTGCATCTGCGTTGAACTTGGATTCGCGCTCGAACTAACGCACCGCAAGCGCATAGCTGAGATTGGTCTTAGGCGCGTTATAGACACCAAAATCACAACTATAGACAGTCCATGCCTGCGTCACATCGCCTATGCTAGTGGAAGACGTCCAATAAAAAACGGAAACCACGAAGCGAGAAAAAATGATGGGGCCATTGATCGACGTGTTGGCCTGGTACTGCCCATTAAAATATGAAGCCTGTGGAAAAGTGGGTGCGCGATCCGACAAACTCAACATCTCGGCACGATTGGGCATGCGCCATTGTCCCGCGCTGGAACCATCGGTCAAACCGCACTTACCATTGCTTAATGCATTGACGGTTGCCAGCGCATCATTCCAGTTTTGATTGATACAATCCGCTTGCTTTAGCCAAGTCAAACCAGTCAGCGTATCGGAGACGGTGCCATTGGCATTGTCAACAAATCGTGGATAAGGAAATTGTACGCCTAGCCGTAAATTCGCATCGTCGCCACTGCCATAGCTGTTTCCGCCGGGGCCAGAGAAGACGCCGGTTGCCATTAATTTGACGCTACCTGTGGTGCCGTTTTTGACGGCGATGAGCATATTGTTGGAACTTGCTTTGACATTGTCAAATTGCGGGCTGCCGCTTTCTGCACCGTTGATCCAGCGACCATCAGAAAAGCGAATCGACATCGCATTTGATGGCCCTGCTGTATAGGTGGTAGATGACCAATAGGCGGTGTTTAAGACCACGTTTGTGATGCCTGAGTCGGCGCTGATCGCAGGCGAATGCTGAGAAACATCGACCAGACTCTCCAATTCATTAATATTGGGCATGCGCCATTGACCTGCGCTGGAGCCGTCACTTAAGCCACACTGCCCATGCGCCAATTGGTTGGCATTTGTCAGCGCCGTTTGCCACACGGAAGCAGGAAAACAACTGGCATTCTTCAGCCAGATTAAACCGGTTAGCTGATCCGTGACGGTACCGTCCGCATTGTCCTTGAAACGCTTTACGGGCCAGCCGACACCTTGTTTTACTAAGCCATCATCACCCGCTGCATAACTATTGCTTTGCCCGGTACGTGGCACACTGACGAGCTTATCTCCCGCCCGCAAAGCAGAAAAATTGGCGCCAGTGACATGCCCGGTCGGCAAGGTCTGGAACCGGATGACAGTGCGGTAGAGGCCATTAAAATCAAACTTGGTCGCGATGGCAGCGCTGTTGCTGATGGCGGGTACAAAACCAAAACCGCTCTTTTCCGCATACAAAGCAAAGTCGGCATTTTGTCCAAAGCTGGGATTAGGAAAGCTGTACTTCCCATTGACATCGGTGGTAGTGCTGATCGTCGAATTATCGTTGTGATGAAACAGACTAACATTGACGCCAGCAACGGGGGCGCCTTGAAGATCGGAGATGGTGCCAGAGAGTGTGTTGTCCGCGACCGTGCTGCTGCTGGTTGTCCCAGTCGTAGTTCCGGTCGTCGTTCCAGTCGTAGTGCCGGTCGTAGTTCCGGTCGTAGTGCCGGTCGTAGTGCCGGTCGTAGTGCCAGAATTGAGCGTGGTGCCAGGTGTCGAGTTGGATGCTCCACCGCCGCCGCAGGCATGGAGTAAAAGCAAGGTACACAAAGCGCAGAGGCGTGGTGTTTTCATCTTGGTCTCCGTGACGGGTTGTTCGACAATAAACGAATCGGAATAAAGGCTATTGTTGCTTTTGAGAATTGTTTATCCGCAGCTGTTTGTCAATGTCTTTAGTGACTTATCTCTTCTTTGTCTAAGAATCGGATAGATACGTCGAAATCAAGTTCGGTTACAATGAGTTTCAAGAAAGATATGGTTTTTATGCCTAAACGTCGCCAACTTCCTTTTAGGATCACATCGCATGTCAATAGAATCGAGTCGTCTGTCGCTGCAAGCCTTAAACCCCGAAGATGCCAGTTTTGTGTTGGAGCTCCTTAATACACCCGGCTTTTTACAGTTCATTGGCGATCGCAATGTCCGTACATTGGAAGATGCCCACGCCTACGTCGCCAAGATTATGGCTGACCCGAATATTGCGTATTGGATGGTCAGGCGCAAAGACGATGGTGTCTTGATCGGCACGGTGACGTTTATTCAGCGTGACTACTTACCCTATCGCGATATCGGCTATGCGTTTTTGCCGCAGTTTGGCGGGCAAGGCTATGCATTGGAGGCGGTGACGGCGGTCTTGAAACACTACCTCAAAACCTATCGCGAACCAATCGTCATGGCGACCGTACTGGCGTCGAATGCGCCATCGATAAGGCTATTGCAGCGACTGGGTTTGCATTATGAGTCAGAGTTAAAGCTCGAGCATTCAGACGAACGTGACTTACATTTGTATAGTGTGTCTTGTGAGGCCTTAGCTTTCAACTTGAGCAAACTCTAAAGTAAAAAAGGCAGACCTTGCGATCTGCCTTTTTGGGTTCTGCTTTCGTAAAACGATTTACACGACTTTCACTTCCGCTGGACGCAAACGGATGTGCAATTCTTTGAGTTGCTTTTCATCGACTTCGGACGGTGCTTGTGTCAGCAGACATTGCGCACGTTGGGTTTTCGGGAAGGCGATGACGTCGCGGATCGATTCTGCGCCTGTCATCATGGTGACGATGCGATCGAGACCAAATGCCAGACCGCCATGCGGAGGCGCGCCATATTGCAAGGCGTCGAGTAAGAAACCAAACTTCAATTGCGCTTCGTCGTCGTTGATCTTCAAGGCGCGGAACACTTTGCTTTGTACTTCAGCGCGGTGGATACGCACTGAGCCGCCACCGAGTTCCCAACCGTTTAAGACCATGTCGTATGCCTTGGCGATACACTTGCCCGGATCGCTTTCCATCAAATCTTCGTGCCCGTCTTTTGGTGCAGTGAAGGGGTGATGTGTGGCGGTCCAGCGATCGTTTTCTTCATCGTGTTCAAACATAGGGAAGTCGATCACCCACAATGGCTTCCATGCATCTTCAAACAAGCCATTGTTTTTACCAAATTCGCTGTGACCGATTTTCACGCGCAGTGCGCCGATGGCGTCGTTGACGATCTTTGCTTTGTCCGCACCAAAGAAAATCAAATCACCATCTTGTGCACCGGTGCGCTCCAATATTTGTGCTAAAGCGGCGTCGTGCAAATTCTTGACGATAGGCGCTTGCAAACCATCGCGACCAGCCGCTTTGTCGTTGACCTTGATGTAAGCCAGACCTTTTGCGCCATAGATGCGCACGAACTGATCATAAGCGTCGATCTCAGAGCGTGGCATGCTGCCACCGCCAGGCACCAACATGCCAACTACGCGGCCGTTGTGCATATTCGCTGCATTGGAGAAAACTTTGAAATCAACGTCTTTCATCACTTCAGTCAAATCAGTAAATTGCAATTTGACGCGCATGTCTGGTTTGTCCGAGCCATACAAGCCCATCGCTTCCGCGAAGTCCATGACAGGGAAGGGGTCGGGTAAATCGATGTTCAGCGTGTTTTTGAACACGCCGCGTATCATGCCTTCAAACATATCGCGAATTTCTTGTTCGGACATGAACGATGTTTCGCAATCGATCTGGGTGAATTCGGGCTGACGATCAGCGCGCAAATCTTCGTCACGGAAGCATTTGGTGATCTGGTAGTAGCGGTCAAAGTTCGCCACCATCAACAATTGTTTGAACAATTGTGGAGACTGCGGCAAGGCAAAGAAATTGCCTGCATTGACGCGGGAAGGAACGAGGTAATCACGCGCACCTTCTGGTGTGGACTTGGTCAGCATCGGCGTCTCGATATCGATGAAACCATTCGCATCTAAAAACTTACGCACTTCCATCGCGACCTTGTAACGCAGGCGCAAATTATTTTGCATCTGTGGACGACGCAAATCCAAAACGCGGTGGGTTAAACGGGTGGTCTCGGACAGATTATCGTCATCTAACTGGAATGGGGGCGTGACCGATGCATTCAAGACTTCCAGCTCATGACACAAGACTTCAATTTTGCCTGACTTCAAATTGGCATTGACCGTGCCATCGGGACGGTGGCGTACCACACCTGAGATACGCAAACAGAATTCATTGCGCACGGATTCCGCTGCTTTAAACATCTCAGCGCGATCAGGGTCGCACACTACTTGCACCAAACCTTCGCGGTCGCGCAAATCGATAAAGATCACGCCACCGTGATCGCGGCGGCGGTGCACCCAGCCACATAAGCTGACGGATTGGCCGAGCAATTCCTCTGTTGTAAGGCCGCAGTAGTTGGTACGCATGGACATAATTTCTAACCTGTCTGTGAATTTAAATGAGTTTGATTGAATTGAATTGAGTATTCGAATTACTTCATAATTTTGCTGCTACAGTGAAGACATCGTTAGTTGCACGATTTATTCTTCTCAGCTTCCTCTGCCATTTCTGGCGCCACGACTCCCATAGAAACCACGTATTTCAGCGCGGTATCCACGCTCATATCGAGTTCAATCGCATCCTTTTTGGGGATCATCAAAAAATAACCCGAGGTCGGGTTGGGAGTAGTCGGTACATAGACGCTCAGGTAGTCGCCTTGCAAGTGTTTAGCAACGTCGCCACCCGGTTTGCCGGTCAAAAATGCGATCGTCCAACAGCCTTCACGCGGATATTGGATTAAGAGTGCTTTGCTAAAGGCATTGCCTGACGATGAAAATAAAGTGTCAGACACTTGTTTGACGCTGGAATAAATCGAGCTGACGATAGGGATATGGGTCAGTATGGTTTCCCATAATTTGACGACATAATTGCCGATGAAATTTTTGGTCAACAGACCCGTCACAAAAATCACCAACACGGTCAAGACCGCGCCCAGACCCTTGATTTTAAAACCAAATAATGCCTCTGGTTGCCACTGCGCAGGGAGCAGCAAAAGCGACTGGTCCATCATGCTGATGATGGCATTGAGCACCCAGATAGTAATTCCGAGTGGAACCAGGATGAGTAAGCCTGTAATGAAATATTTACGCATAGTGTAAGTCGATCTAAGGAGGTGAAACGGAGAAACGACTAAGCTGCTTTGGAATCGTTGGCAATATTCGCAATATTCGCAATATTCGCATTATTCGCATTGTTATTTGCATTCGTCGAATTAGCGTTGCCATTAATAGTGTTATCGGCGCTAGGATTAGAATTTTCGGTGGAATTCTCTGCGCGATTGGTGGGATTATTGGAGGGAGAAGAATTTGAATTGGATGCGCCAGCACCGCCACGGAAATCCGTGACATACCAACCAGAACCTTTAAGTTGGAAACCAGCCGCAGTGACTTGCTTTTGAAAGCGGGCTTGCTGACATTCGGGGCAGACCGTTAATGGGTCATCCGACATCTTTTGCAGCACATCTTTAGCAAAGCCACATGCTTCACAACGATAAGCATAAATAGGCATTTCAAATCCCAGATGTAAAAACGTGTAAAACCATGAATTATAACGGCTTATTTTGACAAAATGCGCGCTTCTCTGGGAATTCTGCCCTTTCACTCCAAAATGAGCACTTTACTTCTATATGCCACTCGTTCTGGTATTGCTAGTTGTTTGCTTTTTTTCTGCGTGATTGCGCAAACAGCAATGGAATAAATCCGATCACTATGCCGCCGATTCCCATATAGACCGTGATGGTGTCAAAGGTCGGGACGCTATAGGCCGCGATAAATACCATGAACATGGCCGAAAAGAATGGCCAGACGACATACGAGATCGCTTTGCCAACACCTTCTTTGAGATGCGCTCGATAATGCCACGCGCAAGCAAAGCCTGCTAATCCCATATAAAAGCAAATCTGAAAACCGATGGCATCGATGGAACTTTTCAGGACATCTTTGACCGAGGGCATATATGAGGATGTGAACAATAATACGATGCCAAGGAACCAAATCACCAGAGTCGCCACCCATGGCGTTTGCCATTTCGGATGAATCGACGCATAGCGTGAATGGAACATCTCATCGCGCGCCATGGCAAAGACTCCGCGACTAAATTGTAAAATTTGTGTTTCTATGGTGCCTATGGTGCTTAACACGGTGGAGAGAACCGCCAGATAATTCCAGGGCCGAGGAAATAATTTATCGGCAACGGCGTAGAGAACATTGGTGTTGGCGGTGGCAATTTCTTCGTCGGTTAACACGATCAGCACCACGATCATCATGATAATAAAAAATAAAATGAGATTCACCATCGCCCAGAACGCACCTTTGCCAGCGGGATGAGCTTCAGGGCTGGTGCCGGACTTGGTTTCTTCACTTAAATTCATGGTGACGTCCCAGCCCCAGTAGAAAAACAAAGCCGTCAGGGCGCCGGTGGCAAATACTTGGGGAGTGAAAGAAAACGGTGAAATCCAAATCAGACTCGGCATATGAGCGGGTCGATGTCCATATTGTTTGAAGGCAGCAATGATCAGCGCGAACACCACAACGCTTTCCAAGATCGTCAATATGACCTGCGTATAACTGGCGTGTTTAATGCCCTTGGTCACCACAATTGTGACCAGCGTCAGCCAGATGGCCGCGGTGATCGGCACCCAAGTCGTGCTATCGACTAAGTGTGGGGCAATGATGAGGAGAGTGGAGTTGGCCGCAGGCGTGGTCGCGGATACCATGAAAAACACGGAGGCGACCAACATACCCCAACCTGCAAAAAAGCCCCACTTTTTACCGAATACCTGCCCAACCCAAGCATAGGTTGCGCCAGCATGCGGGGTGATTTTGTTTAAATGGGTGAAGGCTAGCATGATGCCAAACATGATGAAGCCGCAGTACAAAATGCTGCCGACAGAGAGTGTGCCTACGGCTGCGACGATGGTTGCCGTGGTAATGGCGACACTGAATGCGGGCGCGGTACCAGCAATTCCCATGATGATCGATTCAAATGTATTGAGTGAGCCGTGAGCGAGTCCTTTGTTGGCGGAATGAGCGGTCATGTCGAAATTGGCCTGTGAAAAATCGGTAAAAGAGCTTGTTGGAAATTCGGTGTTATTTGCCATCTGGTGCGCTGTCACACATCGCAAATCTAAGGCGTAGGTTGTGACTGATGTCACGGATTTATCCTGGAAACGGCGCTTGGACAGGTTCGAGTGTGAGCTCCAAGATTATATGTCAAGCGCGCTTTGATCAGCGCGTTGACGTGGTTTTTTGGCTAAGGATAGTCACAGAGTTAAGTCGTGTTAGCGTGAGAGCCCCGCGATCAATAAAGCGGGGCAGAAGATGAGTTGAGATCTCGCGCTTGCGAGTTCCAATTGGGCGCGAGATTGGGGCTATGCTGCTCCTAGCATCTGATCGATCTTCTCGACGATTGCCTGCTTCTCGACTGGTTTTGCTATGTTTCCCAAGAAGTTTTGGCGGGATAGTTGGGCAACTAAGGAGGCGGAATAGAGGACGCGGGCGCCTTGGCCTGACATCAGGATGACGCCGCCGAAAAAGTTGCGTTCGCCCATTGCCTTCATGAATTCAAAGCCGTCGATGTCTGGCATTTGTATGTCACACAGGAGAAGATCAGGTTTGGTGGCGGCGCGGTCGAATTCAGCCAGACCCTGTTTGCCGCCATTGGCTGCAACGATGTTTTTGATGCCGAGATCGCTCAGGAGGTCGGAGACAAAATCGACCTGAAACTCGTCATCGTCAACGATCAATACGTTTAAGTCTTGATATTTCGCGGTGCTGGTCATGGTGTTTTCCCTGTCTGCAAAGTGTTGAATGTTAGGACTTACGCAAAACAGACGCTGGCGTTGTTGCGTTCGCCT
>JACQDW010000006.1 GCA_016200845.1 Burkholderiales bacterium | reverse complement strand
AGAAGCCAGCCTGACTGACTTGCAACAACGGACTCATGCTTGGCTACAATCGCTACTCGACATTCAAAAACAAACCGGCGACTCAGCTGAATTTTTAGAGCATGTCAAAGTCGATTTATTCCCTGATTCTGTCTATGTGTTCACACCCAAGTCCAAAATTTTTGCACTTCCACGCGGTGCCACCGCCTTAGATTTTGCTTACAGCATTCACACCGATATTGGCGACCAGGCGATTGCCACCCGCATTAACAACGAGCCAGTTCCGCTTCGCACCGAGTTAAAAAACGGCGACATTATTGAGATTATTACCTCGCCTAATTCTCGCCCAACTCCTAATTGGCTCACCTACGTCCGCACTGGAAAAGCCCGCTCCGCCATCCGCCACTATCTGCGCACCATCAATCTGAATGAATCAACCGAACTGGGCAAGCAATTGCTGGCGCAAGCTTTGGTGTCGCTGCATTTAAATCCCGAGTTACCAACCACGTTGATCGACAAATTACTCAATGAGTCGAGCGCCAACACGATCGAAGAGCTGTATACCGACATCGGCATCGGCAAGCGCATGGCGGCGCTGGTGGCACGTCATATTTTAGATTTGGTTGAAAACGATTCTCCCTCGATCCCGTTCCAGCACTTGGGTGATGACAAACCCATCAAACCTGATCCGGTGATGATCTATGGCAGTGAAGGTGTGTCCGTGCAATTGGCACCGTGTTGCTTGCCGATTCCCGGCGGATTTCTGTGCTGGTGAATAATGAGCGCGGCGCATTAGCAAGGATCGCTGCTGAAATCGGAGAGGCTGACGCCAACATCAGTCACGTCAGCATGGAAGATGGCGAATCAAAAGATATGACGAAGATACACTTCACAATACAAATCGATGATCGCGTCCATCTTGCCCGCATCATCCGCAACGTCAAGCATTTGAACGGTGTCAGCAAGATCCGCCGTGAATACGCTTAATCTTGCGGATAATTCACGTCGAGTATCGTCAATTCATCCACACCATGCGGTGTTTTGAGTGTGACTGTATCCCCCACTCTGGCCTTGGTTAAAGCGCGTGCGACTGGCGAGATCCAGCTGATTTTCCCGCGCAAAGGGTCAAACTCATCAACTCCCACAATGCGCACCGTCAACACATCGCCATCTTGATTTTCGTACTCAATGGTCGCACCAAAAAAAACCTGATCACTGCCAAAGTGCACGCTAGGTTGCACCACTTCGGCGAGATCCAGACGCTTAGTCAAAAAACGAATACGGCGATCGATCTCGCGCAGTCGCCGCTTGCCGTAAATATAGTCACCGTTCTCTGAACGATCACCATTCGACGCTGCCCAGGATACGATATTCACGACTTCTGGCCGCTCATTGTCAATCAGATTGAGTAGCTCGCTTCGCATTGCCTGGTGCCCCTCAGGCGTCAGATAATTTTTCACCCCGGGAGGAATCGGCGGCGCGCCAAACTCTTCCTCATCATCTTGGTCTGACTCTTTTACAAATGCTTTGCTCATTATTCCGGTTTTCCAAAAATGCGGTTTGAAGAAGATACTGCCATTGTAATCCACACACTGATGCGAAAAGCAAACTAGCACTTTATTTCCATAATGCATCATGCAATAATGGCAGGCCTGCGAATCACTCAGGTAAAAACACGCGCCTCAGGTAGTTCAACGAAGGAAAAACCTAAGCATGAACCAACAAGCCCGCATCAAACTTTTGGTCGTTGATCCCCATCCCGTCGTCCGTGCCGGCGTCGCCTTTATGTTGAAAGACCACCTCACCATCAAGCTAGTTGGTGAAGCGGTCAACGGTCATGATGCCATTAAGTTTGCGCGCCAGCACGAAGTCTCGGTCATGCTGATGGAAATTGCTTTAAACGATCGCAACGGCTTGGATGTTCTAAAACAAATTAAACGTGAATTTCCTCAACTTTCGATCATCGTATTCTCATCCCATCGCGAAGATCAATACGCCATACGCGCGCTCAAATCTGGCGCGTCTGGCTTTCTCAGCAAGCACTGCAGCGCTTATGAATTAATTCACGCCACCGAACAAGTTGCTGCAGGCCTGAAATTTATCAGCCCAGAACTGGTGCAAGAGATGGCCAATAGCTTGCAAAGTGACAATCAGAACGAGCCTCACAAACTTCTATCGGACCGCGAATATCAAACCATGGTCATGATTGCCTCGGGCAAAAGCGTGAGTGATATCGCCAAAGAACTTTCACTCTCCGTCAAAACCATCAGCGAATATCGTTCCCGGATTTTGATGAAGATGAAATTACGCCACAACGCGGAATTAACCCACTATGCAATTAAAAACGAACTGGTAGAATGAGACAGCTATTTACTGAATATCAGTTCACATCAATCGGCAGAAAGAGTGCCATGTCAGACAAAAAGCCGCGTCCAACTTCCAAATCCAATTCGATGAGCCCGACTGACATCGCGCGCGAGACTTTTAAGCGTTTAGCGCTGGAGCGCATCGCGCCAACTCCGGATGCTTACCGCAAACTATATATCGAAATCTCTGGTGTCGATGAAAGCGAATCCGTCAAACTAGAAATGCCAGAGGTGCAGTCGCACGATGAATTAGTCGCGTCTGAAGCCGAAAATTTACTGGAAAACTTTGCCAAAGCATTACAAAAAACTAGCGGTGATCTGGCTAGTTTTGGTCATCGTTTTGGACGCGCGCTCAAGGCAAAAAATTGGGAAGACTTCGCTAAAGGATTAGAAGAGCTCACCAGCAAAGTGCATATCAAACCCGTCTCGAAGGGCATAGAATTAGTCGAAACCGCACCGGCCACCATCAATGCACTGCCCCGAAAAATATCGTTGGTTGATGATGCCACTCATGACAATCAAAGTGAAAGTATTCTGAAAGATTGCCTGTTCCGCACCTTATCGATGGCGCTCAATTCGCTGTTAAAAACATCGCCGCAACTAGCCAGCGACGCTATCACGATTGGGGAAGGATTTAAGGGCGCGAACAGCGAAGCTGAATTTAACTCACTCGCGACACGTCTGAAACAACTATGCTTTCAGATCGAATTGAAAAGCGGCGACACTGCAGAACAACAAGAGTTGCTGCTACGTTTGTTCGCACTCTTGCTGGAAAATGTGCGCGAATTACTCGATGATGACAATTGGCTGCGCGGACAAATCGAAGTCGTACAAAATCTGATCTCTGGACCGATTGATCATCGCGCCCTACAAGAAGCGACACGCAGCTTAAAGGATGTCATCTACAAACAAGGCGTACTCAAACACAGTCTGAGTGAATCTAAGACTTCGGTCAAAAACATGATGGCGACTTTTATCGATCGCTTAGATGTGATGACCAATACGACCTCGCAATATCAGGCCAAAATTGATGCGTATTCGCGCCAGATCGCACAGACTCGTGACCACTACGAAGTCGAAACGATTATTCACGGCATTCTGGATGAAACGCAAACCATACAATCCGAAGCGAGTCGTTCGCAACAAATCATGTTAGCGGCAAAAAAGGAAGTCAAGGAAGCAGAAATACGCATCAAAGAACTCGAAGACAAACTGGCACAGATGAGTGAACTGGTACGCGAAGATCAATTAACTGGTAGTTTGAACCGGCGTGGTCTTGACGATGTGTTTGAACGCGAAGCCGACCGCGCAGATCGTCGTGGCACGCCCTTGTGTGCCGCCATGTTAGATCTCGATAACTTCAAAAAACTGAACGACACCCACGGTCACGCGGCGGGCGACGAAGCCTTAATTCATGTGGTGCGCATCGTTAAACAAACTCTGCGGTCCATCGACGTGATCGCGCGTTATGGTGGTGAGGAATTTTTAATCGTCATGCCTGAAACCAGTCTCGATGAAGCGGCGAAAGCGATGATGCGCGTGCAGCGCGAACTCACCACGCATTTTTTCACCGCCAACAATCAGCGCTTATTCATCACCTTCAGTGCAGGCGTTGCTTTAAGAGCCCCACACGAAGCGCAAGAGTCGGTGCTAAAACGTGCCGACAAGGCGATGTATGAGGCAAAGAAATCCGGGAAGAATCGGGTGATCAGCGCTAGCTAGCCTATTTTACTCGTTTCAAAAATCCATCCGGTGCGACCGTTATTTGCAATTTATTTTGCACCTTCATATCGATAGCAAATTCTGGGTGGGCCTTTAGAAACTGGTGCACTGCCGTCTTTGGATTATTCCCAATTCCCCAAGGTCTATCGTTAAACATACCATCTGGCATATCCTCAATCACTGTATCAAACACCACGCAATAGCTGTTGAGACTGGTCAAGTGTGCATAGGCGTTCAACTCAGCCAACACATGATCGTGAGTATGATTGCTATCGAGTACCAGCATAATATTTTTTTTCTGAGAGGCGAGTTCAACGACCTTCGCGACCATTTCAGGTGCAATGCTAGATCCCTCAAACATCGTAATTCGACGATTCATAGGGTGATCCACGATCGCTTGTCGATTGTGGGCGCGAATATCGATGTCAATGCCTATGATTTGCGCATCCTGAGGTCCACCTGAAAGCGCACACAACTCTAACATCGACGCATAAAAAATGAGCGACCCTCCATGCGCGATTCCTGTTTCAATAATCAAATCAGGCTTCACTTCCCAAATCAGCTCCTGCATCGCCATGATGTCTTGAGGGTACTGAATGATAGGTCGCCCCATCCATTCAAAATGATAAGAGTATTTTTTCGCGTTGACTTTATCCATCCACTCCTTACTAGTTCGTCGAATATCTTGATCTTGACCTAGCACTTGGATCTCTTCGTCGCATTCACGCTTAAATTGCTCATAGGGTGTCATAAGAACCTCTCAGTAAATTAAAGGGATGAATCTATTTCTCTCGCTGGGTTTCCAACGACAGTGCTACCAGCTGGAACATTTTTTGTAACAACCGCACCCGCGCCAATCACCGCACCCGCGCCGATGTCAATGCGCGGCAATACAACAGCACCTGCACCAACCATCGCATAATCACCAACTCGCACACAACCACACAACACAGCGCCCGGTGCAATATGCACACCGTGCCCGAGGATGCATTCGTGATCAACATTCGCATGATGATTGATGATACAAGCCTCACCAATGTCGCAGTCCGCGGCAATCAATGCTTGCGCCAGAACTTGTATGCCAGATCCCAATTTAGCATTTTCGCTCACCGTGGCACGTTGATGAACGATGTCACCTATGCGAAAACCTTGCGCTTGCATTTTATTCTGAATGCTATGTCTATCTTTTCCGCGCGCACCACCAATCGCCACCAAGGCAAAAATTGGACTCGCTCTATCCCACGCATTGCACCAAGTTTCAAATCCTTCATCGCCATAAAAAATCGGCACATCTGGAATCGCGGCAGTGACTTCTTGCCTATCAAACAGCGCCACCACACGCCCATCGTTCGATTTGATGATGTCATTGAGAACCTTTGCGTGGCCTGCGCTTCCCCATATCGCAAATTGCTTCATTTTAAATTCCCGAGCAATGATTTCAATACGTCGACGACCTGCACTTGTTCCGATTCTGTCATGTCGTGGTAGCTTGGCAAATTAATCGCACGCGACGCAATATCCGCTGCAATTGGGCATCCATTCGAGTTATCTAAAAATGGCATGGTAGAGAGAGGGTAAAAGAACACACGAGCATCAATTCCCGCTAGCGCAAACGCTGCTTGTAAAGCCTCCCTGGTCACACCAGATTCACGTGAAAACACGGCAGTTGGCATCCATGCGCCAATTTGCACATGCGCAGGTTCGGCATTCAAGGAAATTTGCTCGCATTCCTTTAGCAAATCTCGATACCGATAAAAGATTGCTCTCTTACGCGCTACAAGCTCATCGACACGCTCCAACTGTGCCACCCCAATCGCCGCTTGGACGTTCGACATTTTGAACTTATAGCCCAGTGTATCCGGCCAAAACTGTTTAGTCTGTGTTGCGGAGCGTCCATGATTCGAGAGGGTCAGTACTTTTTGATGGAGGGCAGTGTCATTCGTCACAAACATACCACCTTCACCAGTCGTAATCGTTTTGGTGCCGTGAAAAGAAAACGTGCCAAATTTCCCTATACTGCCCGCTTTGCGACCTTTATAGACCGAGCCTATCGCTTCAGCAGCATCTTCTACGACCGGGATTCCATGAGCATCTCCCAGCGCGATCAATTCGTCCATCGCACAAAGATTTCCATATAGATGCACCGCCAATATCAGCTTAGTCCGTTTGTTGATCGCTTTCTCCACTTCTTTTGGATCGATACACCAACTATCGGGCAAAATATCAACGAACACTGGTTTTGCACCCAAATGCACAATAGGCGCGGCTGAGGCTATCCAATTCGCGTCGGCAATAATAACTTCGTCCTCCGCTCCAATGCCTAATGCCGCCAGACCAAGGTGCAAAGCGCCAGTACAGCTCGAAGTAGCGATCGCATGCCTGACACCCAAATGACGGCAAAAATCGTCTTCAAAACGCTTCAAATAGCCATAGCATTTATCGCCCCAACCAGTCGTCACGGCATCGTTAGCATACTTAATTTCCAAGTCGCCGATTGACGGTTTTGTATAAGGAATTTTAGCCATCATGTGCCCTTTATCTCCAGACTAGGAATGGCCACCACAAGTTGATATTGCTGGCCCAACTGCGTGCGAATTTCAGCAAGTAAATTCCAGGGTAAGACCAACAGATAATCTGGTTTTGCCTGTGCAAGATGATCAAGTCCAACGATAGGAATCCGGCTTCCTGGTAAATATTTACCTTGTTTATGCGGATTAATATCAACAACAAAATCCAATAAATCTGGTCGCACGCCAGCAAAATTCAATAATGTATTTCCCTTTGCAGCGGCGCCGTATGCAGCCACACGTTTGCCTTCTTTTTTGGCGCTCAACAAAAATTCCAACAATCCAAACTTTGCAGCTTCTGCCCTCGCTTGCGCCTCGCGGTAAAATTCGAGACGCGCCACACCAGCATCGCGCTCTTCATCCAAGAGACGCTGGACGGAATCGGCAACGAGACGCTTTCCACTATCTGCCCTTTGCGCCAATACACGCAAACTGCCCCCATGTGTAGGCAATGTTTGCACATCAAAAATTTGCAAGCCATTTTTCTCGAAGATCGTTTTGACTGCAATCAGAGACAAATAGGAATAATGCTCGTGATACACGGTGTCAAATTGATTTTGCACTACCAAATTCAATAAGTGTGGAAACTCAAAACTAGCCACGCCATCAGGTTTTAATATCATCGCAAACCCCGCGACAAAATCATTCAGGTCAGGCACATGCGCCAACACATTATTCGAGACACTTAAATCAACTTGCCTTCCCTCACCGCATAATTTTTGTGAAAATTCCGTGCCGAAAAATTCTTCGATAATCGTCAAACCCTTAGCCCGTGCCGCCATCGCAGTGCTAGTTGTTGGCTCCACGCCGTAACAAGGTATTCCCTCACGTTTGACATACTGCAAAAGATAACCATCATTCGCAGCCACTTCCAATACCAAACTATTTTCGTCTAATCCAAATCGTTTTGTAACATCCAAAACAAAGTTCTCAGCGTGACGAAGCCAGGAACTCGAACAAGAACTGAAATAGGCGTATTCTTCATTGAATAAATGTTCGCGGCCCGCAAAATCGATCGTTTGCACCAGCCAACAACTTTCACAGACCATCACTTTTAATGGCAACCACACTTCCGGTTTGTTCAAATCCTCGGATTTAAGATAAGCGTTCGACGGCGGTGCACTTCCCAAGTCCAAAAACATGTGTTCCAAGCTCGCATGACAATGACGACATCTCAAGGCCTGTCCAGCATTATGCGGTTCTAGCATAGTCGACTCCATTAAATCCTTCGTCTAAAAAAGGAAACGAACTATCTTTCAAAGACATTTCAGTCACTTCGATCGGCCAACTAATCTTTGCACGACTGTCAAATGCATGAACGCCAAATTCATGCATAGGCGCATACGGTCTATCGTGGCAATACACCATTTCGACCTCATCACAAAGTGTTTGAAACCCATGTGCACAACCCGGTGGAATAACTAGCCCATTGGCATCCTCCGCGCTCAACACTTCGCCAACCCAAGTGAGAAAAGTTGCAGATCCAGGGCGCAAATCAAGTACGACATCAAAGACTTTTCCGCGCGTACAGGTGACTATCTTGAATTCAGAATATGGCGCAAGTTGCATATGCATTCCCCGAATACTTCCCATTGTTTTTGTATGGGTCTGATTGACTTGCACAATTGGGTCACTCCATCCACATGCACGTAACTCATCAGAACAAAACAATCGTTGAAATTGTCCACGAGCATCTCGGTTGACCAAACGATTGAGCACATAAAGACCAGAAATCTTTGTCTCAACAAAATCAAAGCGATTACTCATGTTGCGAACTCGCTGAACAATAGCTTTCCCAGTCATCGAGACAAAGCAAACTCGCGTCGGAACCCGACTCAAATTGGCGATACCAATGCATCGTTTTCTCCACCGCCGTCTCTAAGTTCCAACGCGGTGAGATTCCAAGTTCACGACGCGCAAGACTCGCATCCAAAGCCAACAAACCAGCCTCGTGCACTCCTGCCATGCATGTCGCGAATTCGACCTCTCCCTTAGCAAAACAAGACTGCGCCAATTCAATAACACGACGAACAGTTGCCGCTTCATTTGGCCCTAAATTCCACGCACGCGCCACTTCACGCGGCCTTTGCCATCCAGCTTCTGCTAAACATAAATAGGCACAAATAGGCTCCAACACGTGCTGCCAGGGGCGCAATGCGTCAGGTCGGCGGATCGCTACGGTCTGATCGTCATTCCAGGCACGCACCAGGTCAGGCACTAAACGATCTAGCGACCAGTCACCGCCGCCAATCACATTTCCAGCGCGTGCGCTCATCACACAAATGCCTCGCGCTTCAAGAAAACTCAAGCGATAGCTTTCGATCAGAATTTCACAGGCCGCTTTACTCGCACTATACGGATCATGGCCGCCCAAATAATCATCTTCTTTATAGGGTGTGGCGCGTTCGCTGTTTTTATAAACCTTATCCGTTGTCACCATCACTGCGACACGCACCGATGGGCAATCACGCAAGGCATCGAGTACATGGGCAGTGCCCAAAAAATTACTCGCATAAGTCCCAATTGGGTCATCGTAGGCAACTCTCACCAAGGCCTGTGCAGCGAGATGCAAAACCACTTCTGGCTGCTCGTTCTGTACGACATTTTTTACCCATGATGGATCACGTATATCACCTAAATATTCGGTCAGCGTATTCTGCAAACCCAAGGACAAATACAGATTAGGATTAGTGGCGGCAGGAAGTGCCATTCCGACGACGGTCGCCCCCAGTTTTTGCAGGACGAACGCCAACCAAGCTCCTTTGAACCCTGTGTGCCCGGTCAGTAATACTTTTTTTCCGCGCCAAAACTCAGCGCGTGGAAAAGCATTCACCATTTTCTCCAAGGTGCCCTCCCTGTTTGCCACAATTCTTCCAGCAAATTCTTCTCGCGCAAAGTATCCATAGGCTGCCAAAATCCGCCATGTTCATACGCCATCAATTCATTTTTCGCTGCTAATTGGGTGAGAGGATCGCCTTCCCAACTAGTCGCATCCTCAGAAATAAAGTCAATGACCTTCGGCGACAACACAAAGAAGCCGCCATTAATCCAGCCCCCATCGCCGCGCGGTTTTTCGATAAAGCCTTGCACAGCATCACCCTCGCGCTGCAAGGCACCATATCGACCGGGTGGCAAAACAGCGGTGACCGTCGCTAGCTTTCCATGCGTCTTATGAAATGCAATCTGAGTCGTAATATCCACATCTGACACGCCATCACCATAGGTGAAGCAGAATGCTTCTTCGTCCTTAACGTATTGCTTGACCCGTTTCAAACGTCCGCCGGTCATGGTATCGTCACCTGTATCGACCAGGGTGACGCGCCATGGTTCGGCATGATGTTCATGCACTTCGATTTGATTCGTACTCATATCGAAAGTCACGTCAGACATATGCAAGAAATAATTCGCGAAATATTCCTTGATGACATAACCTTTATAGCCACAACAAATCACGAACTCGTTCACCCCATGAAAGGAGTAGCTTTTCATGATGTGCCAAAGGATAGGATGACCGCCAATTTCCACCATGGGTTTTGGTTTAAGGTGCGTCTCTTCTGATATGCGCGTACCCAAGCCACCGGCTAGTATCACTGCTTTCATTTTCCAGTCTCCTGACAATAAACTTGCCACATGCCCCGAACCGCATGTTCAAAAGAACGCGCAAAAAATTTGACATCCATGATCACGGAGTTTTGCATCATGCCCCTTAAATTCTTGCGGATATGTTGTAGCCCTTCAATGTCATGCGCCAAAATCACCAATTTCTGCGCATACTCTTCCTCAGTATTCGCAATCCAATCTGGACATCCGAGATTTGCTAATATGCCAGTACCAATTCGCCCTACCGGCGGCCGGTCCGCCAGTGTGATGAAAGGAATTCCCATATAGAGCATCTCCATCAGTGTCGTACCTGAATTTTGTGGAAAGCAATCTAAGCCAATATCGATGCTTCGCAACACGTCCCACGGTGGCGAATCAAATCCAAACAATAAGCGCTCACGCTCCACGCCCAAATCGGTAAACCGGCTTGCCATTTCCTCACGCGTTTTTGGGTCAATTAAATCCCCGCTATTCAACACCAAACGTGAATTTGGAATCGCGTTCAACACGGCCGACCACACTTTCACGACACGATGATTAATTCGAATGGATCGAGTCAAGCTTCCAAAGGTAATGTAGCCATTCGTCAGGTAAGGTAATTCATTTGGCTCACCCATCTCTTGGGCGGGTTCAAACGCCGTACTGTGTCCTTCCAAATGCCAAATTTTTTCGCTGATGACGGGCTGAATTTCACTCGGTGCAGTGAATTTATCTGAGAGGTAATAATCGATCGCGGTTAAGCCTGTACTCGTGCCGTAATCGAGCCAGTGGAAGGACACAGGTGCAGGCTTTTTCGCAAACATCATTAAGCGATTACCGTAGCAATGCCCATCTAATTCGCAAAGGACATCGATTTCATCTTCCCTAATCCGCATCGACATTTGTCGATCACCAATTCCACTACAATTACGAAAATGATCGGCTTTGTCTTTGTACCACTCTGTGTAATCATCTTCCTTACCTTGGGTCGCGTAGATGTACACCTCCACTTTTTCCCTATCCAAATTGGCGATCAGGGGGCGTACGAATCGTGAGCAAGAATGCTGTACGAAGGAATTTCCTACAAATCCCAACTTAATTCTCTTTTCAGGGTTTCTTTGATTTGGAAAATGAACTGGCTCAACAATTCGATTCAAACAAAACTTCTCATTGAACTCTCTAGAGAGCGTCACAATTTCACTCAAGGGAATATCGGGATGGCTGATCATGCAAAACAGCAGTTGACTATATATGCCGGGGAGAAGCAGCGTTGACCTTGCATGCTGAGACACCGAAACGGCCTTCACAAAAGCATCAATTGCCGCGTTCAAACGGTTCGCCTTCATTAATAAATAGCCGTAACTGAACCAGACATGTGGCGACTCTGGATGCACTTGCAAGTCTTCCTCGCAGAATGCCAGCGCTTCATCTAAGCGACCGTCTTCAACCAAAATAAACGCAACATTCGATTTAATGGTGGTCAGATCTGGACGCAACTGTAATGCCCGGCTAAAACAATCTAAGGCTAACTGTTTTTTATCTAAGGCAGTATAGGCCGAACCAAGATTGGCAAGAATTTCTGCATTGTCAGGTTCGAGCTCGAGTGCCCTTAGATACAATTCAACCGACAAATTAATTTCGCCAGCATATTTATAGGCGTTAGCAACGTTATTGATCATCACTGGCATGTTCGGCGCTAGCTTTAAGCCTTGTTCAGCATAAGGCAGTGCTTCGTCTGGGAAACCATTGGAAATAAACGCATTGATCAAATTCACCAAAATGTGTGGATTATTTCTGTCCCGTTCAAGCGCCTTTTGCAGTGAGAGAAGTGCGTCAGCAAACTCACCACGAGCGAGTTGAGCCAGACCTCTAAAGTTCCAAGCCATTGCAATCGAATCTTGAAATTCAGCCAACCAACTAGCCGCAGCAAAAACAAAATCAAATGCCCTCGCCTCATATCCGGCGCGGAGAACATCAAAAAACAAATCGATGTAAAGCTGTTTATTAGTCGTCGCTTTAATTAGTTGTGTGTGAACTAGTTGAAGCGCATCATCGAGTTTTCCCGTTTCGAGCAACAACCTGCACTGCCAAATACGCAACTCGGCATTCTTCGGATCACCCTTCACCAACTTTTCCAGCAATTTGCTGGCATCATCAAAACTACCAGCCGCATGAAGTTGCTTAATTTGCCGTGTCTTTAGCAACTTATCGTAATTCATAGTTTGGTTTCTTTCGTGGCGATTTTGGAATTACTGATCTAAACGAATAGAGCGAATGCGAGTGTGAATGTGTACAACTCTATCACTAGCAATATGAAAAACAAACTCAAATAAAAGGGGTAAAACACCCTCAAGTTCTCCATCTTCATGCCGCTAACGGAAAAGAAAATTTAACTTTAGTAATTTTTTTCCGTGTTTTTTTGCGGAAACACTAAATGTTTTCCAGCAACGTTCGTTAATGACTCAACGACGGTGCAATGGTCAATACGACAGACCGAAGTTCAAGCAAAACGTCGACTCGAATTAACCAGTTAGGAGAAACATCATGGCTTCATTTATCAATACCAATATCGCCTCGTTAAATGCGCAACGCAATTTAACGACCTCCCAGAATTCATTAAACACGTCCCTGCAACGTTTGTCTTCTGGCTTGCGAATCAACAGCGCGAAAGACGATGCTGCAGGTTTGGCGATTTCTGAACGTATGTCTTCACAAATCGGTGGCTTGAACCAGGCTGCCCGTAATGCTAACGATGGTATCTCTCTTGCGCAAACGGCTGAGGGCGCATTGACTCAAATCGGTGCCAACTTACAACGCATTCGCGACCTTGCAGTTCAGTCCGCCAATAGTACGAACAGCGCATCAGATCGTGCTGCACTCAACAATGAAGCATCGCAGTTAATTTCTGAGATCAATCGCGTCGCAACACAAACCTCCTTCAACGGTGTCAACCTGTTAGACGGCTCTTTTAATTCTCAAGCCTTCCAAGTCGGTGCCAATAGTGGTGAAACTATTTCGATCTCTTCAATCGCCAGCGCTCGTTCTGCAGCATTAGGTGTAGGATCTTCCTCAAGCTACAGCGCAACTATCAATAGCGGTGGAACAGTCAATACAGCAAGTACCGCACTGACGGCAGGTGGCTTAACTTTGAATGGTTATTCAGTAGGTGCTAGTGCTTCAGACGGTGTCTCGTTTGCCAATAGCTCGGGTAGTGCGATCGCAAAAGCTGCCGCAATTAACGCCATTTCAGGAAATTCTGGCGTTACCGCATCAGTAGGCGCAAGTTCTAACTCGTTCACGGCGACGTCGGGTACAGCCGCTGGTGCCTTTGCCTTCACACTCAATGGCGTTTCAGTCTCCGGTACTCAAAGTTCAACCAATACTTCCTTAACCGCATCTGAGGTTTCTGCAGCCATCAATTCTGTCAGCTCGCAGACTGGCGTAACTGCCACCGCAAGCGGTGCGACTTATACCTTGACTGCAGCAGATGGACGCAACATCACGATCACTTCTGGTACTTCAAACGGTACAGGTGTTACCTCAAGCCCTGAGGTGTATGGCTCGGTCTCATTATCGTCCACAAGTTCAAGTGGTATTACCTTAGGCGGAACGCAAGCAACGGCGGCAATCATCGGTGCCTCTGGCCAAGTGGTCGCTGCAACCGCCACAGTCGGTGCAGGTCTGTCCTCACTCAGTCTCACAACGACCGCAGGTGCAAGCTCTGCCATAACGACCATAGATACGGCTTTAGCCAACGTCAACACATCGCGAGCTTCTTTAGGTGCTTTCCAAAACCGTTTTGCATCGGCAGTCGCGAACTTAAATACGTCTTCTGAAAACTTGACCGCATCACGTAGCCGTATCCGTGACGCAGACTTCGCTCAAGAAACAGCCGCATTGACACGTGGACAGGTATTACAACAAGCTGGTACGGCGATCTTGGCGCAGGCAAATGCTTTACCACAAGGTGTGCTCGCACTCCTCCGTGGATAATCAATGACAATGTAGTTACATTTCATTGATAAAAAGAGTGATTCCCTGTCCAAAATTTTTTGGGCAGGGAAGTTTTACGTAGAGGGATAAATCATGGACATTCAATCATTGGGCAAAACCCAGGCGTCTGGATCACCCGTTTTGGAAAAAAGCGCTGCGCCTGTATCCTCGGCGGTCGCCAATCAACACAATACAACAAACGCTCAAACCAATATTGCCGTCACACAAGCGGCACGAGAGCCAAGTGTATCCGAGGTGAGCAAGGCTGTAAGCGATATCAATAAGGCGATACAAGCCCTTTCACAAAATCTTGAGTTCAGTGTTGACAAAGACGCCAACAAAGTCGTCGTGAAGGTGATCGACCAGCAAACCAAACAAGTCTTACGCCAGATACCAACGGTGGAAGCGCTTGAAATCGCCAAGTCATTAGATAAGCTGCAAGGCCTACTGATTCGGCAACAAGCATGACAAGCGTATTATTAATGTAGCGAAGCAGAACTCCTTCCCTACGCAATAGATAAACAGACAGGAAAATCACCCTCTAAAGTCTGATTCATTTCTGTCGTTAATCTAGTAAAGTCGCAGCAATCGTAAGGCTAGCAGCGCGAATACTAGGGGAACGTGGTGGGCATACAATCAACCGGCATTGGCTCGAATCTGGACGTCAACAGCCTCATCTCTAAATTGATGCAAGTGGAGAGTCAACCTTTGACCACACTGGCAAAAAAAGAAGCAAGTTACCAGGCAAAACTAACCGCTTATGGCTCTTTGAGCGGCGCGTTGAGTTCATTTCAAAGTGGTTTTGCCGGGCTCAACAACGTTTCAACTTTTCAAAATATGAGCGCCACTTCTGGCGACAGCACCATCCTATCAGCGACCACAACTAGCGTTGCCACAGCGGGAAATTACAACATCAATGTTACCCAGCTCGCCAAGTCGCAGATCATATCCAGCGCCGGACAAGCGAGCACGACTGCAAGTATCGGTGCTGGCACGAGCACGACACTATCGTTTCAGTTTGGCACAATTAGCGGCGGCTCGCTCAGTAATGGCATTTATACTGGCGCGACGTACACTCAAGATGCGACACAGGCGCTTGGCACGGTAACGATAGACAGCACCAACAATTCATTGCAAGGCATACGCGATGCCATCAATGCCGCGAACAAAGGGGTCTCTGCGTCTATCGTTGGAGACGGCACCGCGACTCCCTACCACCTCGTTTTAAGCTCAGCAAAAACTGGCGCAACATCGAGCCTTAAGATCACAGTCACTGGCGATGCGACGCTGCAATCCTTGCTCAATTATGATCCCGCTGCAACGCAAAATTTAACGGAAACGACCACCGCGACGAACGCAACACTTACCGTCAACGGCATTTCAATTATCAGCGCGTCCAATACAAATACCGACGCAATACAAGGTGCAACACTCATATTATCAAAAGTCGGCAGCACCACCTTGTCGCTCGCCAACAATACCTCGGGCGTACAGACTTCAATCAACGCCTTTGTCAAAAGCTATAATGATTTCCAAGCGACGCTCAAATCTCTGACGGGCTACGATGCCTCGACAAAAAAGGGCGGCGTCCTGATTGGCGATGCAACTGCACGAGGAATTCAAAACCAAATACGAACGACTCTATCGACCGCAGTCAATGGCTTGGGTGGTGGTTTCACATCACTTGCATCGATCGGGGTTAGCTTTCAAAAAGATGGCACAATGGCAGTCGACTCCACCAAGTTACAGACCGCCCTCACCAATAATTTCTCCGAGATCGCTGGATTGTTCACCACCATAGGCAAAGCAACTGACAGTTTGACGACCTACAGTTCGTCAACCAGCGCGACAGTGCAAGGAGCCTATCCGCTGAATATCAGCACCCTAGCAACCCAAGGTGCCTTGACTGGCGATGCGGTGCTCACTTCCGGCAACACGACCATTGCAGCAAATACGAGTATTAACGTGACATTGGACGGTGTTACTGCCGCAGTTGCATTAGCAGCCGGATCGTATTCTTCGAGTGCCTTGGCGACCTTAATTCAGACCTCCATCAACGGCACATCGGCATTTAGCTCGATAGGCTCTAAGCTTACGGCAACAATTACTGGTGGTGGTTTTCTCAAATTGACCGCAAGCAGTTATGGCACAACCTCGAATGTCGTACTCGCTGATGGTACGGGAACGACAGTTGCCACACTCAGCGGAACAGTCACGACGGGCACGGCTGGCGTTAATGTTGCTGGCTCCTTAAACAGCATTTCAGCGACAGGCTCAGGGCAATATTTAACAGGAAGCGCGGGCACTCCTGCAGAAGGCTTGAAACTGCTGATTAACGGCGGCGCGACTGGCGCTCGGGGAACCGTTAATTTCTCACGCGGCTACGCCAACCAATTAAACACCTTATTCGCCAGCGTCATCGGCTCATCTGGAACCATCTCCACGACAACTGACGGGGTCAACAAAAGCATCAAAGATATCGGCAAACAGCGCGACATTTTGACCAGTAGACTAGTCGATACCGAAGCGCGCTATCGTGCCCAATTCACAGCACTTGATAGAGTTATCAGTGGGCTAAGTAATACAAGTAGCTTTCTCACGCAACAACTTAGCGCCCTGACCGGCACTAAGCAAAACTAAACCAAGGACTCTTTATGTTTGGCTCATCTCAAAAACATGGTGCGAGCGCCTATGCGACAGTGGGCATTGAAACTGGCGTTATCTCTGCCAGCCCCCACAAATTAATTGTCATGCTGTATGACGGAGCCATTATTGCACTGAGTAATGCGGTGCACCACATGAACAAAGGCGATATCCCAGCGAAAGGTAACTCCATTTCCAAAGCGATTACCATTATCGAAAACGGTCTGCGCGCCAGTCTCGATAAAAAAGCGGGTGGTGAAATTGCACTTAGTTTAGATTCTCTCTATGAATACATGACCAGTCGTCTCTTGCAAGCTAACGTGCAAAATCAAGTAGAGGGTTTAATCGAAGTACAAAATCTGCTAAGAGATCTCAAATCATCGTGGGAAGCAATCTCGCCAGACAAACCGCGAATTGACCCTAGCATACCGACGCTCCCCCAAGACCCTTTAGCACCCCGTCGCTCTAACCTGTTTGAGGCGTAATTATTATGAACTCTGTTGAAGTGTTAGACATCTACGAAAAAGTCGCAACCTTGACCGCAGAAATGCGTCTCGCAGCTCAATCGCATGATTGGGAATTATTAGAAAAATTAGAAAGCGATTGCAGCGCACAAGTTGGCACGCTTAAACGCCATGAGAGCAGTTTGGAAGCTGAGATCAATTTGCCAGTCGAACTCAAGCAAAGAAAAATCAACATCATCAAGCAAATACTAGCTGATGACCGCGCTATTCGTGAAATCACCGAACCTTGGATGACTGAGCTTAGCAAACTCATGTCCAGCGCTAGCACCTCACGTAAGCTCACACATAGTTACGGCGCTAACCAGATAGGTTAAACATGCATGTCTACCATATTCCCCCGCCTTGACCCTCATCTGATACTCACAAGTAAAATTGAGGCTCCCACCGTCGTCAACGCGATTGAAGCGATTAAGCAAGAGCTAGTCCTGAAGTTGACACAAACAGGTATAGGAAACCGGCTTCAAGGGGAAGTTATTGCCAAACTACCTGACGGAAGTTTTATCGCAAAAATCGCCGACCTACCAGTTCATGTTGAGCTTCCACGCAACCCGGCAATAGGTCAAAAAATCAGCCTCAGCATTTCTCAGATATTGCCCCACCCTGTGTTCACCTTGCACCAAACTGATCAGGCTGCTAGCCTTGTTTCTGTAAAATCAGTCGCAGGAAAACCAGAGACGCCCTTTCATGACTACATCCGGCAACTCAGCGCTGAAAGACAAAGCACCCCACAGCAGACCGAACAACGTGAGGAGCACAGCACAAACACCACAAGCACCAATAACAACAAATCTGTTAACAACAGCAAAAATATCATTTCAAACGTCCCTATACGAGACGCCAAATCCGCCACAGTCACCACGATGGCTGCTGTCACATCAGAAGCAGAATTAAGTCCAGCCGCCCGCCTCATCAGTCAAGTCCTAAAAGAACAAAGTGGTAGCCAGGCGTTAGCTCAAATCCGCGCGCCCAAGGCGCTATTGACACTACAACAGCTAGCGCTGTCACCTGCTCAAATGAGCACGCAATTTGCGCAAGAGATCCGGCAAAATTTACAAAGTAGTGGGCTATTTTATGAGTCACATATCGCGGACTGGCTCAACAACAGGCGCGGAATAGCAGAACTAAAACAAGAGACCCAGGCACAATTACAGATTGATTCAGCGAAAGCTGATGAAAATGTCTTGCAACATCTCACGAAAGACCAACATGAGCAACTCTCCCAACTGGTTAATCAGCAACTCAATTTGCTTGACCAACAACGACTTCAATATCAAGGTTGGCTGACTCCCAACATCGCATTCCATTGGGATTTAGAAGCGCAGGAACAAGCCTCACCGCATTCGGCGACATCGCAAGATGAGTCAGAGAAAACCTGGAATAGCAAACTTGAAGTCAATCTGCCGGAGTTAGGAAAAGTCTCTATCATGCTGACACTTCGACGCAACAAACTCGAACTGAATCTGCAAGGCAACCGGGTCGACACCATCAACAGGCTCAATGCCAGCTTTCCTGAACTCGCATCACAAATGCACGCTTCCGGTACAGACATCGTCTCATACAACAGTGCCTATCATGAGCTCCCCTGACCATCCAACAAACAGTGCTGTGGTTCTGCGCTATAAAGACACCGATGTGGCACCGCGCGTGGTTGCCAAAGGTAAGGGTCTGATTGCCGAAGAAATTATTGCCCGTGCCAATGAGCACGGCATTTTCATTCATCAATCCAAAGAATTGCTTGGATTATTAATGCGTGTGGATCTGGATGAACACATTCCACCTGCACTCTATACAATTGTTGCGGAACTACTCGCTTGGCTATACCATATCGAGAGCGAAGTCGCGCGACAAAAGCAAACGACACCCAGACAACCATAACTATTCCGTGTTCAGGCTATGCAAGCAAATATTCCTTCTCTAGGCACTGAAAATCAAAGCCCCTACCAAGTGGAATCCCGCAGAGAAATTCTGGCCTTACTCAAAGGTTTCAAAGAGAAAAATCAACTCATCAGCATGATGATCAATGGTGGCAGCGAAGTCTTTATCACCTCAGTATTGCATGTAGACGACGTCAACAATTTATTGATCATCGATAGCGCGCCCGACACACAGGCTAATCAACGCATCATCGAAGCTTCTTCTGTTTTTTTTGACGGCTTACTTGATCGCATCAGCATACAATTTTCATCTTCTCGTGTGCAACGCATCCAATTTGAAAACAGACCCGCGCTACAGATGCCGGTTCCAGCGAATCTGATTCGCTTACAAAGACGGGAAAACTATCGCATCAACACGCCCGTATCGAAACCAGTCAAATGTCATGTCCCTATCAGCGTGGACGACACCAATAAAGAATACAAATTTTCCTTAGTTGACATCAGCTGTGGTGGCATCGCACTACTGGATGATCAGCATATATTAGAGCTAAGCGTTGGTAAAAATTACGCCAATTGCGTGATCGATTTACCGGGCGTAGAAGCGATTGAACTCGGCCTGCAAGTTCGTAACTCACAAGAACTGATACTCTTAAACGGCAAAACCACGCGCCGCGTCGGTTGTGCGTTTTTTAATTTAACGAGCCGGGATCTCACTTCAGTACAGCGCTACATCATGAAACTAGAACGTGAGCGCAATGCAAAAATGACGGGCATTAGTTAGCGCATATTAGAGCTTAAATCTGCATATTCATAATATCGTGATAGGCAGACACCAGCTTGTTTCTGACTTGAACCGTAGTCTGAAACGCGATATTTGCCTTCTGCATAGAAATCATCACATCGGACAATTGCACATTATCCTCCCCCATTGCAAACTTCTTACCCAGAGTTTGGGATTGAGTTTGCACCGCATTAACCTGATCTAACGAATTTTTTAAAGCTTCCGCAAAATCAAGTTTAGGCGTTCCGGCTGACGGTGCTTGTAAAGGATTAACGACGGCTCCATCCATACGCGCCGCAGCAAGCTTCAATTGAGCCACCATTGCATCAATCTGACTCTTATCAATTCCAGCGATACTCACTTGAGCCTCCTATTTATCTCTCTAATACGGTGTAAGCTTATCAGCCTGGCGCGTCGCCGTAAGCATGAGAAGGCAATTTTTCCGCGTTTCTGGCAAGGCGTGACGACGACGCAACCTCCACGTTGATAGGAGGAACAACGCAGTCCAGAGACGCGGAAAAGTGTGCAATTGAACCTGTAGCGCTCTCACCAAAAAGGTGAAATGTATTAACCGATGCATCTTTCGATAAATAAAACACTTAATTCAACTTTGAAGCGGTCAACTGCCGTTTCTAGGTTTAAAGCGAGACTCCATCATGGCTGATGAATTAACACTGGAAAATGCGCCAACCGGCCCCTTCGGACTGCCGCAAACGCCAGCTGTGCGCAACCTGATCTTAATGGTCGGAGCGGCACTGACGATCGCCATCATGGCAGGAGTCTGGATGTGGAGCCAGTCACCGGACTATCGCGTTCTGTTCTCCAACTTCAATGACCGTGACGGCGGCGCCATCGTCGCATCTTTGCAGCAACTCAATATCCCCTACAAGTATTCTGACGGTGGTAGCGCCATTCTCGTCCCCTCCGACCAAGTGCATGACGCTCGCCTGAAATTAGCGGCGCAAGGCTTACCTAAAGGAGGCAATGTCGGTTTTGAATTAATGGAAAATCAAAAACTGGGTATTTCTCAGTTTTTGGAGCAAGTCAATTTTCAACGCGCGCTCGAAGGAGAATTAGCACGCTCGATACAAGCGGTTTCGGCAGTCCAAACTGCCCGCGTGCATCTCGCCATTCCCAAAGCCTCGGTTTTCGTACGCGAACAACAAAAGCCCACGGCATCGGTTTTACTCAACCTCTATCCCAGCCGTATTCTCGATCAACAGCAAGTCAGCGCTATCGTCCATTTGGTCGCTAGTAGCATACCCGAGCTATCTGCCAAGAATGTCACTATCGTCGATCAAAACGGCAATCTCTTGTCCGACCCCAGTAAGCAAGTGGCAAACAACAATCTCGATCCTTCGCAATTGAAGTACGTTCAGGAGTATCAGACAGGCGTCGTCAAAAAAATCGAGTCGATTATTTCTCCTATCGTCGGCGCACAAAACGTCAGAGCAGAAGCGACTGCGGATATCGACTTTTCACGCAGCGAACAAGCGGCGGAAACTTATCGCCCCAACACACCGCCCGAAGCAATCACGATACGCAGCCAGCAAACCAATGAGAGCTATAACAAATCGACCGTCGCCAGTGGCGTGCCCGGTGCACTGAGCAATCAACCACCGGCACCCGCCACCGCTCCCCTCACCACCAATGCCACCAATAATCCTGCGGGCAATAACACTGCAGCTGCAAACGGCCTGACTCAGAAAGACTCGACCACTAATTTTGAAGTCGATAAAACCATACGTTATACACAGCAAGCAATGGGTGGCTTAAAGCGTTTATCAGTTGCTGTGGTTGTCAACTACAAAAACGAGACCGACAAATCGGGCAAGATCAGTTCTCGTCCCTTAACTGATATTGAAAAAAATCAAATCACTGATTTGGTGAAAGAAGCGATGGGCTATAACAAAGAGCGTGGCGACACGCTCAATGTCGTCAACAGCCCTTTCGCAATGCCAGAGAAAATCACTGCTGAGGACATCCCTTTGTGGAAGCAGGCAGACGTCTTACACACGGTCAAAGAATTTGGTAAGTACCTTGTTGGCGCCTTGGTGTTACTCTACCTTTTCTTTGGGTACCTCAAACCAACGCTCAATAAACTAACTGGTAAAGATCCTGAGCAGCTTAAACTAGAAAAAGAACGTGAACAAAAGCAGCATGAAGAAGAAATTGCAGCTGCTAGCACCGAGGAATTTAACGAAGATGGTTCAGTTGTTGAGCTCAGCGACCAAACTAATCAACACGGTCACAAGCAACTTTCCACCTACGAAATTAACTTAGATATGGCTAAACAACTGGCGGCAAGTGATCCCAAAATTGTCGCTAACGTTATCAAAGCATGGGTGAGCAATGAGTGATGAAGGCATACAAAAAGCGGCCACATTGATGCTGGCGCTTGGCGAAGACGCAGCTGCTGGCGTGATGAAGCATCTCGGACCACGCGAGGTGCAAAAAATTGGTGCAGCCATGGCGACCATAGGCGCCATTCCCCATGAAAACATCGCAAAGGTGCTAGAAGAATTTAAAGCTGAGGCGGATCTGAGCTCCTCAGTCGGGCTCGATTCGGACGAATACATACGCAATGTACTGACCAAAGCTTTGGGCGATGATAAAGCGTCTTCATTGCTAAATCGAATTCTTGGAGGAAAAGACGCCAGCGGTATTGAGAGTCTAAAATGGATGGATTCGGCATCGGTCGCCGAACTCATCAAAAATGAACATCCGCAAATTATCGCCACCATTTTAGTGCATCTGGAGAGCGATCAGGCTAGCGAGATTCTGAATCATTTTAGTGAGCGTTTGCGTAATGATGCGGTGTTACGCATCGCTACCTTGGACGGTATTCAACCAACTGCTTTACGCGAACTCAACGACGTCCTCACTAAACTATTAACTGGCAATGAGAGCCTGAAGAAAAAATCCATCGGTGGAGTTCGTGCTGCTGCTGAAATATTGAACTTCATGAGTGGTGAAAACGAAGCGTCGATCATGGAAAATCTGCGCAAGTACGATGGCGATATGGCAGAAAAAATTATGGATGAAATGTTCGTCTTCGATAACATCATGGAGATTGATGATCGTGGCATTCAACTCTTACTGCGCGAAGTACAAAGCGATTCCTTGATTGTTGCCCTCAAGGGAGCGAACGTCGATATGCGCGAAAAGATTTTCAAAAACATGTCGCAACGCGCTGCCGAGATGATGCGCGAAGACCTCGAGTCCAAAGGCCCCGTTCGCCTCTCCGAGGTGGAAGCCCAACAAAAACAAATATTACTCATCGTTCGTCGCCT
>JACQDW010000180.1 GCA_016200845.1 Burkholderiales bacterium | reverse complement strand
CATGGTCGGTACGCTGCTGTTCTTCAATCTGGTCCCCGTCCTGTTCAGCTTCTATGGCCATCGCGAGCCCCACGCACGGGCAGGCGAGATGGTGCACTGAATTGAACGTAGGTCAGGCTTTCCAGCCTGCGGGAATATATCAGCAGAATATCCCCTAAGTCCTGAGATTTCAATGCTTTAGAATTTCGCATATTTTGGATATTTGCATATATCAGCCTCTTGACAGCCTGTAAATATCCCCGAAATATCCCGTAGTTGCCCGTAGCTGATACAATAAGCTGATATAGCTATTCAAAAGCCAGCAAGCCTGCTGCCTCTCTGCCGTCCTGCAATCGCAGACGTACAAAGTCCCGCACCTGTCCCGCCCGATGCGTCTACGGGCGTCCTATTGCGTCCTGAAAACAAAAAAAGACGGCTGCGAGGTGCAACCGTCTTTTCAGCAGGACTGCGGCGACTATTTCAGGGCGTCAATGATCTTGCCGGCTTTCTCAAAGTCGCCTCCAGCCACGAGCGAACGAACAAGATCGGCTGCGAGATTATCGCCCGTCGCCACAGGGGCTTTATTGGGAGCATGACTGCCGGGTTTTCTCCCCCGTTTCTTCCCTGATTCTGTCTCGAAAACTTTCTTTTTCATGTTGCTGACTGTGGCAGAGGGAACGTCTAACTTGTGATGCTCTTTAACCCATTCGGCAACCTTTGTTCCTGGAGCGTCCGCCCCCAACGCTGCCCATCCCAGGCGACAGGCTTCTGATTTTCCAACGGTTGCAACTGCTGCTTTTTTCGCCATGACTTTCTCTGCCTTTCTGAACGGGTTTAATTCTCGAAATTTTCCGTCGAAACAACACGGTTGAAATTGTCCCGCATGCTCTTGAAGCCCTGCCTTATTTCGTCCTGCAACATCCTGCCTGACTTAAAGCCTACTGCGAGGATCGACAACACGACAACCAACCACGCAAAATCACGTCCCGTAAACTTCACGTTGCACCTGTGGGGCTAGAGGAAACAAAACTAACCCCAGGTCATGGGTACACGAAATCCCCCAGGTGTCAAGCCAGGTTCTGCAAAATTCTGTCGTAGACCGTCTCTGGCATCAGGCTATTCAGAGAACGGCAGCCGTGGAAACAGGCAGGACGAAAGCCCTGTGCAGCCTGAAAAAAGCATCCCTCACAGCCGATCTGCCCCGATATCTGCCGAACGCTGGGAACGTGGTCGTAAATCGCACCTCTGGCTGTAGGACCAGATAAACACAGGCACGGAACATTCAGATTCCCCGCAACGTGTGCAGGACCGGTGCAGCCACAAACCACCATGCGACTACGCAGCATCAAGGCTGCGAGGAAATGCCAGCCCATGCCGATCATTTTCTTCCCTCTAAAATCCTCTCCTAACGAACGGTCTGACGGCAAACAGGTCATGACCTGAAAGCCTGCATTAAGCAACAGTTCAGATAAGTCAATCCAATAAGCCATCGACCAGATTCTTTCTAAACGGGATGCGAGAGGAAAGAGCATGATTGTTTTATCGTTCGCCTGCTGATCTGCAAACTGAACGGCAGCAGGAGAAATCTCGAATTCCGGTCTTTTGAATTCCCTGATTTCCATGCCTAGCCGTTTCGCTCGCAGCAGGAGGGGCGAGATAAAAGGCTGTTCGTATTCATCAGGGTCAAATGGGTCTTTCATCCCGTGTTGTCTGGTAACAACCGTCTGCCCGAATAGTTCCAACAATTCTTTATGCTGTCCTGTGGCGTAATGGACAACGGCGGGACAGCTATTTGATATCCATGCCGTCATACAGGCGTCACCTAGCCCATGTAAATCAGCGTTGATTACCTTTTGTTGCACGTGGTTTATTCTTCCTGCAATCGGCACAGGGCTTTCTGCGTCCCGTGTCCCGCAATTTAGTTTTAGGCTGTGGCTCAATCAATACGAAATGGCAACACTTAGGACAGTGCCACACACTCCCCTGATGCAACTCCATTTCGACTTTGCATTTTTCACACGTCATGGCACCAACACCTGAATTCTAGGGACTGATTCACGGGCTGCGAAATCAATCGTAATGTTGCTGCCCGAACTACCTGAATATGTCGTAGTCCACAAATACAAACACGGGTCAGGAGGAATGATTTCCCCGTCTAAGTCCCGCATTCTGCGAAGCTTCCAAATATACACGCCTCCGAAATTACCCGAATGGTTATTTACAACGTTGTCCATTTGCACAACCCAATTCTCTTGCAGGAACGGAGTTTTAGGCACAGGAATAATGGGAAAGGCATTATCGAAGCAACAGTTAACAGGTTCTGAACCACTCCCAGGAATACACGGGTCTCCTGCCCATTCGTCAATCTGTGCTTTAATGATCGGGTTAGTTGCCCACATACGACCACCACAGGCGTTAACGCCTAATTCAGGAATCGTTCCGAATCCAGTACCGTTTAATGACACGTTGAAAACATCGTCCCGAACGTTGTTAATGTTACACAGCATCAGGGCATACTCATACCATTCGGGATGCTCTGTAAACACAATGTTGTATCCCGACGAACAATCTACGCACGGTGGAGGAGGCGGAGGTACAGCACACTGGCAATCACAGTCTTTTACTCTTGCCATTATTACGTGTCCTCACTGCAACCGATAACGTCAAAACGCCATTCCCGATTCAGGTACACAGCCTTGCAATAAACGCCTGTTGAACCGTGCCAGCCCGCTCTATCTTTCCCCGTTAACTGATAGCCTGTTGCGTGCCATGCTCCCCCTTCACCGATGTAGACTTCAAACGTTGCTGTCCCGAATTGCTCCAAAGCTTCCGTTAATTTCCCCTCAACCTGTGTCGTGTAGTTAATGCTGCAAAGCTTTCCGCTCTGTGCTTCACGCAAACAAGGCAGGACAGCGTTAGCCATGACAACGGAATCATTGAAGTTATAAACTGTTTCAGGCAATTCTGAATCTTCAATATCGCCATCAGCGTTAATGTTTATGATGTGCCCTTGACCTGATCCGGGGGTTGATCCGTCAAACGGTCCTAGAGTTTCTGTCATCAATACCCAATAGAACGGAATGGGCGTATCGTTGCTGAATTGGGCGTTAGCTTTTATCTGTTGCAGCCCTGCTTCATACGCCCGCAGCATTGCCAACAGCCGTTTACGTTGGTCAGCAGAAAGAAATTTCATTTAGTCCCGCAGTAAAAGGTAGGAAACATCAGCCGTATTTGTGACTGCCTGTAGTTGGATTTGCACATTAGGCGTGACTCGCAGCATCGCTTGTTCAGCAGGCTTTAACCGTGCCAGAGGGTAGAAACTGGCTGATACTTCTATGCCTACGTCTACGCTGTTAACGTCGTCACAATTCGCCAGAAAAAGGAAACCTACATCAGCAGCCGTAAGGTTTCCGTAGTCTAGGTCTGCTGCTGTTTCTTCAGCAGTCTGTACGCCCCCTGCTGCTCCTACAGTATTCTGATCTACGCTTGTGATACCCTGTCGCCACTGTTCATTAAAATTCCCGTTTTGAAGCGTTGCCGATAGGTTGATTTTCAGTTCATTTGCCATGCCTTATTTAGAGGCGTGGGAACGTTTTACACTGCACAGGGCTCTGTGGCAGTCCTAACGTGGCAAAAGCAACACTTCTGTAACGAGCTACAGGAGGTAAATAGATCGGTGGAGTATCATCAGGAAGCTTCTGACCGTTTCCCGCTAAAAGCCCTGTCGTTCTGTGTCCATCGTCTGTCTTAAATGCGATTTTCTTTTCAGGTGTAAACCCTTCCTCTGGCTGAATGTAGTACGTTCCAAAGTCAAGTAGCTGCAAATCCCATTTAATCTGTCCTGCTTCTGATTCCTCATCACAGAATTGGAAATCGTATTTGACTCGCAGGTAGGGAAATGGACTGCTGTTTTCAATGCGTAGCTCATTGCATTCCCAGGTGATTGATTTCACCTTACAGGTGCCTGCTGCCTGTCCCCAAAATATATCGCTGTTAACCTTATCACGATATGCCATTTGCTGCCCGAGGATGTTAAATGTAATCGGTTTGTTAATCGTGATGGACAGCGTGATTGAAGACGTGTCTTTCTCGGGAGGATGGGGATAAACTTCCCCTGCTGAATTGGTCCATGCGTGCCACGCATCATCATCACCGAAATTGCCTTGCATCGGGACGGATTTTGTATCCCAGCCCCCGCTAGCTGTGGGCAATTCCAACATGGGATTTTCACGTGTCTGCGAGTCTTGAGCATCCTCCCCAGGATCGGGCGTTTCATATTTGACGCCTACATGCCATAGGCGTTCTGTTCCTGCTGATACTGTCGCCACAGGCGTAGTTGAATAATCGACAACCCAACAGAACGCAGACAATTCAGAACCGAAGGCGTAACTTTCCCATCGGATCGGGACGCCTGCACAATCACGGGCTGTGTTTGGTCCGTCATTAATACCAGTCTTAACCAAAAACGTGCGTGTGTAGCTCTGCTTAACATTCGTTTGCGAATTCAATGCAGGGCTGTCGGGCGTTTCGCCCATCAGTGTTGCTGCCAAATTACTCCGTTTCCTGCTCGATATCGTCTAACCTATCGAGAATCTTATCTAACTTTACGTTTGTGTCTTTCGTGTTGTCTGCAATGTCCTGCTCTATCTCTAACTCTTTATTGGTGATTTTGGCGATTGCCTCATAAGCTTCCTTTGAACCACGTTCAGCTAATCCTAGCTGTGCAGTGCCTTTTACTTTCTTGTCTTTCTCTGTGTCGTCTGGTTCGCCTTTGGGTTTCTCTTTAGGCTTACTCAAATCCCGTTTTTTAATCCGTTCTGTAGCATCAAACAGAATGCCGAATTGCTTGGCTAGGTCTTCCTGCAATATCTTTTCAGTGTCGCTAACCTTACGGGGCAACGCTTCCTGAATCCTAAACCACGCATCATTGAAACTATCTGTTAACCCTTCCCATTTCACATTATTGAATGCGTCCGTACTGCCCGTTGCGATTGCTACCGCAACTGCCGCTGCTCCTAGTGCAGCATTCTTCGCCATCTTCTCAAAGAAATCTTTTAGAAACTCGATTTCTACATCAAACAACTCTGGCAGGACTTCCGTAAACGCATGGGCAACGTCTTCACAGAAGCCTACGAGTTGTAACGCTACTGTGTCTTTCCAAATTTCCCACACTACGCCAGAGTTCTCTAAACAGGCTGCCACGAAAGCAACGAACGTGTCTATTTCATCTTTATTCTCTCTGATCCATCCCGTAACGCTTTCGACTACGCTCGTTATCATGTTGGCTGCTGACTCGATAGCTGGAGCAAGTGATCCCGTGATGGTACGGGCTATGCCAGTGAAACTAAGTCCCGCAGTATCAATAGCGTCACCTGCCGATTCCACAGCGGCGGCCGTCTTGTCATCTAACGTTAATCCTAACCGATCTGCTTTCTCACGAAATTCATCTAACGCCGCTGATCCGCCTTCAATCGCATTCAGGATTTTTGCATTTCCGAAAATCGCTATAGCGTGTCTGGCACGGTCTGCGGGGTTCTCAACCTTTTCCAAAGAATCAGCTAATTGCTTGAATTGTTCTTCGGGCGATAGCTCGTTAAAGGCTTTTGCATCAATGCCCAATTCTTTCAGGGATTTTTTTGCCTTGCCCGTTCCCATTGCTGCTTTAGAAACGTTAACGCCCATCTTCTGCAATGCAGCAGACATTTCGCCTGCTTCCATACCGCTCATTTGGGCAGCGTATTGAAAGCCCATTAACGCCTCTGTCCCGATTCCAATACGGTTAGAGGCGTCTACTACTTGGCTCACTTGTTCGATCTGCTCTGTTACAGCGTGTACGCTCGCAGCAGCCGTTAACGCAGCACCCCCAAAGCCTGCTAATGCCGTCCAGCCCGCAACAGCCTTGCCACTAAGCAGCCCGCCGATCTTGCCAGAGAATTGGGCGATCTTGCCCTCTGACTCTTTAAGCTTTTTGTCTAAGTCGCCCGTCTTGCCCCGTAGGACAACGTCCATGTTCTGCACTGTAGCCATGCGTTATTTACGGTTGCGAATAGCTTTCTTGTCTAGGGGCTGTGTCCTGATCTGTTTGCGGGCTGCCAATGATGCTTTATAGGCGTTCATAATTTCTTCATCAGTCCTGACTGTGGCATCAGGTTCATACCACGGCATAAAGTCTGTCAGGTGTTTGTGTCCCGTCATGGACTGACAGACCAGTGCAAAGGACACGTCGTTACGATCTGGTCCGAAACCTACCCGATCATAGAATTCCTGCCAGTCTTCTAACTGCGATAGCGTTAGCTGTGGCAAGAGATAATCGGGATGCAAACAACCTAGAAAGGCTGCGAGACGCATCAGGAACAAGTCATAGCCTGTTAACCGTTTTTTTTAGCGTCGTCTGGCAGGATGAAATTACTGACCTGCTGAACTAGAAACAGGTAGGCAGAGAAAGAAAGCGTTGCAAGATCAAGTGGCTTACCGTGCAAGGTTACACACTTGTTAATCAGGTAATCGTTTTGATCCTCTGGCGTAGGCAATGCTCGGACTTCACGGAATTCAGAGGCGTACAATTCCCTGATAGTCAGGGATTGTCCCTCATATTCAACGTTTGTAGTCTTAGGTTGCAGCATTCAATTACGTTGTGGTGAAGCCAGGATCGCCCGTTAATCTGACCTGCACTTTACGGTTTACGAGATTTCCAATTTTGAATTCACGGGACATTGATTTAATCCAGCCTTCCATGACTTCCGTAGAAGAATCAATGAATTCAAATTTCCACAGGCATACGGTTGCACTGCCAAACAGGCTAGACAGTAAATGCCCGCCTGTTTCCGTATCGTTCGGATCATAGGCACACTCAAAATCAAGCGTTCCAGGGTCTGCCTGTGTGGGAAGATTAGTTTTCCAGTTGTCGGCAAACAGGGTAGTGTCTGCCTCATCACGGGTTACGCCGTCATTGCTAAAACCGTCGCCAATTAAGGCTGCTACTTCCGTGTAGTTGCTGCCCCCGTCTGTACTGACGTGAAGCTTATTGCCGTATGAGGGAATCTTTTCTAGTGCCATGCCCTTATGTAGGGGCTAACAATCAGAATTTTTCAGGTCTGAATCTGTACCTTAAATGCCACGATGTAAAAGCCATCATCAGTCATCACGTTGAAGTTTTCGTAATCGTCTGATTGATCGGTTACAAACATGGCTAAGACCGTGTCATCGCCCATTGCCCCCTGATACCCGTGTAATAGCGTCCTGATGCTGTCGGCTAGCGTTTGAGTTTCCATCGGATCGGTATGGACTACTTCAACGTCAAACTCTGTGGTAGCTAACAGCATTCGCCCGTTAATGTTCACGTCCTGATTGTGGCTGCTCCGTTGATACCAGATAAACGGCGTTTCTGTGTCCTGTACGATCTTGCCGTATTCGATCTTGCCCCGTTTGCTCGCATTCGGGATTACTTCATTGTCAATCAGGAAATCTCTCAAACTCTTGTGTAGCACTATGCCCCCTTAGTCATGGCTTTCATCACTTCTGCCCCTATCAGGTCGATACACTCGTGAAGGGCTGCATCAGCGTTGCTGTCTGCAACCTGTTTCAGTATCCATCGTCCAGGTATAAATCTGCGTTCTGCGTTTACCCCACGGTTTGCAGCCCCACGACGATGGGCATTGCTTCCTGTACGCTTCCCTACACGGTGTCCCCACTCCACGAAACTCCAATAAAACTTGCCGTTGTCTTCACCGATAGTTACTCGTGTCCCTGTGTACTTCCTGCTGCGTTTAAGGCTTCTAACTCGTAGCTGCCTCTTGCTGTTGCCCGTTACTGTAGGCATGGCTGACTTAGCTTTCCCCTGTATCTTTTTGCAGACTTCCCGTGTAGCCTTGCGTATCGCTTTCTTTAGTTCACTCTTTCGCAGGTTTTGCAGTTTTGCGATTAACTCTTTATCACCGAATATAAATGGATTACTCATTTCTTCTCACTAACCAACAGCGTTAAACCTAGCTGTCTGTTATCCATTGTCTTATCACCTGTTTGAATGCTGCCGATACCGAACGTCCGACACTCGAATCTGATTTGCATATCTTCGGTGATGTCGGGAAGCCATCGGCATTTAATGGTGTGGGTTGCAAAGGCTGCAACCTGATGGGCTTGTTCTGCTTCTCGCCCCTGTAATGTGATGATGCTCGCAGGAACGTTTTGATAGACAGGAATCCAGCAACCATCAGCGTTGCCTAAGTCGCCTGCATCGTCTGCCTGCCTCTCAAAGGTAATGAAATGCCTTAGCTGTCCCGCTCTCATTATTGCCAGCCTTCCATTTTGTAAGGGGCGAGCAATCGGTTTAATCCAATCTGCGTTGCAGCCTGAATACTCCCAGTCACGCTGCTTTCTCTGTTCTCGTTCAATTCTGATACCAACATCATTACAGCGTGTTGCAGTCCTGCTGGCAGGCTACTGGTTACTGTGGTGCCTTCATCACCTGTAACCGTTATCTCTGCTTCCCCGTAACCGACGGAATATTCCAATGTAAAACTATCAGGACGATTAAACGCAACGGGCTGTGTTGCTCCGTATTTCAACTGGACAAAAGACGGATAACGGTAATCGTGCAACAGAATCAGATTATCAGTGTTGAATTCCTGTGGGTTGTTATCGCTATCCCAGTAATAGCAATGATCCAGCGTTAACACGGGATAATGCAAAAGCCTGATACCGTTGTTTCTGCTGTGATAACGTCCCGTGTAAGGCTGGCAGGTAGTCCCCAGGTTGGGCGTTGATTGCTGCCAGACGGAATTACAGATAGCCACATTGCATTCATTTTCGATGAAATCTATAGCTGTCCACGTCAACAGTTTCAGGCGTTCATCATCAAAGAAATGGCTAATGCTCAAATGCCGTTTCACTGCTTCAAGAGAAAGGGGCAGCGTGTCTGATCTGCTCATTCGGTAAGTCATAGGTTGCATGACGTATTTAGTGAGGCGCAAAAGAAAACCCCCGCATTGCTGCGAGGGTATTCCTATTACTTAGCACGAGTGCTATTTTCCGTACAGTTATGTACCTGAAGCCATCTTTAAGGTTGTAATTGGGTCTACGCTAGAGGCACAAACCAATTCGCTATCTGTACGGAGGAATACAAAGAATCCAATTTCATCCGTTTCCGCATACAGGTAATCGTTACGCTGGAAATACATCTGGTTAACGTCACGTACCCAGAAGCTAGACCAGTCACCGAAGGCACCTACAACAGCGTTACTAGCAACAGCGTTAAAGCTATTGTTTGTATACACAGGCTTAGACATAAAGCTATCTCGTGGGGCTTCAGCCAGTCCTGTGGAAAGCGTAGGAATCAAGATGGGGCGATCATCACCGTCAACCATCTGACGCATCAGCTTCAACACACTATCGTGAATCATGTATGCCGCACCTGGCTTGTCACGATATGCAGGGTTAACGCTGTGGTGCCAGTCAATCAACTCATTAAATGAAATCTTTAGGTAATGAGCTGTCTGCTTGCCAACGTTAGCAGCGTTGAGAATACCGTGCGGTCTGCCGCTGCCGTCGCCTGTTGCATAGTATGCTTCCTGCTTCCTGCTTAAACGCTCTGACAGCAAGTCACCCAGGAACTGCGGCAAATCCAAAATGCTGTCTTCCAGCAATTCTCGACTAGTAATGACGTTGCTTCCGACTTTGTAAGCGTTAAGGCTTACCTTATCGAATTCAGCCGTCAAGACCGCAACCTGTCCACCCTCCGCCAATTCTTCACCTACGTTACCATTGTCATCAATTACAGGGATATCAAGCTGATGCCCCTTGCTTGTCGGCAACACACGGCAAACATTGCGAATTTTGCCATAGGCAGTCATGCCTTTTTGGATAGCATTCATCAATTCGACCTCGACTAAGTCACCGCCGAATGAGGCTGTGCCTACTTCCTGATGATCTGTGCCAAACGTCTGTCCTAACCTTGCGTTACCAAAGTCCAAACAGAGTTGTTTAGCTTCCAGGTTCATGCCGCACTTAACGGCAGCAGCAGAGTATTCACGCTTGGCTGATTCTGTCCCGTGGAATAACCAGCCTGCAAGGGCTTTGCCCTTTTCCTCTTTCGTGAAGTTATGCCCACGATTGCTCACTACTGGCTTGTCTGTGTAGAGGCTTTCAGCAGGCTTAGATTCCGTTACTTGGCTGGCACGAATTTCACGCTTTTTAGTTTCAATCTTGTTATCGAGTTCATTGATTTCAGTGTCGTAAGCGTCGAACGTGTTACGATCTTCCTGATTCAACGTCTTATTGTCTTTAGCACACGCTTCGACAAGGTTTGCCATTTCCTTAGCGACAGCAAATCTGCGTTCGCTCAATTCCTTTAATTCAAAAATCTCACTCATCTGTGTAATCTCACTTAGATAAATCTGCGTCCTGCTGTTATCGCTTGGGATTGCCAGCGGTCGTATTGCAGATATCTATGTGAGCTAGTCCTGAAAAACACTAAGCCCCCGTAGAAACAATCTACAGGGGCTTACACGTTTGAGAGAATACGCTTATGGGAGCATATT
>JACQDW010000184.1 GCA_016200845.1 Burkholderiales bacterium | reverse complement strand
TCAACGTCTCAAATTATGACGTGACACAAAAAGGCTACACCGGTGCGAATATCAATGCGGTGACTAAATCTGGCACGAATGAGTTCAAAGGTAGTGTCTACTATGTCAAGCGTGATGATAGGCTGGTTGGTCAACGCTATAACTCAACCACAGATACATACTTCGACGCGCCAACATTCAAGGACGACACTAAGGGTATTACCTTCGGCGGCCCCTTAATATCCGATAAGTTATTTTTCTTTGCTAGTCTTGAAGAGCTTAACAGTACACGTAATGCACCTGGGTTTGGCCCAGTCGGCAGCAGCCTGACCAATGTGGGTATTTCTACTGCTGCCATCGCTGGCGCACAGAGTGTTGCGAAGGATAAATATGGAATCGATATCGGCAGTTTTAACACGCCTTCTGGCACCAAACTCAACGTTAGAGATGCCTTGATCAAGCTGGACTGGAATATCAATGACAATCATCGTGCCAGCATGCGCCTAGCCAGAACCGAACAGCGTGAACCGCAGTTTCCAAATATTAATGCGACCTCGTTGTCGCTCAATTCCTTATGGTACACACAAGGGAAGACCATCGATACGGCAGTGGCACAGTGGTTTGCTGATTGGACGCCGACTTTTTCAACTGAAATGAAAGTCTCGTCACGCAAATATGATAGCGTTCCCACCAACAATGCCAATCTTCCTGCGATGGGTTTGCAATTCACTGGCGCCTTGCCAAGCGGAGCACCAAGTACGCTTTCAACATCTAGCCGTTTCCTCAATTTTGGTACCGAGCAAAGCCGGCATTTAAACGTACTCGGCACAAAGACTAAGGACGCGTATTTGGGTGGTAACTGGTTACTCGGCAACAACGACATCAAGTTCGGTGCGGACTATAGTAACAACGAAATCTACAATGCCTTCTTGCAAAATATTAAGGGTAATTACACTTTTAATTGCACTAATAGCACGGCGACGTATACCTATAGCTTTGGCCCAATCACCTGTTCCAGCGCTACCGCAGCTCAAGTCGAAGCGGCCGTACTGGAAAACTTCAGCCGTGGCCGTCCGTCTAGCTACCAGGTACAAGTCCCAGTGGCCGGCGGCTCACTTAGCAATGCTATTGCCAAATTTAGTCTGGCAAATTATGGCGCATTTGTTCAAAATACCGTCAAATTTAACAGCAACTTGACAGTGATGTACGGAGTACGGCTTGATGCATCAAGCGTTGGTGACCGGCCTTTAGCCAATACGGCTGCCGCTGCACCTATGGTGGCCGGAAATGTTGCCACCAACACCAGACAGTCGGGTGGCTTTGGGATGGACAACACCCACACTATCGATGGGCAAAGTCTAGTTCAGCCAAGGGTGGGATTCAATTACACCTTTGACAGTGCCCGCCCTATGCAAGTACGCGGCGGTGTTGGACTGTTTGAAGGCGCTGCAGCATCTGTCTGGATGTCCAACCCTTTCTCAAACCCTGGGGTGGCAACCCGCATCGTTGGTTGTGGCACATTAGGCTTCCCAGCCTGTCCTGTCGCCGGTGGCATCTTCAGTGCTGACCCATTGACGCAACCAACAAGTTTCGCTGGCGCCACGCCTGCAGCTAACGTCGATTTCTTACGCGATGGATTAACTCAGCCATCCGTTTGGAAAGCCAATCTGGCTTTCGACCATGAACTACCATTTGGCGGCCTAGTTTTTGGCATTGAATATTTGCGAACAAAAACCAAAGATGGCATTTTCTACGAGCATTTAAACCTTGGAGCTCCAACCAAGACAGGTACTGATGGCCGTCAGTTGTTCTATACAAACCAAGCTTACAATACCGCTTGCTGGACTGCTAACGGTGGCGTTATTAGCAATACCCCAGCTTGCACAGGCTTACGATCACGTGCACTGAATAACCCTAGTTTCAATAACGTCTTTGCGGCAAGTAGAACGAATGGAGGTGGTGGCAACCTTGCAACGATTTCCTTAAGTCAGCCAAGTAAAAAAGGTTTCGGCTGGTCACTGGCCTACACCTACACCGATGCGACTGAAGTCAGCCCATTAACTTCATCAACATCAAGTTCCAACTGGTCGAGTCGGTCTTCTTTTAATCCAAACGAACAAGTTGCAGCGAATTCGACCTCTTTGGTCAAAGACCGTATTAATGGAAGTTTGACTTGGCAAAAAACTTTCTTTGGCACTTACAAGACAACGCTAGGCGCCTTTTTTGAAGCACGTAGTGGTAAACCATATAGCTGGAACTTTTCCAACGACCTCAATGGCGATGCAATTTCTGGCAACGACTTGATGTATATCCCTAAAGCGCCAGGTTCTGGTGAGGTAGTGTTCAAGAATGACACTGCTACCAGCCACGTCAACGAAGATCGTTTCTGGGCTATCGTCAACGCTCATCCTGAATTGGTGAATGCCGCCGGCGGTGTAGTCAAGCGCAATGGCAGCTTCTCTCCATGGAGCAACAGCATCGATATGCGTATTAGTCAAGAAATGCCGGGATTTTCCAAGAAACACAAGGCAGTTTTTGTCCTTGATTTCCTCAATTTCAGCAATATGTTGAACAAAAAATGGGGCAGAATTAACGAAGTCGCGTTCCAAAATTCCGGGGGACAGTCACGCGATTTTGTCAACTTCGCCGGCCTGGATGCACAAGGACGCTATATTTACAATGTCAAAGACAAGGCTTCTGATTTAATTACCAGACAAGTCAAAGGCGAATCACAATGGGCAGTTCAGGCAACAATGCGTTATGAGTTTTAACCAGTATTCAGCATTCATTTCCTAGTGAATGCTTAAATAAGATGGCTGGTGCCGACACCAGCCATTTTTATTTTTCATCAGATGAGTATCGCATCCAAATGGAACATACATGCACCAACTCACGCAGCAATTAAATTTTATTTGGGAGCTAGATCGCCTCAAAGCTGTCTATCGCCAGGCGCTGGTTCAGTCGGATGGCAATCGACGTGAAAATAGTGCTGAACACAGTTGGCACATCAGTTTGACCGCGCACATCCTCCACGACTATGCCGAAGAGTCTGTCGATATTTCCAGAGTCACCAAGATGCTGTTGATTCATGATATCGTCGAAATCGACGCAGGCGACACCTTTGCGTTCGCAGAACAAACAAAACTAGACGAACAAGAAGCCAAAGAAATGCAGGCGGCGAATCGCTTATTTGGTCTATTGCCCGATGCACAGTTCCAGCAAGTGAAAGCATTGTGGATGGAATTTGAAGAAGCCAAAACAGCCGATGCGCGATTTGCAAAAGCGATGGATAGAATACTTCCACTGCTGCAGAACATGAGAAACCAAGGCGACAGTTGGGCACGACATAGCGTCAAAAAGTCTCAAGTCATCGCTAGAAATAAATATCTGATGAATCTCGCGCCGCAGTTGTGGAATTATGTCTGCGAACAAATTGACATTGCAGTTCAAATGGGTTGGTTGCAAGACGAATAGCGGAACTTCTCGATGCACGTTTGAATCTGACACCCATCATGATCACGATCGATTGACAAACATCACTCTTTAGCATGCCATGACAATTTCAACTTCATTCAAATCGATTTTTTTCAAACCTGTATTGTGCGTCGCCCTCGCTAGCTCGCTCCTCGCCTGCACCACGCTCCCCAGCAAACCCATCACCCTCAACCTAGTTGCCATCAATGATTTTCATGGGCATTTAGAAGCAGAGAAATTCAGCTATCAATCAGCAGGCGCACCAGCACCGGTGACGACCACAGGCGCAGGCATCGAGAACATAGGCGCGCAATTGCAAGCGTGGCGGCAAGAAGATCCTGAATTATTATTCGTCGGTGGCGGTGATCTCATCGGTGCTAGCCCCAGCATTTCCGCCTTATTTGGCGACGAGCCCACACTCGATGCTCTAAGCCAGCTCGGCATGCGTGCCAGCGCCTTGGGCAATCATGAATTCGACCGTGGCCTGCAAGAACTCAAGCGCCAACAACATGGCGGTTGTGATTCACCTCAGCCTGAAAAAGCCTGCCAATACAATGGCACTTTTACCGGTGCAAAATTTTCTTACATCGCCGCGAATGTCATCGACAAAGCTAGTGGCCTGCCCTTCTTTCCCGCTTATCACATCGCGCAAGTGAAAGGCGTCAAAGTCGGTTTGATTGGTGCCGTCGTACGCGGTGTGCCGACACTGGTGGCAAGCCAACATGTGCAAGGCTTGGAATTTATTGATGAGGCAGACGCCATCAATCGCACCATTCCCCAGCTCAAAGCACAAGGTGTCAAGGTATTTGTCGTCTTGATCCACGAAGGTGGCAGCGTCAGCGAAGCATTTGACCAGCCTGAATGCACTTCACTCAAAGGCCCCATCGTCGATATCGTTAAGCGCCTCGACCCGCAGATCAAACTCATCGTCAGCGGCCACAGCCACACCGGATATCACTGCAAGGTAGAAGGCCGCACCGTCACGCAAGCACAAAACTACGGCCACTTATTAACACGCCTCACCTTGACTGTGGATGGTGTTAGCCACGAAGTGACCGCAGTGGACGCGCGCAATACCGTGATGTTGCCATCGAGCGCAGCGGCACCAGAAGCTTTATCACAGATCGTCGTGAAAGCGCGTGATGCAAGCCGCGCTAAAATTGCTCAAGCAATTGCACGTCTAGCAGTGCCAGTGATCAGCCGCAAACTCAATGAAGCTGGAGAATCGCCACTGGGCAATCTGATCGCCGATGCGCAACTGGCGGCAGTCAAACATCTGGGCGCGCAAATCGCCTTCATGAATTCCAAAGGCATACGCGGCAATCTGGAAAGCGCAGCGGACAACATCACCACCTATGGTCACACCTCCACCGTCCTGCCCTTTGCCAACACCTTAGTTTTGATGAGTCTGACGGGTGCAGAGATACGCACGCTGTTAGAACAACAAACATGGCTGGATGATGAAAGCCCCGATGGCAGAAATATTCTGCAAATCTCGGAAGGCTTTACTTATACCTGGGACAAAAATCGTCCACGCGGTCAGCGCGTGATTGCAGAAAGCGTCAAACTCAACGACGTCAACTTAGACGACAACACAGAATATCGCATCGTCGCTAATAATTTTCTTGCTGGCGGCGGTGATCGTGTGCCCATGTTCATGCAAGGGAAAAACATCATCGACACGGGCATCAAAGATCTCGACGTGTTGATCAGCTTTTTAAAAGCACGCGAACAATCTGGCGTTCCTGCTGGCAGCAATCAGGCGGCCGGACGCGTCAAGCGCATCCATTAAAAACGGAAAAATAAAAATGAAACTCACCCAATTGCTACTCTCCTTATGCTGCGTCCTTGGCGCATTGAATGCACAAGCATTAGGCGACGAAGGCCACAAAACCGTCGGTGCCATCGCAGACCGCTTATTAGTCGGCACGAAAGCTGAAGAGCGCGTCAAAGCACTCCTATTACCGGGTGAAAGCTTAGAGTCAATTTCGATTTGGGCCGACTGCGCCAAGGGACGTTTTTGCGGCGAGCCAACTTCAGAAATGACCGCATTCACACTACAAAACCCCAAACACGCTGGCTATCACTACATCAATCTGCCAGTGCAAAGCAGCGCGTATGCAGCAGGCGCAGTCGGCAGCACAGACCACGATATCGTGCGCACTCTGCAACAAGCGATTGCGGTCTTGCAGGGCAATGACACCGAGGCGACCAACCCGCATCGATTCACGCCCAGACAAGCTCTCCTAATGATCGCCCATCTGGTCGGCGACATTCACCAACCCTTGCACGTGGGCGCAGCTTACATCAACAGCGACAACCAATTCGTCACACCAAGCACACAACAGCAAGTCGATGGCATCTCCATTTTTGATCTGCTAGGCGGCAACAATCTCCACATCGAAGACAAAGCCACCTGGACTGCCCGTGACGTCGAGACTTTCAATCGCGAGCAGGTGCAAGCAGACAACAAGTCACGCCTGGGCAAGCCTCTGCATTTGTTCTGGGATGTGACGGTAGTCGAGAAATTGATGCGTGATTTGAAGCTAAACACGGTGACAGAATTTAGCAGCAAATTGATGACGGAGCTACCAGAAAAATCCACAATCACAGGAGACGCCATCACCTGGCCAGAACAATGGGCCAACCAAAGCCTGAGCACAGCCAAGCTCGCCTATGCCGACATCACGATCATCGACAAAGTAAAAATGACCACCCGCAAGGGCGTAGAATACACTATCTGGTACGGGCAATTGCCAACAAATTACGTCGAAAATAGCACAGCAATCACACGCAAACAAATCGCCAGCGCAGGTGTACAGTTGGCGGAGTTATTGAAGAAGATTTGGCCGTGAAATTCGCAAGTACACAATTTTGTAGGGCGGGTGCAACCCGCGCCGCCGCGACATCAAGCACCTGCACAACGCGGGTTGCACCCGCCCTACTGAATTGATTGAAATAAAATGGGCACATCATCAAGAAAGCAAACCATGAAAAAAATCATCTCCACATTTTTCCTCATCAGCTTTGCACTCCTCACACACTCCGCCACCGCCGACACTGCACAACAAAACCGACAAGCCACCAGCAACTACTACACCAAGCTAGTCAAACAGCAGCGCCTCTCTGAGTTAACCATGTTGATGACCATGCTCCCCAAAGGAGGTGACATCCACCATCACTACACTGGTGCCATCTACGCCGAGCACTATCTCGACTGGGTCGCGCAACAAGGCTATTGCATCTATCGCGAAAACGACGCACAACAAAAACAAGAAAAATTTCGCATCGAAACTCGCCCACAATTCATCAACGACACCAACAAATCCTGTATCAAAGTGGACGCCGTGCGGCAAGACAACACGTTTTATCGCGCCCTGCTCGCCACCTGGTCCATGCTCGACTACGAACATCATCTCACCGCACCAGTTGCACCCGATCAGCACTTCTTTAACACCTTCGGCTACTTCGCCCCGATTTCAAAATTCAACACCAATCAAGGCCTCAAGTTATTAAAAGAACGCGCCAAAGCCGAGAATCAACAATATCTAGAAACCATGCTCAAAGGCGCACCAAGCACTGATCATCCACAATTTTCTGCCACCATCGATGCCTTGCCTCAAGATGCCAGCGTCGCATCCATGCACGCCGCCTTCAAAGAATTCGCAGACTTCTTAGCGCAAGATGCGTCCGCGCAGAAAAAAATCGCCGACTACATGGAAGAAATCAGCAAAGATGTCGCAGGCATCGACGATAACGATTTCCAAATCAAAGTACAAACCTACGTCTCGCGCAACAGCGCACCGTCCAAAGTATTTTCTAGTTTATTTGCCGCGTTTTCAGCCAGCCAAGACCATCCCATCATCGTCGGCGTCAACATCTTAAAAGCCGAGAACGACGTCGTTGCCTTACGCGACTACGCCCTGCACATGCAGATGTTCGCCTACCTCAAGCAGCACTTTCCGCGCGTGCGGCTCGCCATGCATGCTGGTGAATTAACCCTAGGCCTGGTCTCACCAGAACAGCTACAAAACCACATCCACAGCGCCGTCACCATCGCAGGCGCGGCGCGTATCGGGCATGGCGTGGACATCATGCACGAGGCGAAAGCAGATCAACTGCTAGCCACCATGAAAGAGCGCAATATCGCCGTAGAAATCAACCTCAGCAGCAACGACATCATCCTCGGCGTCAAAGGCCAAGCACACCCCATCCTCGTGTATATGCGCAGCGGTGTCCCCATAGTCATCTCCAGCGACGACATGGGCGTCTCCCGCAACAACCTCAGCCACGAATACTTCCTCTTCGCCAGCCGCTACCACCCCCCTTACGACACACTCAAAAAGACGGTGTATAACAGCATTCGTTATTCCTTTTTAAGCGAACAAGACAAAACCAAGCAGCAGCGTCAATTAGATCAACGCTTCCTGGAGTTTGAGGCGGCTACGGCAAAGATAGCCAAGGGTGAGGTGCGCAAGTTTTAAACCGACCGCCATGAAAATCATCATCGCAACCGACATCCACGGCGTCAACCAACAACTACGCGCCTTGTTCCAAGACTTCGGCAACGAAGTCACGTTCCTCTCACCGTGGCACGGCGACGGCTCGCCTTACGACAACGAACAAGAAGCAGTCGCCGCGTTTCAAGCCGATCACGGCATGGAAAAATACCAGCAACAAATCGCCAATGAAGCAGGCAACGCCCCCACCATCCTCATAGGATTTAGCGTTGGTGCGACTGCGCTCTGGCTATACACCGCCAGCGAACAATGCCACCCACAAAGCCGCGCACACCTCTACTACGGCTCACGTATCAGAGACCACCAACACCGCATCCCACGCTGCCAAACAAAAGTCGTCTTCGCTGAACACGAAGCCTCGTTCCAACCTGCTGACATCGTCGCCAACATCACACATGTCCATGTTGAGTGTTCCATCATCGCAGGAACACATCACGGTTTTATGAATCCGCGCTCGCCCAATTTTAGAGAAGAGCTGGCGCGGCGGGAGGTAAAATATTTGAGTTCTTTGATCCAATAGACGGACACGAAGTCAGCACGAAATCTCATTAAATCTTGCGATCACTCGACCACGCAGTTTGAAACTAATTGCATTTCACTATGTAGTCAGGTATCTTCACATTTTGTTAAAAGAACACCCTCAACGAAACATCGGTTCCGCACGTAGGGTCAAAACGGAAGATCAAAATGAAGCATCAAATCACCCACATCAGTCCAATACACATCGCAAAAATATTTGCCATCTTGTATTTTGCGATATCGCTTCCTTTTTTGATCTTCATGGAAGTATCAATGCTATTTTCCCCACTCCACGAAGCCCCACGCAGATTTCTAATTGCCATGCCCATCGTCTATGGACTCTGCGGCTTTGTCGTCACTTTCGTAGGCGCGATTCTCTATAACTTCATTGCGAGCAAAATAGGTGGGATAGAATTTACAACGCGCGAAGTTGAGGAAAAATAAGAAGCCAACAATCGGCGTGGGGAGTGACGCAACTAAGAGAGTTTCGTATGATTTATAACGGATTAGAGCCGATACACCCTGGTGAATATCTCGCTGAAATGCTCGAAGAACTCAATATCTCGCAAGCCTTGTTCGCCCGTACCATCGGCGTCTCGCCCATGCGCATTTCTCATATAGTCAAAGGCACCCGCCCAGTGACAGCAGAGCTGGCCTTACTCTTCGCAAAAGCATTTGAACAGACAACTCACTATTGGCTCAATTTGCAGGCAAGCTATGACCTCAAGACTGCAGAGAAAAATATCGCTGAACGTCTTTTTGCTGTTCATAGCTTGGCTTGAGCCAGTACGCACCGAGTTTTAGAAAAGACCCTCATGGCAAATCAAATCGTATTCGTCGATGGTGTTGGTGGAAAGAGTTATATGTGAAGGGCGTTCATCCGGTTCTTTGAACGCAAAGATTACCAAGTTCACTGCTTTGATTACTCAGCCAGCTCGCAAACACTTAAAAATTGATTTTATTAAACCACATCATTAGATACTCGTTTCGATGAACACATCAAACACGGCAATCTGGCTCTCCATATTTAAGACACCTGAACAACTGAACCAAAAATCACCAATACGATCTAAGCTT
>JACQDW010000183.1 GCA_016200845.1 Burkholderiales bacterium | reverse complement strand
ATCACACTCCATATCCTTGACAAAGCAGCCGTCTATCTTCAGATAGTCAACGGGTAAATGCTTAAGGTAAGCAAACGAAGACATGCCACTGCCAAAGTCATCAAGAGCAAATCGACATCCCTTATTTTTGAGTGCCACCATCATGGCACGCGCCTTCATCAGGTTTGCAATCGCGACAGCCTCGGTAATTTCAAAACAAATACACTGAGCAGGCACCTGACTCAACGCCATTTGTTCGAGGATAAATGACTGCATATGCTCGTCGTTCAAACTACTTCCCGACAAATTAATTGCAAACAAGGATTGCTCCCTGTGTTCTTGCTCCGCGATATAAGCAAATGCCGAATGTATCACCCACTTATCAATTTCAAGCATCAAACCATAGCGCTCGGCAGCGGGCATGAAGGCCATGGGCGGCACTATTTTCCCATCATCACTAACCAATCTGAGTAGAATTTCCACATGTTCGTGATAAGAATTTTCTTCCTTTAGCGAGACAATTTTTTGCGCGTACAGTTGAAAGTGATTTTGCTCCAGAGCGCGGTAGATTTTCGTATACCAATTGAGTTCGCCGTGTCGCCTGCTCAAAGCCTCATCATCTGCTTTGACCACATAAATCCGGTTACGACCCAAATCTTTTGCTGCATAACAAGCGGAATCTGCGACGCGCAATAACTCACTGACGGTACGATGTGGCGATTCGCTTTCGCCAAAATACACCAGGCCTATACTCGCCATCACTGGAAAGACTTTGCCTTGCCAGTTAAAGTGATAAGCTGCAATCACGCTCTTTAATTTTTCCGCGATATTCTGTGCAATATGCGGTGGACAAGACTCTAGCAAGACACCAAATTCATCACCTCCGAGGCGCGCCAGCGTATCGTTCGACCTCAATGCCAGACGCAATAAACTGGTAATCTGCCTTAGCAATTCATCGCCCGCATGATGTCCGCAAGTATCATTGACGATTTTAAATTGATCCAGATCGAGATAAGCGAGCGCATGCTGATGTTCGCCTTGCACCGGGTTTTGCAAGGCTTTTTCCAGGCGCTTTTCAAATTCGCGCCGGTTCACCAGATCGGTCAGAGCATCATGCGTCGCCTGATACGTCATCTCATCTGCCAAACGGCGCGTGTCGGTTACATCGTGAAAAACGATGACTGAACCAACAAAGTTTTCTTCATGATCACACATAGGCGAGGTTGAATCTTCGATCGAAAACAATTCGCCGCGCTGACTCTTCAGAGCGCTATTGTGCATCATGCCAGCCACTTGCCCGGTACGCATAGCCGCTTCAACCGGAGAGACAGCACTCTGCCTGGTTTCTTCATCAACCAGCACCATCACCTGAGAAATCGGCATACCAAGCGCATCCGCCATTTTCCAGCCAGTTTTCTGTTCCGCAACCGGATTAAGATAAGTGACATTTCCCACGGTGTCAGTCGTGATCACTCCGTCACCGATGGAGTTTAAAGTAAGCTCAAAGCGCTGTTTTTGCACGTGCAATTCATTAGACTTTACCTCCAATGCACGCTTACCCTGCTCTAGTTGTTCACATGTATGCGCCAGACTGATTTCACGATCACGCAGCCGCGTTTCAACCTCGTGTCTTTCTAAAGCCATCTGTATGGTGGCATGCAATTCTCGCTCAGAAAATGGTTTCACCAGATAACCATAAGGCTTACTCTCTTTAGCGCGCTGCAAGGTCTTTTCTTCGGAATAGGCAGTTAAAAAAATGACCGGAAGGTCAATCTTTTTCGCGGTATCGATGCCATCAATATCACCAGAAATGTTGATATCCATGAGCACAATATTAGGCTCAGTCTCGGCAACTGCCTTGAGTGTCTGATCATGCGATGCAGTCACACGAGGAACTTCGTAGCCAAGCCGAATCAAGCGCCGCTGGAGATCAAGTGCAACGATACTTTCATCTTCGACGATTAAAACACGAGATTGCATATTGCCTCCACCATTCAAAAAAACAGTGCGCTAAACTTATATATCTGCCTGAGGAAACACCAGGGAAAACCGGGTTGGATTCTTTCTGTGTATTGACAGCTCGCCCTCTAATTGCTGCGACAACAAACTCACCAGCCGCAAACCCAAAGTTTCTGTGTTACTGACATCAATCTCTTCTGGCAAGCCGATGCCGTTATCACTCACGGTCAACGCAAGTTGACCTTTCCCTGCCACCACTAGCGTTACTGAAATCTCACCCTGTGCTCGGTCAACAAAGGCGTGCTTAAATGCATTGGTAATCAATTCATTAATCAGCAAGCCGCAGGGAATCGCAGAATTCATCGACAAATACACCGAACCAGCGTCAATATTCACCTGAATATTTTTATTCACTTCACGATAGGAATTCACCAAAGTCGGAACCAGGGCTTCCAAAAATTCTGTGAAATAAACCCGTGCGAAATTATTCGACTGATACAAGGTTTGATGAATCAGCGCCATTGACTGTATCCGATTTTGACTATCGGTCAGCATGCCTCGTACCGCAGCATCGTTAATCATAGACGATTGCAAGCTCAGCAAACTATGCACGACTTGCAAATTATTTTTTACACGATGATGTATCTCCCCCAACAGCAAGTCTTTTTCGCGCAAGGCTTCTTGTATGCGCTCTTCCTTTTGCTTGCGATCAGAGATATCGACAATCGCAGACAACACCATCATTCCCTCTTCGGTCTCAATCGGATTTAAGCCTATCTCCACAGGAAATTCACTACCATTCTTGCGGCGCCCAAATAAATCTCTGCCTGCCCCCATAGGACGCGATTGCAGATCGCCGAAGAACATCTTGCGCTGCCCCGGATGCGCATGACGGAAACGCTCGGGCACCAGCATTTCCACCATTTGCCCCAGCATCTCTCCGCGGCTGTAGCCAAATAATCTTTCGGCTTGGGTATTGACCATTTCTATGCGTCCACCATCATTGATCATCACCATCGCATTCGGTGCCGATTCTACGACTCGCCGGAAACGCGCTTCCAAACGCTTACGCTCAGAAATATCGACTATCGACGACAGCACTTTGACACCTTCTTCCGTCTCGATGGGGTTGAGCCCTATTTCCACAGGAAATTCACTGCCGTCTTTACGCCGTCCAAACAAATCACGACCCGCGCCCATAGGACGCGACTGTGGATTACTTAAGAACATTTTCCTTTGTTCTGGATGCCCGTGACGAAAGCGATCGGGCACTAAAATTTCTATCTTTTGCCCCAGCATTTCACTGCGGCAGTAACCAAATAGATTTTCAGCTTGCGCGTTGACCATTTCAATCTCACCGCGCTGACCTATCATCACCATCGCGTTAGGCGCAGACTCAACGACGCGACGAAAGCGCTCTTCCAGTCGCTTGCGCTCTGTCATGTCTTTGATGATTTTGGTATATCCCTGCAGAGAGCCATCGGGATTGAGTAAGGCGGTAATCACAATATCCGCCCAAAATTGCGAGCCATCTTTACGCCTGCGCCAGCCTTCGTCCTCAAAACGTCCAAGCGCCGCGGCACGTTCTAATTGCTGTGTCGGCAAGTCTTCATTAATGGCTTCTTCAGTGTAAAAAATTGAAAAGTGCTTACCTAAGACTTCTTCTTTTGTATACCCCTTAATATGCGATGCACCGAGATTCCAGCTACAAATCCGGCCATTGACATCTAGCATGATGATCGCATAATCAGCGATGCTATCGACTAGCAAGCGAAAACGCCCGCTATCAGATTCACCCAGTTCCCACGTATTTTTGATCATTTCTGACATCGTGTTATCTCCGAGAAGTGTTTTTCATCCTAGCACAGTTCTCAGGAAATGCACGGTGCAAGAATGTCACAAACAATGCCCTTACATGCTGCATGCAAACCCAGATTTATCTGCAGCATGTCAGACATACACTCACTTCTTCACTCCGGAAAAAATTGCTTGTTGCACAGCACTGTGACGCCCATCAGCCAGCACGGTCAACACCTTAACAACCATGTTTTTGCCGCGCACCAATTTCAACTTCATCGGTTTTTTGTAGGCTGATTTCCTAGTATCCGGTTCACTACCATCCACGCTCACAAATAGCTGACTTCCTTCAACGGGAGCCTGCAATGTGAGCGTTAGCATACCAGCCTTGCTCTTTACATCGTCCAATCCAACAGGTCGCGGAATGCGATAGGCAATCCCTTGCCGACTAAGGCGTGCATAGTGCGGGCTCAATCGTTGTTCAAACTGTGCAAAGTCTCGCTGCGACTGTACGCTCCAAGCGACTTCGGCCATCGCCAATAATCGTGGGAAAACCATGTATTCAATTTTCTCTGGCGTGGGCAAATATTCGGTCCATACATTCGCCTGCACACCGCGAATAAAGTGCCGCTGTTCACGGCTTAATTCTTTTGGCGAAGGATCATAGGAATACACCTTCTCTAAAGTGATATTGCCTTCGAGCTGCCACATTTCCTGCTCTTTCGCGCCCTGCCCGGCATCGAAATAACACCACGCTGTTGGCGACATAATCACATCATGACCTTGCTTCGCGGCCGCGATGCCGCCTTCTTCACCGCGCCAAGACATCACGGTGGCGTCCGGTGCCAAACCGCCTTCCAAAATTTCATCCCAACCGATTAAGCGCTTGCCTTTGCTATTGATCATTTTCTCGACACGACGAATAAAATAACTCTGCAATTCTTCTTCGTTTTTTAATCCTTCGCGTCGCATGACTTCTTGCGCCACTGCACTCGCTTTCCAACGTGTCTTGGGCGCTTCATCACCGCCGATGTGAACATAGGGTGCGGGGAACAAGTCCATTACCTCGGTCAAGACATTTTCCAAAAATTGAAAGGTCGCTTCGCTTGGGCAATAGATATCTTCAAACACGCCCCAGGTCGTCGCCACCTCAAATGGTCCCGGCGTACATGCCAACTCGGGATAGGCCGCCAACGCCGCTTGCGAATGTCCGGGTAGTTCGATTTCTGGCACCACCATGATGTGACGTTGTGCTGCGTAAGCGATGACTTCTTTAATTTGCTCTTGCGTATAAAAGCCGCCATACGCCACACCGTCGCCCACGGTAGGATTAAACTGCTTTCCCTTCATGGTCTCTTTGCGATAAGCGCCGATTTGTGTCAGCTTGGGATAACGTTTAATTTCAATACGCCAGCCTTGATCTTCGGTCAGATGCCAATGAAAAGTATTCATCTTCAACTGCGCCATCTGGTCGAGCAGCTTTTTAATAAACGCCACCGACGACATATGCCGTCCCACATCAAGATGCAGCCCGCGCCAAGCAAATCGAGGGGTGTCGTCGATCTGCAGTGCGGCCAATTTCAGCGCTGTTGATTTTTTTGATGGGAGCAGCTGCAAGAAACTTTGCACCGCATAAAACTGAGCGGTCGCACTGCCCTCAAACAGAATACGTTGCGGCGAAATGTGTAAGCGATAGGCTTCCCGATTCGTTGCCACTTCGCTCTTAGGCGCATCGGCAAATACGATGAGGTTCTTAGCCCGCGCGTCGGGCGCGCCTAATACCAAAGGAAGTTTCAAACCCAGGGCCAACTGCACCGACTGTTGCAATATACGTGCATTGTCTTGCGCCCCGGCGTCCATCGCAAAAATGCGTGTGCCTGCGTTCAATTCAAAATGTCCGCTCTGCAGTTGCACACTTTGCGGCAAAGGAATAATCGGCACTTGCTGCGCGTGTGCCGTACCAATAGCAAAGCACAAAAAAATTAAAGACCAGAAAATTCTTTTCATGCTGACCATCATCACCATCGCCGACACTCCCTCTGAAAAAAGACCCAACAACAAAACACTCTTTATAAACGCTAATCTTTAATCAAGCAATCAAATAAGTCGCCTTCATAAAAACCCAGTTTGCTACAATGCGCACATCCTCAAGCATTTCAGGACAAAACTTTGGAACTCTTACATATCGATTGCCTCGGCAGACCTTTGCGTCTGCGTGGCTCACTGGCCGGATGGCAGCAACTGACCTGGGATGGACACGTCGTCTCAGAGCACCCCGCCAGCACAACACCGGTCACACATTTTACTCACGCATTTAGCCTACAATTCAAACCGCCCGGGGCAGCACCGGACGACAGCGAACAGCCAACACAATTGCTGCAGGTTCGCTTAGAACTTGACTTGCAGTGGCAAGAATTTGCGCTAGGCTTTCAATTATTCGTCAATGAAAAGCTGATTAGTGAAGGCAAGCGCACTACGCAAGAAATAGAATCGCAAGTGCCCAGCCCCAGCGCGCCAAGCGCCAAATCAGGCGGTGGTGCGCACACCGTTGGCTTTGTCGCGATTGGGCTTAAGCTTTTGCAAAGTGCCAAATTCATCAAAATTGCCTTAGCAGGCGCCACGCTCGCTGCTTATAGCTGGCTACTTTCATTCCACTTCGCTGTGGCATTAATTGTTTGTCTGGTCGTGCATGAATATGGCCATCTCAGAGCAATGCGTTATTTCGGGCTACGCACCAAGGGCATTTATTTGATTCCCTTCTTTGGCGGCATGGCGCTCTCCGACGACAAAATAAACACACGCTGGCAAGACGTGGTGATCGCGATTATGGGCCCGAGCTTTGGACTCATCCTGTCGCTGGTCTTATGGCTGGTTTATAGCATGACGGACCACATGTTCTTCGCTGCTCTCGCTAACTTCAATGCTCTGCTTAATCTGATCAATCTCATTCCCATCTTACCCTTGGATGGCGGTCATATTTTAAAGAGTATTTGTTTCTCGATTGATGACCGACTAGGGGTGATCATCGTCGGTATCGCAACCAGTTTAGGCATCTACACATGCTTTAGCCTGCATTTGAGTTTTCTGGCATTTGTCATGTTGATCGGCGGCATAGAAATCGCACTGGAATGGCGCAGCCGTCAATTTAGCCAGCTCTTGCCACTCAATCGCTATGGGCAAGTATTTTCAACGATCTGGTATCTGCTCACGCTGGGATTTCTTGTCGGCATTATCTGGCATTTTGCCAATAGCGGCGATCCTCTGCTGGCTTCCCCTCTGCGGATTTTACAGAGCTAAAACTAAGGAAAATCGTCGGGCGCGGCACTCAATCTAGTGCCGCTTGGCAATCTTGTTGTACCCTCACCACTGGCTGCGCACTCCCAACACATATCACCTTGACTTTCCTAAGTTGAAAACTACTCTTCCAAGACGGTAGTTCGACTCACCACTGCATTTCCGCTTCCAAATATTTCTGTAATGCATCGATAGCTGGCGTAAAGGTTTCCTCCAATCAACCTCACTCAAGGGCGCATCATGAATCAGAAGAAAATAGTTCGGTCTCTCGCAGTCGTACTTGCACTAGGCGGTGCCTATATCGCCATCACAGAATCAGCGAATGCCAATCACTCCTGGGGCAATTATCACTGGGCACGCACGACTTCCCCATTCACTTTGCGTCTAGGTGATAACTTAAGCAGCGCCACATGGAAAGCCCATTTATCACAAGCATCCAGTGACTGGAATTCCGGGAACACGCCGCTCCTCACTTCTGTGATCGCAGGCACGTCGAATAAGCGTTGTTCTATGGTCGCGGGAACCACGCAAGTTTGCAATAGTACCTATGGCAATAATGGTTGGCTGGGTCTGGCCTCGATCAATTTGACCGGCGCTGATCACATCACGCAAGGTACGGCAAAAATGAACGACACCTACTTCAATACCGCCACCTACAACAACCCCAACGAACGCGAACATGTGATGTGCCAGGAAGTCGCACATACCTTTGGCCTCGATCACCAATCAACCGATGGCAGCTCTTTGAATACTTGTATGGACTATTTCTCAAACACAGGTGCCAATGCGACCAGCACACTCAGCACTAAACCAAACAAGCACGACTTCGATCAGTTAAAGCTCATCTATGCTCATCTCGATTCATTTAACACTTCCTTTGGCACTATCGCCGCGTCATCTGCGTCAATGCCAGTCGCGGAAGCTGCGGCATCGGCAGCCTCGCTGCCTCGTGCCCATGCGGCCGCCTCTGCTGCGTCATTGCCATTTGCAGATGCAGGCGCTTCTGCAGCTTCGGCACCTTTTGCCGCTGTCTCGGCATCAGCCGCCTCGGCCTCCGCCGCACATTCAGCAAGCATCGACATCTCGGACGACCCATCAAGCTGGGGGCAACTGATATCGCAGTCAAAAATTGGCCGCAGCTCTTACTACATGCGCCACAACAACGACGGATCTCAAACGCTCACTCACGTGTATTGGACGATAGAAGCAGCAAGCAATTGCCCAAGTTGCGATCACCGGTATGAGCGGCATTGAGCCCAGAATTTCCATACGAATCTGCGTTTTGATACAAAACAATGGGAAATTGAGTTTACCTAGTCACCGGGCATTTGCGATCACTTCGCACCGACTCATGCAAATTCATGGGTAGGTGCGAAAACTGTACGGCGAGGGCGCAGTAGGGAATTCAAGCAGCATGCTGCTTGCCCACGTAGCAGATAGCACACGCTTGTGCTATCGCGCCCAGCAAGGGAACACAGAAGTTGCAAACGCGCGCCAGCGTCTGTTTTGCGCAAGTCCTAGTCTGTTTTTGTGATGACTGGCTTAAACAAACCCATCACATCGCGCTTCCCACGTTCCAAATACGGCACCGGCTTATCCATCCACTCAGGACGCGGTTTATCCAGCAAGTAATGGTCAAAAAACTCACCCATGTGAACGGTGAAATGTTTGATGTGATCGCGCTCACGCAAGCCGTGTTTTTCTCCGTTGTAGTTGAACCAATAGGCTTCCTTATTTAAACGGCGCAAGGCTGAGAAAAACTCGATAGCCTGATACCACGGCACTGCATCGTCGTCATCGTTGTGAACGGTGAGGTAAGGCGTCTTCACTTTGTCGATAGAAAAAATAGGCGAATTTTCCACGTACTTGTCTTTGCTATCCCAAGGCGTGCCGCCGATGCGGCTTTGCCCGCGCTCGTATTGGAAGGCGCGGCTGACTCCTGCACCCCAGCGTATGCCACCATAGCCACTAATCATATTTGCCATCGATGCGCCCGCTTCTGCCGCACGAAACATATTGCTATGACTGATCAGATAATTGATCTGATATGCCCCCCAACTATGACCTTGTATTCCCACTTTCGCAGGATCAACATAGCCTTGCGCCAGCACTTTTTTGATCGCTGGCAACACCGTGTTCATCGCACTCTTACCCGGATAGCCAGTTTCATACACGATGTCGGGACGCAGCACGATGTAGCCATTGCTGACATAGCGCGTGATATTGATGTTTTGCGCAGGTGCTGGCGGCACATAGCGATGCAAATTGTCGGTCATCTTTTCGTAGATATAGACCATCATCGGATACTTCTTTTTAGGATCAAAATTCTCTGGTTTCGCCAACAGCGCTTTCAATTTTTTCCCGTCGGCGCTGACATAGTCGATCAACTCTTGCGTGCCCCAATTGTAGTTTGCCTGTTGCGGATTGGCTGCGCTGATTTTTTGCGCCGAACTCAAATCGTTCAAGCTTGCCGTCCACACATCAGGAAACTCGGTAAAGCTCTGCTGGGTAAATAAAACACGATCGCTATTTTTTGCCTTGCTCAAGCCCGTGATCATTTTTGCGCCATAGATGAGAGCCTTGGGCGCGGTGCCCGCCTTGACGTCGAGTTCCATATAGCCGCTATCGTGCTTCACCTCATGGTCAGCAGATAAAATCCAAGCCTGATCCGATGGCAACGCCTTGTTGGCAGCGGCACGGCGCGTATCACCCAAATAGACATAGCGCAATTCGACTTGATTTTTTCGTCCATAACCAGAGCTGAGATTACGCGCAGCTCGCGTCGCGAGATTCACTTCCCACAAATCAAACTGATCGTATAGCACCACACTTGCATCATTCTCGGTCCAGCCCGCCACGCCATAAGCATTTTTTGGACTAGGAATATCGCGACTACGGTCTTCAAATTGCGTTTTGATCTGACTGGTCAAATCCAGTTTTTTGCCATCATCAGTTGCATATGCCATCCACTGGCTACGCTTCTCATCAAAATGCAAAATGAATTTCCCTTGCGGCGACAAGCTGGGCATAAACAGCGCTTTTTCTATCAGCATCTTGGCTTGCCCGTTCTGCAAATTCACCGCATACGTGTCGTAATACAAGCTATCCCAGGACATCAAATGACGATAAGGCTGGCTACTGATGCCCATCGCAATTTGTGCATTGTCATTGACCACAATCTGCGGCATATTTTTATGGGCCAACTGCACAAACTTCATTTCATTCAAATGCACGACAGCGCGAAAACTGCGTTGCTTATCCTTCTCCGCATTGACCTTTTGCACCGACTGCAGCTCGGGATCTTTCCAATGCCAGAGATCGACTTTCATCGGCTCTGGCGCGTCTTTCGCTTCGGGTTTGGGTATCTCCGCCGTACTCAAAAATAAGCGCTGCCCATCCTGACTAAAAGCGAGTTCCGCATATTCGCTAGGGGCAGACAAAGCTGGCATGCCCTTGCTCTGCGCATCAACAATCAGGTTCGCATTCGCTTCACCTGCGCGCCAAAAGTACACAGCAAAAGCGGCATAACTGCTGTCCTTAGTTTTGCTCTTTTCGTTCGTCGCTTTCTTCTTCGCTTGCTCATCACGATTGGTGACAAACGCTAATTGTTGCCCCGCCTCGTCAAAACGCACATGCTTATAGGTGCCAGCACCGCTTAACAAAGTCTGCACTTGTTGATTCGCCGCCGACCACAGATACACGCCCTCTTTGGCCGACTTATCACCTACTTTATCAACTGCATTCGCAACCGTAGCAGCAGCATTTTCTGCGCTCGCTTCTTTTAACTCAGGTTTCGCTACCGCCTTAGCTTCTGTCTCTGATTTTTTTGTTGGTTCTTTATTGACTTCAGGCTTCGCCACAGGAACGATGGACACTGCAAACGCCAACGCACTGCCGTCACGATTCCAGACAAAGTCTGCCACGTCAGTCAAATTCTGTTTCTTGCCGCTCGCCACATCCCAAACAATCAACTCGGTTCCTGCTTCTTTTTTCTTCGCTGCGCCGCCCGCCGCATCTGCCGTTGCGACCTGCTGATCATCGTCTGATTCTGCTGCATCGACTGCAGCTTCTTTTGCGGGCTTGGTCTCTGACTTCACTGGCTCATGCAACACCGCCAGCAAATTGCCGCCATCTTCAGGAAAACTAAAGCGCTTCACCCGCGTCAAGCTTTCCACTTTGCCCGTCGCCAAATCCATCACGCCAACGCCGGGTTTAGGTGCATCTTCCGGTTTTTTCTTGTCTTTTTTTGCTTTGTCCAATTCAGCGCGCGTCGGTGCAATCGCAAACGCCAGATAGCGCCCATCAAAACTAAACACAGGGTTGTGCCCGCGCGCGGAGCGCCACTCACGGCCATCTTGCAGATTCTTCACCACCACTTCGCCGTCCGACTCTTGCCCCACCAAGGCATACGCCGCCCACGCACCGTCGCGACTCAACACGCTATGCTGAATACTGCGCCAATTCGCATACACATCGTGGCTGATCAGCTTTTTCGCCGCGACCTCAGCAAATGCCACCGGTGCCGTACTCAACGAGGCCATTGTGCAAGCAAAACTCAGCACGATCACATAACTCAATTTATTCTTCATCATCGATTCCCCTCACTCACACCACGCATTACAAACTCTGCACTTGCAAGGTTTTGATTGTTTTACTCTCACCGCGCTCACCCATGCCCGCGCCCACATTTTTACTCTCACGACGCAAGGCGATCAGGCGATCACCGACCGTGCCATACACCCACTCTTCTTCATTCTTCGCTTCAAAACTAATCACCACAAAAGCGCGCCCTTCCACTTTTTGCGCAGCACGACTCGCCAGTGGCGTGCCATCCTCAGCGATCCAAACATTAAAAGAGCTCTCAAATTTTTTCATGTACTTGCGCTCTTTTTCGGTCAACTTGTCGATGGAGATTTCAAAGTTCAAAACGCGCGCAGGTTTGCCATTAAAGCTGTCGTTCTTCTCGCCTTTGAAAATCGCTTTTTCCAAATTGCGCAATAAATGGCTGGCCGCCGAAATCATGGGACGCAACGCCGATGAATTGACTTCACCCAAGGCGGCCAAGGTCGGCGTTTTGGCTTTTTGGTCTTTTTCTTTCAAACGCTCTTCTGCTTCCAGTTTGCTTAACATTTCTTTGCTATACAGCACCTGCAAACCACGTTGACTCTCTTCCACCAAGACACTCGCGCTGCCTTGGGTTTCCTCTAGTTCTTTACCTTCGCCCTGACGATTCCAAGTCTTGGCATCGACCACCGCCTTCAAAGGAGTTTGCCCCTGCAAACGGGCTAATGCACCTTTGAGATCACTGAGACCGTCGGCATGCGCAGCAGAGGCGCATATGACGCTCGCCACCAGAGCCGATTGCAGAGCAAGTTTCATCACAGTTTGATTGAAATTCATGGAGTTCCCTTAAAGACAAGACAGGATTCAGACTCTCAGAACGATAAAGAGTTCCGATCATCACCTTAGATCAGACGCCTAAGCCTTGCGCGGCCAGATATACCAGGAGCGCAGAATGCGCATCGTCTGCAGCGTATTTCAACTGTTTATCATTGAGCGTGGACGCTGCCCAATTTGAAGTTGAAATGCGTTTGGATTTTTGCAGCTGTTGCCCAAAATATTTTTCCACCGCCGCTTTTGCGCCTAATTGCTTGCGACGGGTTTCACTTAAACTGCGCGAGAGATCGATCACGCCACGAATCTGGATATCCAACTTGCGTAACAAAGCGCGATTGTCCTCACCCAAACCAAAGCCGACTTTCGCAATCTCCGCCGCTTCCAACACCGTTTTCAAAACCGGTGCAGCGAGGCTGATCTGCGCCTCGCTGACCACAGGAAACAGAAACACATCAAAGCGTGTCGCCAGTTGTATCAAATGCGGCCCATCCGAATTCTCGCCGCGATTAAAAATCGGCTTCGACTCGGTATCAAAACCAAGCACCGTTTGCGCACTCAATTGCGTCAATGCGAATTCCACATGCTGAGCACTTTGCACCAGACAAATCCGCTCCATCGCAATACCGGCGTAAGGCGGCAAGCTCACCTGCTTTACATCGTCTACTTTGTCCTGATCATTCATCGTTTTACTTTTCTAATGTGCGGAATTTGGAAAGAAAACTTGAGCGCCATCGACCTTGAACGCAGCAATCTTTTTCTGCCCTGCATCTGAGCATAGCCAGTCTATGAATTTCTTCGCGCTGGCAAATTTAATGTCAGGGTAACGCGCCGGATTCACGGCGATCACACCATAAGGATTACGCATACGCGCATCGCCCTCCAACACAATCTGCAAACTGCTCTTAATACGACCATTGCGTCCATTTTTATACGCAGCAAAAGTCGCTCTGTCACTCAAGGTATATGCCTGCATTTCCGCTGCCATATTCAAGACCTCGCCCATCCCCAAACCCGCAGACACATAGGCAGGTGCAATAGGCTTTTGTCCCAGATTCTTCCAATAACTTTGCTCCATCATGTCGGTGCCAGAACGGTCACCGCGAGAAATAAATGTCGCCTTCTGTTCAAAGATACGCTTAAAACCGGACACAACGTCTTTCACTTGACGCACTCCGGCCGGGTCATTATCAGGGCCGACAAGCACAAAATCATTAAACATCACATCATGTCGATACACACCAAAACCCGCCGCGACAAACTGATCTTCCGCCTCACGCGCATGCACCAGAGCGACATCGACATCGCCATTTTTTGCCAGCTCCAAAGCCTTGCCACTGCCCACCGCGATCACCTGCACTTTGATCTTGCTGTCAGCCTCAAAAGCGGGCAATAAAAATTTCAACAAGCCCGAATTCTCAGTGCTGGTCGTGGTCGACAAACGCAAGATGTCTTGCGCAAAAACGGGGGTAGAAAAAAACGCCCAACTACAAATTAATACGAGACATTTTTTTAGCGATTGATACATTTTCATTTCCCTTCAGAACGTACTTCTATATCTCCATCCCGCAACTTCCAATGCACCACGCCCGGCAAATGGATGAGATCACGATCATGGCATGCCATCACGACTGCCTGGGTGCTGGCTATTAAATCAGGAATCAATGCCAACACTTGTTCGCGTGCTTGTCCATCCAGATTCGCCGTTGGTTCATCTAACAGCAATAAAGGTGCACCCACTATCTTTGCTCTGGCCAGAGCGATTCTTTGCTTTTCACCGCCGGACAAACCTTGCGGTAAACGCGCCTGCAAATGCTGCACACCCGCCCATTGCATCGCTGCATCTACCCGTGTCCGTATCTCGTCCGCTTTCACACCACGCAAACGCAAACCATACGCAATATTCTGCGCCACCGTCATCCTCAGCATCACCGGATGCTGATGCACATACACGATATTTTCTCGCAGCACACGGGGGAAATGCCGCAGATCATGCATCTCTCCGCCAAACTGCAAACGACAGTGATCTGGCTGTTCTAAGCCAGCCAATATCCGTAAAAAAACCGACTTGCCTACCCCATTCATGCCAGTGAGCACATAGGCTTGCCCGCGTTGCACTTCACGTTCGGAGATCTGCAACAAACTACGGCCATCAAAACTTTTTTTCAGATGATGAATCTGCACCAATGCAGGAGAGCTAGGCATTATGCGTCCCTCCGCGCCAAATTCACTTCACCGGCTTCGCCCTGCAACAACATCAAAATCGCATTCATCAACAAAGCCAATAACAAGAGCATCATGCCCAATGCCATGCCCTGTGCAAATTCACCTTTGCTGGTTTCCAGCGCAATTGCCGTAGTCATGGTGCGCGTCGCACCAGCGATATTCCCGCCCACCATCATGGCGCAACCAACTTCTGAAATCACCCGCCCAAAAGCATGAATCAAGGCGGCGATCACGGCAAAGCGCAACTCCAGCAACACTGTCCACATCACTTGCGTAGCGCGCGCGCCTAGACTCAAGGCGGTTTCTGCAATGCGCGGATCAGCTGCCTGCACTGCAGTGAACACAAACGCCGTCATCATAGGCAAGGCAATCAAAGCCTGCCCCAAGACCAATGCCTGACTGGTGAACAACCAATGCCAAGCGCCCAGCACGCCCTGACGTGACAGCAATAAATACAATAAGAGACCGATCAACACGGTAGGAAAAGACAAGCTCGCCTGCAACAACCAGATCAGCACACGACGTCCGATAAAACGGCGATAAGCCAAGTGATATCCCATAAAAATCGCAGGCACGCTAGCAATCAATAAGGCCAGCACCGCGCTTCGCATAGAGACGGCAATGATTTGCCACAGCTCAGGGTCACCCTGCCCCAACAAACGCAAGGCAGCTAAAAAATGTTCCCACAAATTCATCGCGCCCCACCTCGCAAGTGCGGCACAACAACGCAGAAAAACATATCGGGAAAAGAAAAAGGAAAATGGCGCATAAGCGCCATCATAGAGAGGGGGAGAGGAAAGCGCAACGACCACCGCTTGCTCAATAAGTGAATTAAGGCGCAGAACCCTGACGCGTGACGCTGCCCGAGCCACCGATTGATTTGGAAACGCGCGGATCGCCATAGTAATTCACATTCCCAGAGCCACCGATACTGACACTCAGGTTGTCACTGACCCAAGTATCAACTTTACCCGAACCACCTATGCTGATGCGCACATCTTTCGCCGATAAATAGCGCATATCCAGTTTGCCAGAGCCGCCAATCGCTGCCGAAATTTGTGGCGCTACGCCACGTGCGCTAAAGCTGCCACTGCCACCTATCGTCACCTTTAAAGTGTCTGCTTTTAACTCGCTCATGATGACGTCGCCAGAGCCACCAATCCGCAATTTCAAATCATTGCTGACAATTTTATCGCTCTGCACGCTACCCGAACTTTCCAATGCAAGCTCATCGATCTGTTTGACATAGATAGTCACATTCAGGTGTCGCGTTTTGGGATAGGTGTCCTTTTGCTTCATGCGAATTTTCAAGGTTTCGCCTTCCACCACGGTTTCCATCGCAGTCTGAATATTGTCGTCGGTTTCAATCTGCACACCCTCACGTTCGCCCTGACGCACCTGAATTTTGCCAGGGACAGCAATCAACACCGCGCGAAAGTTTTGCACCTGTTTGTCCTCGGTGACGACACGACCAGATCCTTCTATCGATTTTGACCACCAACTTCCCCAACCCGCGCTCGCTGGCATCGCTGCCAGCAAGCCCATACTTAAGCCCAAGACGACAAGGCTGCGGCGTAACAACTTTTGTTTCATATCATCTCCATTCTCATCATGCCTGTGACAAATCAGCTCGTTTTTTTCGTGCGAAATAAGGAGATCAAGGCATACAAAATCAGGAACGGAATCAACAAAGGCAACATCGCAATCGCCACCGAACCCAAGACTGCACCTAACACAACCACTAGCACCAAGCCCAGCACCGCAAGCACAAAACCAGTCACACTGAGCGCCACAAAAATTCCAAAAAAGACGCAACCCATGGCAATCACAAATCCTGTCACGCCACCGATATCGTCGATTTCCTCACCGCCTATCACCAGATGTGAATGACCCATGGTCAAACTGGCGATCATCGCAAACACTGCGAGAAGAATAATGGCGATCAAAATATTACGGTTCTTGGTTGTCATACGATGTCCCTTCGTTTTTACCTAGTTAAGATGTCGCGAACAATTCGCTGTTTCGATGGTGGAACTTTAGAGCGCGGGACACTTGCACACCAGCGGTGTGCGACAAACTGCAAAATTGGAGGAGTAGATTGCCAAACCAAGGGACGATGGGGCGGCGACTATTGCTGTTTCGCCATGTGACGCAAGTAAATAATCAAATCACCAAGCTCTTGATCAGACAAAGCCGCACGATCAAAACCAGGCATTTGCGCATTCTTCCAGCTGCGCACAGACTGTGGTTGGCGTATCAGTTTTTTGAGGAACGCCTCTTGGAAATAGTCGCTTGGACTATAAGGGAGATTCAGATCAGGCCCGATCGCAGCATCGCCACCACCATTCATTTGATGACATACCGAACAATGCTTCGTATACATCGCCATGCCACGTAGCGCCGCAGGATAGCTAGCGCGCGGCAAAGCTGCAGGGCGAATTTGCGGGAAACGTTCACTCAATGCCCGCACCACGTTAATTTTTACGACCTGATATGGCCACTGCTCGCTGCCGATCTTGCCTGCTTTGGGATTTCCCCATACCAGATAATAAGGTCCAGCACTTAACTTCTTTTGTGGATGATCAGTATCGATCGCAGGCCAGGCTTGCTCTGGTGTTTCTATCGCCAGATAAGCCTGCCCGGCGCCTGCCAAGTCCTTGCCTGCAATATTGGCGACGAAGCCATCCGCCGCAACAAACTGCACCGTGCCATATTGCTCGGCATGGGGTAACAGCTTATTCAAGGCGATCGCGCGATATGTCATGGCGCGGCGATAAGTCACGTCTTGCTCAATACGAATCTCTGTTGTCTGCGTCAACAAAGCAGCACGCGTCCATTGCAGGGTCGCAGCACCATTATTTACTTCCAGCACTGCCACCTGCGCGATCGCTGTTTGCATCAAGCTCAACACCAAAAAGCCCCAAACCAAGCACCAGGTTGCAATAATTGCAACCGATTGATATGGAAGTGGGCGCTGGCACCTCGCATACCGGCACATTCTTACGCGCCATTGGCCCTGAGCCTTGGCGCGCCGCCTATGTCCAGCCTTCACGCCGTCCTAAAGATGGCCGCTATGGCGAAAACCCGAATCGTTTACAGCACTACTACCAATATCAGGTCGTTTTAAAACCTGCGCCAGAAAATATCCTCGACCTGTATCTGGGCTCACTCAAAGCCTTGGGTTTGGACTTACAACAAAACGACATCCGCTTTGTCGAAGACGACTGGGAAAACCCGACCTTGGGTGCTTGGGGCTTGGGTTGGGAAGTTTGGCTGAACGGCATGGAGGTGACGCAGTTCACTTACTTCCAACAAGTTGGCGGTTTGGATTGCAAACCGATCTTGGGCGAAATCACCTACGGCATAGAACGTCTGGCGATGTATTTGCAAGGCGTGGAAAACGTCTACGATCTAATCTGGACTGAGCGCGAAGAAAACGGCAAAACCGTGCGCCTGACTTATGGCGATGTATTCCATCAAAACGAAGTGGAACAATCGACCTTTAACTTTGAATATTCCAACACCGATTTCTTATTCTCCTTATTTGGCAATTATGAAGCCGAAGCCAAGCGCTTATTAGAAATCACAGCGGAAGTCACAGAAAAATCACTGGCGCTGCCCGCCTACGAAATGATTTTAAAAGCCGCCCACACGTTCAACTTACTAGACGCGCGTGGCGCGATCTCGGTCACCGAACGTGCCGCTTATATCGGCCGCATCCGCAATTTGTCGCGCGCCGTCGCTGCTGCCTATTACGCATCGCGTGAGCAACTCGGCTTCCCTATGTGCGCCGCCGACGACCAGCATAAGCCAGCACCTAAGTCTGCAGCAGTGGCTTAATTGTGGCTTAAGCCTGTGATCAAGATAAAGTAGAGAATAAATATGAACCAAACACTCTTAGTTGAATTATTGACCGAAGAACTGCCGCCTAAAGCACTCGCAAAACTGGGCGAAGCCTTCGCCGCTGGCATCGTCAATGGCTTAAAAGCACGTGACTTTTTAGAAGCCGACTCAGTTGCCACCAGCTATGCTTCACCGCGTCGCTTAGCGGTCAGCATCACGCAAGTGCGCGCCACCTCGCCGGACAAACAGATACGCGAAAAAGTATTGCCAGTCTCGGTCGCGATGGATGCCAATGGCAATGCGACGCCACCGCTGGCTAAAAAACTGGCCGCCTTAGGTTTCCCTGATTTACAAATCGCCGACTTAGAACGCGCGCCCGATGGTAAAGCGGACAGCTTTTTCTACAGCTACACCGCGTCGGGTACGGCCTTGGCAGCTAGTTTGCAAATTGCCTTGGAAGAAGCGATTAGCAAATTGCCGATTCCAAAAGTGATGAGTTATCAAAGACCCGATGGCGCGACCGTGCATTTTGTGCGCCCGGTACACAGCATCATCGCCTTGCATGGCGCCGAGATTGTGCCACTAGCTGCACTCGGCTTAACTGCAGACAGTAACACGCTAGGCCACCGCTTCTTATCCGCTGGCAGCATCAGCATCCCCCACGCCGACCACTATGCATCCGCATTAGCAGAGCAAGGCAAAGTAATCGCCAACGTGGCCCAGCGCAAAGAAAAAATCCGCGATGCCTTGCTCGCCAAAGCGAATGGTGATCAAGTTTTGATGCCAGAATCTTTGCTCGATGAAGTATCGGCGCTGGTCGAATGGCCGGTGGTGTATGAATGCCATTTTGAGCAAGAATTTTTGAGCGTGCCGCAAGAGTGTCTGATTTTGACGATGCAAACCAATCAAAAATATTTTGCTCTGACCGATGCACAAGGCAAACTCCGTTCGCGCTTTTTAATCGTCTCGAATTTAGAAACGGCGACGCCAGAACACATCATTCAAGGCAATGAGCGTGTAGTGCGTCCGCGTTTATCGGACGCCAAATTCTTCTTTGAACAAGACAAGAAAAAATCACTGGCGGATCGCCTGCCACAGCTAGCCAACGTCGTGTATCACAACAAGCTGGGCAGTCAGGCAGAGCGCACAGAACGCGTCAAAACTTTGGCAGGCAAGATCGCTCAATTATTGAGCGCCGATGTTGCGCTAGCAGAGCGCGGTGCCTTGTTAGCGAAAGCCGATTTGCTGACCGATATGGTCGGCGAATTCCCAGAATTGCAAGGCATCATGGGCACTTATTATGCCTTGCACGATGGTGAGCATGCCGAGGTGGCTGCCGCTGCTTCTGAACATTATCAACCACGTTTCGCGGGCGACAATTTGCCTGCGACCGCCACCGGCACTGCCGTCGCGCTGGCAGACAAACTCGAGACACTGGTCGGCATCTGGAGCATAGGCTTACAACCGACTGGCGACAAAGATCCGTTTGCCTTGCGCCGCCATGCCCTTGGTATTTTGCGTATGTTGGTGGAAAAGCGTTTGTCGATTTCTTTGCAAAGTCTGATCGCGGCTGCAGCACAACTGTTTGCGGACAATGCGCAATGCAAAGACCCAAGCGTTGATGTCTTGAATTTCTTATTCGACCGTTTGCGTGGACAATTGCGTGAGCGTGGCTTCTCGCAAAACGAAGTCGAAGCCGTCGTCGCGCAAAATCCCGATACGCTGGACAACATCGTGGAGCGTTTGCAAGCGGTGCAGAGTTTTGCCAGTTTGAGCGAATCCGCTTCATTAGCAGCGGCGAATAAACGCATCACCAATATACTCAAAAAAGCCGAAGGCACACCGGGCGCAGTCAACGCAAGTTTGTTGCAAGAAGCAGCCGAGCAAGCATTGTATACAGCGATGGGCGATGTCAAACCGGGCGTTGATGCGGCCTATGCTGCTGGCGATTTTACCGGCGCATTAAAAACTCTGGCAGCTCTACGTGAAGGCGTCGATGCTTTCTTTAATGATGTCATGGTCAATGCTGACGATCTCGCCTTGCGCAATAATCGCCTCGCTTTGCTGGCGGAATTGCACGGCATGTTAAATCGCGTTGCTGATATTTCCAAATTAGCGGCTTAAACGTATTGATGGACTAAAAGATAATGGCACCCACCACCAAGCTGATCATTCTCGACCGCGATGGCGTGATCAATCACGACTCCGATGCCTTTATTAAATCGCCGGACGAATGGCATGCCATCCCCGGATCAGCACAGGCTATTGCTCGTTTAAGTCAGGCTGGTTATACCGTGGTGGTGGCAACCAATCAGTCTGGGGTGGCGCGCAAGCTGTTCCCCATGTCCACGTTAAATGCCATTCACCAAAAAATGCATGCGACTGTGGAAGAGGTCGGTGGCAATATTGACGCGGTTTTTTTCTGCCCGCACAGCGCGGACGATAATTGCGATTGCCGCAAACCCAAGCCCGGTATGTTGCAAGAAATCGCCAGTCGCTATGGCGTCACGCTCAAGGGCGTGCATTGCGTTGGTGATTCACTGCGCGACTTGCAATCTGGTTTTGTGCTAGGCTGCGTGCCCAATCTGGTCTTAACTGGCAAAGGTCAAGGCACCATGAATAAAGGTGGTCTCCCTCCCGGCACACAAATCCATTCGGATTTAGCCGCGATGGTCGATGCTCTGCTCGCACATAATAGCGAGATCAGCGATTAATTTTTTTTCGTAGGACTTACGCAAAACTGCGCTGGCTAGGAGTGGAGCCGAAGACAGTACTTTGTACGGCGAGGCGAACACAACAACGCCAGCGTCTGTTTTGCGTGAGTCCTAATTCGATGTTTTGATTCAGGATTAGATATGCATTCAGCACTTTGTTTCATACGCTCTCTCATCTTCACCCTGGTATTAGCACTCGCCACCGTGATCTGGGCACCCATCTGTTTTCTGTTCGCGCCTTTGCCTTACAACCAGCGCTATTGGGCCACTGCGCGCTGGAATGTCTTCATCATTTGGGCGGCTAAAGTGATCTGCGGCATCCGTTATGAAACGCGTGGTTTTGAAAATTTCCCCGATGGTCCGGTGATCGTCCTTTCCAAGCATCAATCAGCGTGGGAAACTATTTTTCTGCTAATGGCAACGCCACGCCCACTGGTCTTCGTGTTTAAAAAATCCATCACTTATATTCCTTTTTTTGGCTGGGCGATTTCATTAATGAAGATGATCCCGATCGACCGCAACAAGGGCAAGGATGCTTTTGCGCAGGTCGTCACGATCGGTCGCAAGCGTTTAGCAGATGGTCAGTGGGTCATCATGTTCCCCGAAGGCACACGCATCGCGGTCGGAAAAAAAGGCAATTACAAAGGTGGTGGCACCCGTCTCGCCATCGAGACCAACACCCCGGTCATTCCCATCGCTTTGAATTCGGGCGAATGCTGGCCGAAAAACTCCTTCATCAAACGCCCCGGCACCATCACAGTCTCAGTCGGCAAGCCGATCGCGCCAGAAGACATGAACGCGGCCGAGCTGATGAGTAAGGTCGAAGAATGGATAGAAGCGGAAATGCGCGTGATTTCGCCTAAGATCTATCAATAACTCCAGAATCTGAATGGTGCGGCGACGCGTATATTCATAATCCAAATAGCCAATTACAGAGGCGCACCGATATCGTTCCTGACGTCTCTGCGCCTTAGCTTTGCCATTCCGTTTAAATTTTTTTGCTTTTTGATATTTCATTTGCTATCTTGCTTGAGTGTTTAATTTTTTGTGTTTTAAAATAAAAAATTTTTATGTGAACACTTAAAGCAGGAGACTTATGATCCCTATCATCGATCTCGCACTTATCCGACGATACCCGCACGACAAACCATTCATCACTAGCCTCGATCTTGCGCTCTCACAAACTGGTTTTTGTTACCTCAAAAATCATGGCATTCCCCCCGCCCTGATCCGCGCAGCACAAGATGCAGCCTACGAATTTTTCTCCCTCCCCACTCTCTACAAACAGCACTACAGCATTGCCCATGCCGCTCGCCATTCTGGTTATGTCGGCTTTGATGAAAATGGCCAATATCCCGACGAAGCGCAACGTTTGTACGAGGCTTATGATATCGGGCTGGAACTACCCTTTGAGGATCCCGATTTTTTGGCGGGCAATATTTTTTATGGTCCGAATACCTGGCCTGATTTGCCTCAATTTCGCCCCGCAGTATATGGCTACTATCAAGCCATCAGCCAGCTCGCTTATCTGCTGACCCAAAGCATAGAAGCCGCACTTGGCTTACGCAGTCATACGCTCACCAATCTGATGCGCAAACCAATAGCGCAATTGCGCTTGATTCATTATCCAGAAAACCAAAATCTGCCGCGTGATGCCCAGACACATACAATGATGGGCGCGCATACCGACTATGAATTTTTTACCTTGTTGTATCAAACCAAGGCAGGTTTACAAACCGTGGACAGAAAGGGAAAATGGCTGGACGTGCCACCCTTGCCGGACACTTTGGTAATGAATGTAGGCGACATGGCGGAAGTCATCACCGCTGGACGTTATCGCTCTAATCCACATCGTGTATTGAATTTGGGACAGGAGCGATTTTCCATGCCATTTTTTGCTGCATTTGACTATCAAGCGCGGATCGAGCCCATGTTAGAAAACCTCAATCCTAGCTATCTCACAACACTACATTCACTGGTCGCCGGGGAACATTTACTGCAACAAGTACGTCAGGATTTTGCCTACTTGCGTATGCAAGCCGCACCACTCAATCCAACAGCGAACTCACTGGAAATCGCCCATCTACACCAAGCGAGAAATCCTTTTTTGAAAGGAAAAATACGATGGACCCAATAAGTAGCTTATTTACAGTCGTCGTTGCTGGTCTGTTGCTCAGCGCCTCGCCCGGTCCCTCCATGGCCTATGTCTTATCGCGCAGCGTCCAATTCGGGCATGGCGGAGGCTTGGCTTCCTCATTAGGCTTAGCGGTTGGCGGTATGCTACATGCCTTATTCGCTGCGCTGGGACTGAGTATCATTGCGATCCAATTTCCCTGGCTGCTGCAAGTCATCAAATACCTGGGCGCACTGTATCTAACTTATCTCGCCTATGATGCCTTCAAAGCCTCGCTCAATTTTCCTGTACCTGAATCGCGCAACATCGATGTCGCAAAGCCATTCACAGTCAAGGAAAAACAAAACCCGAACACACACAGGCAAACCTATAGCCGCCTCTTCATCAATGGTGTGTTGATCGAACTCTCCAACCCCAAAACCATCATTTTCTTCCTCTCGTTCATGCCGCAATTTGTGCCGCATTTCTCCGCCACGGAGATGTTTTTCCTGTCGTCTTTAATCCCCATCACCGCCATCCCTGCCGACCTGTTAGCCATCTTCGCTGGCGGGCTGATTGCTAATCGTGTACGTGGGCATGCCTGGCTGATGCAAGCGGTCAACCTGCTTGTGGCATTAGTCTTGTTAGGGATTGCTGGTCTGGTGCTATGGGTCTAAAATTCAATCACCTTCCTCTCGATTGAAAACCTCATGAGCACAACAAACCCCATCGCCGTCGTCGCTACCGACGTCGCGCCTCGCAGCGTCAAATCGCTCTACCCAGCCCCGTTTGCTGCCCGGATGGAAGGGCGTGAAAAACGCGTGTTGGGTGATTTGTTTGGCTTAAGTAATTTTGGCGTCAACCTCACCCATCTCGCTCCCGGTGGCAGCTCGGCGCTGCGCCATAGTCACGCCAGTCAAGACGAATTCATCTACATCGTGCAAGGTCATCCCAGCCTCATCACCAACGCGGGCAAAACCCACCTGGCACCTGGCATGTGCGCGGGCTTTAAAGCTGGTAATGGCGACGCTCATCAACTCGTCAACGACAGTGCCGACACCGTGATTTATCTGGAAGTGGGCGATCGCAGTGCGGGCGATGAAGTGACTTATCCCGACGATGATTTAAAGGCGGTTTTTGTGGAAGGACAATGGCAGTTTTTGCATAAGGACGGCACATCCTATTAAGGTGAACAACATGTCGATCACGCCCGAAGCATTACAAATCCTGATGAAAGAAGTCGAGAGCGAAGACCCGATCGACTTTGGTGATCTGCCTTTTCAAGAAGATCAATTACGCGAAATCGTCGCCAATCATCTGTGCGAGATGGCAGAACGTCTGGAGAATTTCAGTGTAGAAGACAGGCAAGTCACCCTGCTCGCCGTCGCGGCCAAACTTGTATTGGAAAACTTAGTCTTGCATGTGCAATTGTTGCGGCAATACGGCATTCCCTTAAGCGCAGAAGTGAATGCACTGCTGAAAAATTTGAAACGCGATACAGACGACTAAGCAATACTAAAACGTGGGCAAATCCGCAGCAGCATGGGCGCGCAACTGGCGCTTAGCAAGTTCATAATCGGGCAGAACCGACTCCACCGTTGCCCAGAATTTTGGGCTGTGATTCATCTCGCACAAATGCGATAACTCGTGCGCCACCACATAATCGATGATCTCAGCCGAAAAGTGGATCAAGCGCCAGTTGAGACGAATTTTCCCCTGCGCCGTGCACGATCCCCAGCGCGTATTCGCCGACGACAAATGCATGGACTGATAATGCACTCCGAGTTTTTCTGCGAACACAGGCAAGCGCGCCAAAAACACCCGCCTCGCCTCGTGCTGCAACCAACTCCGCACTTTATCTTTCAATTGCTGCTCATCAGCGTCTGGCGGCACGGCAATAATCAAGCTCGCTTGCTCTATATCGTGGCTCAGCACCAGTCGTCGCCCCTGCGTTAAGCGCAAAGTCAAATGTCCGCCCAAATAGGGCAAACGCGCTCCATCTTCCCAACGCATTGCCGGTTGCGAGCGACGTGTCACGCGCTCTTGCTTTTCCCTGAGCTTGGCAAATATCCACTGCTGCTTTTCTAAAATCGCCTGCTCAATCTGAACCAGCGTGACCCAGCGCGGCGCAGTGATACGCAAACCCTGATCGGCAATCAAAAACCCGATACTACGACGCGACGAGCGTCGCAATTCGTACTCCAACACGGTTTCCCGAATCAAGATTTTCCGCAGACGCACACCGGGAGCTGGTACATCATCCGGGGCAACAACAGGCGTGCGCAAGCCTAGCAAATCACCAAAAAAATCTAACTGCAAAGCGCGCTGCAAGCCTTGCGTCAATGATGAAAAAGTTCCAGACATGGCATCAATATAAATATGAGAGAGCTCATTATAACGAATTCAGTTACCAAGATGCGATGTGCAATCCGACAAGCCAGCGCCACACCACACACCCACCAAATTGTAAGCAAATGCATCCAGATTTGATTGGCTCTCTCGCTTATGGTATTTTGTGACACAAACAATGTATGACTTCGTACTCCACAAAAAAAAACGAAGACCCACCGAGACAGCCATCATAATGAGCCCCAGAAAAGCGAAAACACCAGTCGGATCAATCAATGAGCGTATCGGCCGCATCTACAGCACGCTATCGAAATCACACAAAATCACAGCCGACTATGTGGTCGCCAACAGTTTTCGTGCTGCAACCATGTCGATTGATGAGCTGGCAGATGCGGTCGGCATTTCCAACGCCACCGCCAATCGTTTTGCCCGTGCGCTGGGGTTTGATGGCTATCCGCAGTTTCGTGCCGAATTAGTGTCTGGGTTTGAATCGATGTTGGCACCGATCGAAGGCTTGCGCTCAGAAATCGGACGCTCCGACTCTGCCGCCGATATGATCACTCGATCACTGAGCGAAGACATCAATAATCTGGAACTCACGCGCAGAGATTGTCGTGCTGAGATGTACGATCGCGCGGTACAAATGATTCTTGATGCTGATCGCATCTACATTATCGGCTATGGCGCCAGCGCCTATCTGGGCGGCATCATGTGTCACGCTCTCACCAGCTATTGTGACAGCGTGCAAGCCAATATAGGAACCGGTGGCGCGGCGCACGTCTCACGCCATTTATACAAATTTACTGAACGCGATTTGGTGATTGGCATTTCTTTCCCACGTTATGCCAGCGATGTTGTCACCTTGCTGGAACAAGCCAAACGGCGTCAGGTTCCGATTTTGGCGCTGACCGATAGCCCACGTTCCCCCGTGGCGTCGATCGCCGATGTCACTTTGTATGCGCAAACCAAACGTCAATTTAATTCTGAGGGTGTGGTGCTGTGTCTGATAGAAGCAATTTGCGCAGCCGTCGCGCATCAATCTAAGTCACCAGTCGATACCGCAGCTGAGACAACAGAATTGATGCTGCCTTGGCTGTATCACGGCAAACGTTCTTAAATTCACATTCGCTTGGCGCGAAACACCGTGCTGTCCTGATAAAACGCCGCCGTTTGCTCAGCGTTCCAACCCGGGATTCCAGCCACGGGCAAAGGCGTGTAGTCAGCGGTGCTTAAATCATGGCGATGCAAAGTGGCACTGACAGTCTCGTCTATCCACGCCGCCTGTGCATCGTGGGACATCGCAAAAAATTCGCTGTTCGCCCACACTACCCAAGTATGTGCAGTGATGGCTTTGTAAGGTTGCACCAGCTTTTCCATCAAGGCATGACCAAAACTCCACACCTGTGCTTGCGTTCCAAAATGAGCCGCCATCTCATACAGCGCCTTATGCCATTCATGCGCCTGTAAATGCACGAGCAATTGCCGCCCTACATCCGAATCTTCCAACACCAGAATCGCTGCATTTTCATCAAAAATGGTCGCCGCATCGCGCGCCGGGCCGCGTGATTTGCCTATTCCTAACTGCGCGATTTGTGCCGCTTGCAAGGCATTGAGTTGACGCTTGATTTTTGGAAAGCTCAGCCACACCAAGGCATTAAAAAAATCGTGCAAATTCTCACGCGTCGGCACTTTACCTGCGCTGCTAATGTGGCTCTCGTAAGCCACACCCTCGGGCAAATCTTCTTGCGGAATAAATTGCAAAGGCAAGTCGCGATGATTGCGCAAGCCCATCGCTTGCGCCGTCTGATTTAAAGCACCACGCCAATCTTGCGTCGCCAGGATTTTTTGTGAAGCCGGAAGAATCGACGCGTACCAAGGGCGCGTCCAATCAATATGCGCATAAAACGGCATTACACCGCTTTCCATTGCATCACTTCGCCGCCATTCAAGGGTACTAGGCTGCCGTCCAAATAACTCAACTCAGCAGGCAAAGTCCAAGCTTCGCGCTTCATAGTCAGTGTGGAGGTATTGCGCGGTAAGCGATAAAAATCAGGTCCATAAAAACTCGCGAAGCCTTCCAACTTGTCGAGTGCACCCACCTGATCAAAGGCTTGCGCATACAACTCCATCGCGTGCAAGGCGGTATAGCAACCAGCACAGCCACAAGCATGTTCTTTGACACCTTTGGCATGCGGCGCCGAATCAGTGCCGAGGAAAAACCGCGGATTGCCTGAGGTCGCGGCCTTCACCAAGGCAAGGCGATGCGTCTCGCGCTTTAACACGGGCAAACAATAATAATGCGGACGTATGCCACCCTTAAAAATCTCATTGCGGTTATACAGCAGATGATGCGCCGTGATGGTCGCAGCAATCGGACCCGTGGCCTCGGCCACATACGCGGCGGCCTCGCTGGTTGTGATGTGCTCAAACACTACGCGCAGCTCTGGCATATCGGCACGCAATGGCTGCATCACAGTCTCGATGAACACCGCTTCACGATCAAATAAATCGATCTCGGGATTAGTCACTTCACCATGCACCAAAAACGGCATGCCCACTTCTTGCATCACTTCCAGCGTTTTATAGCACTTGCGCAAATCCGTCACACCCGCATCCGAGTTAGTGGTTGCTCCCGCCGGATACAACTTCACCGCATGCACAAACCCGCTATCTTTGGCACGACGAATTTCATCAGGCGGCGTGTTATCGGTCAGATACAGAGTCATCAAAGGCTCAAACAACATCCCATCCGGCAAGGCCGCCAAAATGCGCTGACGATACGCCGCTGCTTGTTCAGTTGTAGTCACAGGTGGCTTCAAATTCGGCATCACTATCGCCCGCGCAAACTGCGCCGCGGTATGCGGCAACACCGTCGTCATAGCGTCACCATCGCGCAAATGGAGATGCCAATCGTCTGGGCGGGTGATGGTCAGTTTTGGGAGGGCGCTAGAAGTCATGATGGCTCGCTGTGAAATCGTCAGGGGAAAGGGCGTTATTCTACCGTTTTAGGGTCTCACTGAGGAGAGGAACTTCTTGCCAAATTTTGCCAAGCGACCTAAGATGGCAGACATGAGCACCATGAACATTTCCCTACCAGAAGCACTAAAAGACTTTGTTGATACCCAAGTATCACAGGGCAGCTATGGCACGTCCAGCGAGTATGTGCGCGATCTCATTCGCAAAGAGCAAAGCCGTCAACAATTACGCAAGCTGTTGCTGGAAGGTGCAAACTCAGAAGTAGCCGGAAAGTTTGATCAACATTATTTCGATCAATTGCGCTCATCCGCGCTGAAGCAAAAAAACAAGAAGTGAGCTCTCGCCAACCAAAACCCGCCTATCGCCGCGCACATGCGGACACAGATATTGAAAATATCATTGCGTATTATCTGGAACAAGATGCCGCCAATGCAGCTCTTAAATTCATCGACGAATTGGAAGCTGCGATCAGGCATATTCAACTTTATCCTGAATCTGGCTCACCTCGTTACGCCCACACCCTCGATTTACCCGAACTACGTTGCTGGCCGTGCAAACACTTCCCCTATTTTATTTTCTATCGAGAGAAAAGCGACTGTATTGATATCTGGCGCGTGCTGCATCAACACCGGGACATTCCAGCATGGTTGGCGCTGGAAACACGCGACGAATAAAAAATAGACTGCTTAAAATCTCCCCTATGCCAGATTTAGCTAACAGCCCGTAGGACTTAGGAGTTATCGGCTGCAAACCTAAGTCCTACAGGCTGCTAGTGCATTAAATCAAAACACAGATTGCACACCGATAGAGAAATTTCTCACGTTATAGGTCGTGTCAGCGACATGGGAAATTTTAACTTTGCGCGTATCTAATTCCAAACGCACTGATAATTTCTGATCCAGTTGATAGACGCCGCCAAAACCGACCAAGGGCTGCGCGGAATAATGTGCTTCAGATCCAGAAACACCACCAACCGCCGCGATAATTTCGCCTTTCATAAATACGCCACCCAATTTTGCAAAGCCATGTAAGCCTTTCCATGCTGGGGTCTTCACCACGGCAGCGACATCACCTCCACGAGCATTAAAATTGATACCAACGGTTCCAACGTTGACGCTCACTTCATTCATGTAAATATAGCTACCTTCGACTGCAAAGTAGGGAGAAAAATCGTTGCCACCATACAGCTTCCAAGAGCCAGCGGATTTCTGACAATGCGTAGCACCTGCACAGTCAAAATCCCAATTAGTACGGCCAACCGAGCCACCAAAGTAAGATTCTGCACTAGCTTGAGCGCTAATCACAGCACTACCCAAGACCAAGGCCACCGCCAACAGAGTTTTTTTCGACATCATTTTCGACGCAATTTTTGACATAACTAACCTTCAAAGTGGATTGAACAATTTCGTTCTGAAGACGAACGGCTAACAAAAATATTTTACCCCGATAGCAGCAAGACAAGTAAGTTTAATTTCACGCTTGCGTCAAAATTGTGACAGGCTGAATTATCAAAACTCACTCTATCGGCAAACCACTCACTGGCATAATCTCTTCCATGCAGATCATAGAACGCAAATTTCCCACGCCTTGTACCTGCATTAATCGATCCGTTAAGAACAGCGAGAGTGCCTTCAAATCGCCAGCCACGACTTTGAGCAAATAATCGAAGTCACCTGAAATCGTGTGACATTCGACGATATCGGGAAACGCCATCAGGCGCTTTTCAACCTCGCGCACATTGCGAAACTGATCTCTGTCCAAAGACAAGCAAACAAATGCCATCACGCCCAGACCCACCGCGTCCGGCGCCACTTGCGCTGCATAGCCGCGTATCACTTTGTTTTCTTCTAGCGCGCGTACCCGTCGCAAGGTTTGCGGTGGCGATAAATGAATTTTCTCGGCCAATTGCAAATTGCTGATGCGTCCATCTTGTTGCAAATGACGCAGAATATTGCGGTCATAGCTATCCATCTTCGCCTCACCATCCATAAATTTTACACAGATCTAATTTTATGAAATTTAACCACAGAAAACAAATTAGCAAGACATTAAATTTCATAAAATACGATTATACGCCATCATTAAGAAATCAAATTTACCTGCAAATGGCTATAATTTCTGCGTTTGACCGAGCAAACAAACTAAGCGCCAGGGAAATCCACTATCATGGCGCCCGCAAGAGCAAAGCGCTCCCAGATAACCAAAATAGAAAGTCAAAAAAATGAAAACAGTTTCCCTGATTGGTGCCCCTACCGATGTTGGCGCCAGTGTCAAAGGTGCGGGCATGGGTCCAGATGCCTTGCGCGTAGCAGGTTTAGTGCAAGCCTTAGAAGCGCGCAATCTGAACGTCATCGATCATGGCAATTTGCATGGTCCGGCAAATCCATGGCAAGCGCCAGTTAATGGTTTGCGTCACTTGAACGAAGCCATCGATTGGAATCAGGCGGTCTACAACGAAGTGCACAGCGCACTGACTCAAGGGCAATTACCTATGATGTTGGGCGGTGATCATTGCCTGGCGATAGGCTCGATCAGTGCAGTTGCCAAGCATTGCAAAGAAACTGGAAAAAAATTGCGCGTACTTTGGTTTGACGCGCATGCAGACAGCAACCTCTCCACCATCAGCCCCACTGGCAACATCCACGGTATGCCAGTCGCGTGCCTGATGGGTCATGGACCCGAGCAATTAATCGCCTATGGCGGCTATACCCCTGCAATGCAGCCTGATGAGATACGTCAAATTGGTATCCGCAGCGTAGATGATGGCGAGCGTCAATTCATTCACGATCTGGGCATTCCCGTGTTTGATATGCGCTATATCGACGAACACGGCATGCGCGCGGTAATGTTAAAAGCACTGGAAGGCGTCGATGACAACACCCATTTGCACGTCAGCTTTGATCTCGATTGTCTCGATCCCGATATCGCACCAGGTGTAGGCACTGCTGTTCTCGGTGGCCCGACATATCGCGAAGCGCAATTGTGTATGGAAATGATCGCCGACACAGGCCGCTTGTCTTCTATCGATATCGTCGAATTAAATCCAGCCTTGGATTTACGCAATCAAACGGCGACCTTAGCGGTTGATCTGATCGAGAGCTTGTTTGGTAAATCAACGCTGGTGCGAATGGCGGGCAAATAAATAGAAAAAGGGAGTTTTCGGACTCCCTTTTTTTATCGTCACAACACCCGATACGCCAGTCTATCCAGTCGCACCCGGCTCAAGCGACTTAACAATTGTCTGACCTTAGGCGGATAATCCTGTAAGCGTTCGATCTCGCGATAGTGTTGCAAGACTTGGGTATGCGTATAAATGCTGCGCAGCTCTGCTTCACGTTGCACCAATAATTCACCGCGTGGATCTGTAAACAACAAGGCGTTTTCCAAATCTAAACGGAAGGCGCGCGGGTTCAAATTATTTCCGGTCACCAGCGTATACAAATCATCAATCCACATCCCTTTTAAGTGATACGAATTGTCGCCGTCTTTCCACAAATGGAGTCGCAGCGCACCCGATGCAATGTGTGCCTGATGCTTTTTTGCGAAGCGTCGCAGATTCATTTCGTAGAGATAAGGCAAACTGCCTATCGCCTTAAAAGGCAAATCAGGGGAGATATAAAAATCATTGGCAGTTTTATCCCCGACGATCACCGACACGCGGACGCCGCGCTTCAATGCACGATTAATCTCTCTGGTAATCGCCAGTGGAAAATTAAAATACGGTGTGCAAATCGTGATCTGCTGTTGCGCTGCTGCCAGCAATTGGCACAAGCTACGATTTAAACGATTGCGCGTATCATTGCCGACACCGATCACATGGCTCACGCACAAATGTTGCGTCTGTGCGATGGTGTCCGACGAGAGTGGAATTTCCGACGATTTCAAGCGCTCGCGAAAGGCACGTATTTCAGAACGTATATGCCGCGTCTTTGGGATTTCTACCGCATCTAAACGATACACTGCACGATACACCGCATTTGACGACAATAGCTGCGTCTGCATCCATTGCACCAGATTGTTAGCCAAAGCCGCGCTGCGCAGCAGCCAATAACGATCGTGCCTATATTTATCGCACTGATGCAAATAGACGTTATTCAAACTGGCACCGCTATACAGCACGGTGTCATCAATCACAAAGCCTTTCAAATGCAAGACACCGAATAATTCTCGCGTTTGCACTGGCACGCCATACACGGGAATCACCCAATCATGCTCTGCACTTTGCGCCTGATACCACGCCGCATTCCCCGCGACTTTACCCGGTATTTTTTGCTCGCCTATCAAACCACGTTGCGCACGATGCCAGTCAACAAAAATACGGATATCCAGATCAGGATTTCGTTTTTTGGCGGCATACAAAGCAGAAAGAATTTCCTGCCCCGCCTCGTCATGTTGCAGATACAAGCTGCACAAATAAATGCGCCGTTCTGCGCCTGCAATTAAACGCAACAACTCAGTTTTATACTGCGCTGCCTGCGTCAAAATAGAGATCGCATCAGGCGCAATCGCAATCTGCGACAGCGCCCCCAAGTCCTGCAATGGTGGACGTCTTTTAAACAGAGAAATCAAAATAAAGGGAGAGTTACAAACAAAACCAGATGATGGCGCTTAAGTCAGTTTCGCGCAATAGGCGACCGCTATTTCTTCAGTCACGCTCATCTCTCACTGGCGCGTCGCAATGGCTTATGCTGATGGAATTGTTTCGCCAAGCGATGCGCCACATCGTGGCTTGCAGCGTGCGCAGCATAAACTTGCTCCGCCCATTGCCACACCATTGCGATAAATTCTTCTTCAGTCCGAGAAGCGTCCACATCAATCACAGTCAGGCAATATTTACCTGCAAGATCAGGTGGGGGAATAAATTCCTGCGCATGCTTCACTTTATATGCATCAAGAACCGCGTTGAGTATCTCGGAATCATCATAAGTCCACTGGATTTTTTCATGCACAATTAAATGCAAACGGGCGAGATGAAAATGATTATTCCAGCGGCCATGAATTTGCGGATGTTGCAGCGCGTGTGCATCAACGCACAAAAAAATCGTCTGTTGCTGCACACCCTTTTCGTGGCTTAAACGATGTCCCAGTTTCGCCGCGGTCGCGACGCATTCGCTAATGCCATGCAGAGTGTCGGAGCCGCATAATTGACACTGTCCATCTTCAAGAATTTCCACATCATTCTTGATCGCCTGCTCTAACCATTTTGGCATGATGGATCTCCGTTTGCATGACATTCATCGATACTTCATCTTAGAACAGGCCAGACAAATTAGGAAGCGCAAAACCAGAGAGAATTATCGCTGTCGTTCTTTTTCCCACAAGATGTCGCTGCCGCCTGCATAACGATTTAATACGCGCGACAACACAAATAATAAATCCGACAAGCGATTCATATATTGACGTGGCGCTTCATTAATTTGCTCGGCTTTTCCTACACTGACAATCGCACGTTCGGCACGACGACACACAGTGCGACAGACATGCGACATCGCCGCTGCACGTGATCCACCGGGCAAAATAAAATCTTTGAGTGGTGGTAAATCTGCATTGTATTTTGCGAGCAGAGCGTCTAAACGTAACACTTGCGCTTCTGTGATCAGGGTATAACCGGGGATACATAATTCGCCGCCCATATCAAACAAATCATGCTGAATCGAAAACAACTCCTGCTTCATTAACTCAGGAATATCTTCACAAATCAAAGCACCGATATGTGAATTTAATTCATCCACATCGCCCATCGCATGTACCCGCAAGCCATCTTTATCGATACGGCTACCATCGCCTAATCCGGTGGTACCGGCATCCCCAGTGCGGGTCGCGATTTTAGAAAGTCTGTTTCCCATTTGTATACTCGTGAAGTTGAGAGAAAAAACTGCACACTAGGCGTGCAAATCAGTCCGAGATAGTAACACGCTCAGGCAAAATCAAGCTGACTGTCAAGCCGCCGCTCTCACGATTATTCAGCATGATCCGACCACCATGCGCTTCGATAATCTCACGCGCCAAGGCCAGGCCCAAGCCGGTGCCATGGCGCTTGGTCGAATAAAAAGGCACCAGGGCATTCGCCATAATCGTTTCACTCATACCGCTGCCGGCATCGCTCACTTCTATGCGCACACCTTCTTGCATGGGCTTAATTTCCAGCGCAATTTCCTCTGGTGAAGATCCCGACTCCACTGCGTTTTTTAAAAGATTGAGTAGTGCCTGCTCTATTTGCGCTGTATCAAATTGCGCCGCTTGCTCAGGCAGTTTTCCTCGCACTTGAAATTGCACCTGAGTCTGCAGACCAGCGATAAAGGGCAACCACATCACCGTCTCAAAACGCGGCGAAGGCAATTTTGCAAAACGCGCATAGCCATGAATAAAGCCTTCCAAATGCTGGGCGCGCTCTTCTATGGTTTTCATAATCTCAGGCAAACGTTCATGCTGTCCACGGCTTACTAATTCTCCCGCTGAATGCGCCAGCGATGCCACTGGCGCTAAAGAATTATTGAGCTCGTGGCTGATCACCCGTATCACTTTCTTCCAGGTTTGCACTTCTTGCCGACGCAACTCCACCGTCAAATGACGAATCATAAATAGACGATGCTCACTGCCATTCAAGACAAAGCCACGTCGCGACAAATGATAAATTTCATCTTCGTCACTTTCATCAGCAGGCAGCGTCGCTCCAACCGTGAACAGACCATCACCGCTTTGCTCCATCGCCTCGCGCAAGGAGGGTGAAACTTGCTGCAAAATCTGCTCCAGCGATAGACCTTCCAATTTACGGCCATGATTTAACAACTGGCGCGCCGTACTATTGGCGAACACCACAAACCCACGTTCGCCGATCAAGAGCATCGCCACCGGCGTGTTTTGCAGCATGCTATCGAGCAGCAATTCACGTTGCACCAAATCCAGACGTTGTTCGCGCAACACTTGTCCTAGCTGATTATGTGCATCGACCAATTCAGCCAATTCATCTTGCCGCGGCCAGTGCAAACCAAACGAAAAATCTCTATCCTGATAGCTGAGCACCGTCCCACCCATCGCCCGAAACATGGCCAACACAGGTCGCATCTGCCACCGCAATAAAGCCCAACCCACACTAAGAGAACAGCCCGCAGCCACCAAAATATTCCCCGCACCAGCATCCGGAAAATACAGCGTCAACAGAAAAAAACCGAGCGCACTCAACACAGAAACAAAGGCCAACACCAAACCCAAACGCAACACCAAAGAAACCCGCCATCCACGTCGTGTCGGGTCTGCTGCTACTCGCGGTAAAGCATTCAAAGGAGGAAAATTCATGAGCGTGTGGCGTCGGCAGTTTTCATCAGCGAGAGATATTCAATCGTTCCATGCGTCGATACAAGGCTTGCCGACTCAAACCCAATTCCAAAGCTGCCTGTGCCACCACGCCATGCGCTTTGGCGAGGGCACATTCTATCGCCGCGCGGTCTGGCTCCGCTTCCAAATTTACTGGCACATTCAATGTCATATTCGCGCCAGCAGGCAAACCCAAATCGCCCGCCTTAATCTCATTTTGCGCCGCTAACAAACAAGCGCGCTGCATCACGTTTTTCAATTCGCGCACATTGCCCGGCCAACTATGTGCCTGCAAACTCTGTTGCGCACCAGCACTCAAGGTTTTCCCGGGCTCTAAAAATGAGAGCGCCAAAGGCAAAATATCATCCGGACGCTCCGACAGCGGCGGCAAAGTAAGCTGTATCACATTCAAACGATAATACAAATCTTCTCTAAAACTACCGGCCTTGATCATGCTGGCGAGATCAGCATTCGTGGCGCTGATCACTCGCACTTTCACCTGCCGCTCTTTGTTGGAGCCAAGACGTTCAAAGCGTCCCGTTTCCAACACGCGCAAGAGCTTCATTTGTCCAGCCAAAGGCAGATTGCCAATCTCATCCAAAAATAAAGTACCGCCATCAGCCGCCTCAAATTTACCCTCTCGCGCCCGCGTTGCGCCGGTATAGGCTCCGGCATCGGCACCAAACAATTCTGCCTCAATTAATTCTGCCGGAATCGCACCACAATTTAATACCACAAAAGGTCCGACGCTCACTTTAGAATTAGCTTGTATGATCTCGGCAATGCGCTCTTTGCCCGCACCATTCGGCCCGGCAATCAAAACCGACACATCCGATTTTGCGACCTGACATGCCATCTCTAAAACGCGCTCTGTAGCACTGTCTTGCCAAACAAATCCACGCAAATCGTAGCTCGATTCTAAAGCACGTTTTTGTTGCCGCTCTCTTTGCACACGCTGTTGCAAAGCGCGATTGGCCTGTCCCAACTCAATCAGATTTTTCACCGTTGCGACGAGGCGCTGATCATTCCAAGGCTTGGCTAAATAATCTGCCGCACCGGCCTTAATCAAATCAACAGCAGCATCCAAGTGCGTCCACGCAGTTAGCAAAATCACGGGCAAATCGGGATGCTGCTGACGAATCTGCTTGAACAGAGCGACGCCTTCTTCACCAGAAGTCGTGTCAGCAGTGAAGTTCATATCCTGAATCACCAGATCAAACGACTGCTGACGCAAGAGCGCCAAGCCCTGCTCAGGCGATTGCGCATTCGCGCTTTGAATGTCGTGCAATGAAAGCAGAACATCCAAAGCGATGGCGATACTGGGGTTGTCGTCGATGATTAAAACTGTGGACATGGGAAAGAGGGATAAACGGAAGATGGCGATGATTCTACCTTATCTAACTATACACCACGCGTTGCTGTTGCTGGTGAAATACTCGCCGCTTTCCAAGCAGGAGCATACACCGCAAGTACACCCAGAATCCAAAATACAAATGGCGAAGTAAGAAGATAGCTGACCGGTAATTTCGGCAATTCAAAATGACCGACCAATATTTGATTCAGTGCGATTGCCAAGGCCACGCCGCACACCACGCCGCTAGTCGTGATCACCCAATTTTCCACGATAAAATATCCCAGCACGTCTATTCGGCGAGCACCTAGAGCACGACGTATGCCAATTTGTTTGCGGCGCTGTGCTACCCACAAAGTGCTCATTCCAACGATGCCACTAGCGGTCACCACCACCAATAAGGCACTTACTGCAAGCAACATCCACGCTAATCCTTTTTCGCTGCGATAGCGATTCGCGCGAAATTCTTCCATGCTCCTCGCTTTCACATACACGGGCGTGACTGAGGCTTTCCGTACTGCTTCCTCCACCTCTCTCATGACGCGATCACGTTGTCCCGCTTCGGCACGTACCGCATAACTATCATATGGCTGGTTAGACAATCGAGCCGGTAACAGCGTTCCGAATTCACCATTCTGACCTGCTTGCGCACCGGAAGTTTGCAAAGTGTCGACCACACCGACTATCGTTACCGCATTGGCGCCACTACCCCTACCAAAGAAAAATTCTTTGCCGACAAAGTGCGTTTGCCCCGGGAATAATTTTTGCGCTAATGCTTTGCTGACGATCACTTTTTTCACGAACTCATTACTCGCATTAGGATCTTGTTCGATGTAATCATCCGCCCGAAAATCTCGCCCTTCAATAAGACGTAATTTCCAAATATTGACAAGGGAATCTGGCGACACAAATATCCCCGTAGTTGCAGTAGCCACTTCCTGCTTGCGATCAATAAATACCGAAGTATTGCTACCTGAACGTGATACTGGAAATGAACTAACCCGTGCCACAGATGCGACTCCGGGAACCGCACGTATCGTCTCTGCTTCACGTCTTTGCATCGCGATTTGATCTTCATGCCCACCCAAAATTTGGTTACTGATGTGCACCCTAAAAACCTCAAGTTCATCTGCAATACCGCTAGGACGTGCCGCCACATCAAGGCGCAAATTGACAATGTAAATTGCATTCACAAGGATAGCCAGGCTCAAAGCAACTTGCGTCGCCACCAATATAGGGCCTAGCTTGTTCCGCAGTAAGGCGGAAAAAATTGGTCTTAGTTCAAATAATGATTTCATGATTTCATTGCCCTATTTATTGAGATTTCAGTTGAATTGCTGGCGTCACCTGACAAGCACGCCAAGTCGGTAACAAACCAGCAATCACTGCCGCGCTCACTGACATCACGAATGTCAACCCTAGCATCGCCCAATCCATGTGTGCTACTACCGCCAACGCCTTCGATTGCAAAGCGATGAGTTGGAGTGCGCCAGCCGCCAAAGCGACGCCAAGCAAGGCACCGACCAAACCAACCACAGCCGTCTCAATCAAAAATTGCATGAAGATTTCGCGACGCGAAGCCCCCAACGCACGTCTCACACCGACTTCGGATGCACGCACTGAAAATTTCGCTAACAGCAAACCTATGGTATTAACTAAACACAGCAAGAGAAAACCGAATGCGAGCCAAGCGGAAAGCCGACTATCATCGCCAATCACTTGCATCTCGACTAAAAATTCACACACATTAAACAGGCGATTTTTAGCCTGACGTTGAAAGCGCCCCAGCTTAAACTGTTCCGATACATAGCTATCTATGTAACTCTGCAGCTCTGTTCGTTGTGCAGGTGATTTCAGCTCGAACCAAAAATGTAGCCACGTACATTCAGAATTCAATCGTCCCTCCCAACCCGGATCATAACTGGCAGTGCATCCCATACTCCCGGCATGGGTAGTCTCACGACGAATCGCATTACTCAAAGGCACCATAAAATCAGGATCATCAATAAACGCACCCTCACGGCCATTAAAGATATAGAACTTTGGTTTAGGTGCCCAGTTGTCACTCACACCAACCACAGTGAAATCGCCCTTCAGCAAACGAACTTTTTGCCCGACCGGATTGACAGTTCCAAAAATCTTTTCCGCGGTCCGCCGGTTCAACACAACCACATCTGCGGAGCTTTTATCTTCACGCTCTTGCCACCCCTGACCGAACACGAATGGAATCTCAAACATAGGAAACGTATCCGCCGTCACTGCAAGTCCTTCGATCGACATAGCGCCCAGATCTCGGCGAGCGGGTTCTAGTGTCGTTTCTACCCCATACATCGCTGCTCGATGCACACCTTGCTTGCTGTTGAGTAGATTACTGATATCTTTATAGGTAAATTGGTGATCATTCGGTTCATCGCCCGGGGTATAGCCATTCTTCGGACCAGGATCAAGTATGGCGGTAAACAAGCGATCACTCTTTTGCGGAATAGGATCGCCCGACATCACATGCAAAATCGTCAGAGTAGACACGCTGGCAGCAACGCCAATTGCTAAAGTCAGCACCATCAGCGCAGTCAAGACAGGGTTGCGCCGTAAGCTTTTTATGCCAAGTAAAAAATAATATCGAAACATGATGGTTCCCGATGGATTTATGCAATGTGCAAATTAGATTCAACAGCATGATGATCGACCACCAGACTAGGCGTCTTGCGTACCAAATCAGAGACTTGTCCGTCGATGATATGCACGTTGCGTTGCGAACGCAGCGCCAACTCAGGGTCATGCGTCACCATCAAAATGGTCGTGCCGCGCGCGTTAATTTCTTCCAATAATTCCATCACGCTGCGCGCCATTTGTGTGTCCAGATTGCCGGTCGGCTCATCTGCCAGCAAGAGTCGGGGTGAGCCTGCCAGTGCACGCGCAATCGCCACCCTTTGCTGCTGGCCGCCCGATAATTCGGCGGGATAATGTTTCATACGCGAAGCCAAGCCGACTTGCGCCAATGCGTCTTCAATGCGCTCTTTGCGCTCCTTCGCTGACATGCCACGATAGCGCAAAGGGACATCGACGTTATCAAACAAATTCAAATCAGGAATCAAATTAAATCCCTGAAAAATAAAGCCCAATTTCTCATTGCGCAGTTGCGTACGCGCGTTGTCGTTCATGCCGGTGACGTTCACGCCATCCAGATAGTATTCACCACCGGTATAGTCTTCCAATAAACCGGCGATGTTGAGGAAGGTCGTTTTACCCGAACCAGAAGGCCCGGTCACGGTGACAAATTCCCCCTGCTTGACGTGAATTTCAAAGCCGCGTAGTGCGTGGGTTTCTATCATGTGTGTGCGATAAACTTTGCTGAGATTTTTCATGTGCAACATAGCGATTCCTTTTTTATTTGACGTAAGCCTTAGTTATTCAACGATACCCGTTCTGCATTTTCAAACTGATCCGTCCCGGCGACCACGACCTTATCGCCTTCTTTTAAACCACCCAAAATCTCTACTGCGCTGATGCTGGTCGCACCCAACTTAAAAGGCCGACGCACTGCGATATTATTTTCAACCAGATACACGAATCGCCCACCTTCACTCTCGACAAAAGGGCCACGTGCCAGCATTAAAACCTTGGGTTTTTCTTCGATCAAGAGACGTGCGGAGACGCGTTGGCTTTGGCGCAAGCCTTGCGGTTGTGCACCATCAAAACGCACTCTGGCCAGCACCTGATTCTTCACCACTTCAGGAGAAATCGCCGAGATCTTTCCTTTGCTAGTGGCGCCATTAATCGTGATTTCTGCCGTCATCCCCAAGCCCAAATCGCTGACATAGGTTTCAGGAATTTCCAACTCCACTTCAAGCTGCGACAGATCGACCAGCGTCATCAACGCAGTGTTGGCAGCGACCACGCTACGATTGGCCACTGACAAGGTACCCACCATGCCATCAACTGGTGCTTGCAATTTCAATTCATTGACCTTGCGCTGAGCGTCATCACGCACCAGACGTTGTTGTTCTAATTGCGCGCTTTTGGTCTTGAGATTGAGATCAACGTCTTCCGACTCCAAAGCAGCGGCTTGCTCGGCATGCTTGGCGCGAATCTCTGCCGTCACCAAGGCATCTTTGACCTTCATATATTCGATCTTGGAAATCACACCATCGGGCCCCGCTTTTTCAAAACGAGCGAAGGTGCGCTCCGCCGTCACACGCTCGATCTCCGCCTGATCGGCATCACGACGCGCAATTAATTTTTGCTTTCGGGCGAGGATTTTTTGGCGGGCGACTTCAGCTTCAAGCTGATCATAATTAGCTTGCTCACGCTTAAGTAAATTGCTCAAATCAGGCGAGCTCAGTTCGGCGACGATATCGCCTTTTTTCACCATATCACCGGCCTTCACTTTCAAGCTCACGGTGCTAGGCGCAGTCGAATACAAAGTAGGACTAATCGCCGCCACCATGCGCCCATTCACCGCCACATCACGCACCAAATCACCACGCGTCACTTGCGCGATTTTGATGCGACTGATGTTGATCGATTTTGTAGTATTCGCAAACGCCCTAATCAATACCACGCTAGAGATCACCAGCCCCACCACCAACACCACACCAAACACCACTTTCTTCCTGCGCCAGACAGGCCGCGGCGCAATCACCGCATCCTGTGCCGAAGTATCTCGTATCGCATCTCGTAACATCGCTGCTCCTATTTATTCGAACACAGCAAGCAAATAGCAGAAAGCGTGCCAGCGCCAACAAAAGCGCTAAGCGATTGATTTTTAATGATTTACAGGAAATTAGAATGAATGGGGATGCATGTCCATCGTGTCCGCAACGGAAAAGCGGACAGTGTCGGACACTAAGTTGAGGCAGGTGATACGAGACTGAGATACGTCTCCAAAGAACGCAGAACAGCATCCGCCACCAGATGCGTGATCGCATCATGATCACCACCAAGGCAAGCGGCGTCCAGCGCATCGTAATAAGCCAAGCGATCTTCTTTGCGGATCGCGGCTGGCGGATATCCCAACTTCATCAAATCAAAGTTCAGCAACAATCGACCAGTGCGCCCGTTCCCATCAATAAACGGATGAATTTTCACAAACCGCGTATGCAACTCGGCAGCGCGTGCAATCGGATGCAGTTGATTGGCTTGCTCGTACCAAGCAATCAACCGATGCATCTCTACACTCAAATGCAGGAAATCAGGCAGCGTCGTGCTTGCGCCAGAGATCCCCACATTCTCGCGGCGGTAACGACCAGCTTCCTCGATGTCGATCCCCTTCAACACCAAGCTGTGAATATTCTTAATTTGCCATTCGCTCAAAGCCTCTTGTCTAGCAATAATCTCCTCGACGTACACGATCGCGTCATCCTAGAAACGGGAGTTGGACAGGTTCGAGTGTGCATTTTTTCGCGTCTTTGGCGAGGCGCGACGACGACGCAACCTCCACGTTGATAGGAGGAGTAACGAAGTCCAGAGGCGCGAAAAAATGTGCAATCGAGCCTGTAGCGTTCTCACCCAAATGGTGTAAGACAAAAGTGACTGAATTCTTCGATATACCATCAACTTACTTTAGCTTTGAAGCGGTCAACTGCCGTTTCTCGGATCATGATGATTGGTCGCCTCAAAATGTTCCCGCAGTGACTTTCCACCAACCGTAATACCTTCAAGGACCACCTTCGTTTCGCGCAAAGTAAGCGTATTACCCTCAATCGCATTCGAGTGATAAGTCCACTCCAAATTCAATTTGTCGCGCAACGAAGCAAGCGTATGCAATGGTAATTGCCGAGCAGAATCCAACGCCGCTTTTTTTAGCATCGATGATGTGCAGCTTCGCCGTTAACGATTCGGTGGTCATTCTTTTTTGTTTTAGTTTGTTTGGGTTGCTTCTGACTTCATTGAGCATTTGCACTGGATAAAGGCGCACAAATATTGCCTATTTACTGTTACTGAGTTGGAGTTGCGTTCTTTTCAAGGCACTTTACTTGGCCTGCATTTTCATAACAAAGACTGACTCGTCCAGATTTTGTGTCAAGTACCCAAACTCTGTCGTCATTTGGTGTCGATCCTTTAGTTGCTACGATTTGATAACGTCCAACTTGGTCGCAACCACAAAGAAGGAGTGCGGTTAGGATGGTCACGAATTTCAATCTGTTTTTCCTTAGGTTAACTTACGTACAATGGGTACTTTTTACGTACCATCAATCCATGAGGTATGCTGAAAAAAGTGGACACCGTTTAAAGCAGTAAAATATCAAAAACGGAGAAGCCATGAACAAAAGAATCAAAATGAATTACACGCCGGAGTATCGTGCGGAAGCGGTGAAACTGGTGTTGGAACAGGGAATG
>JACQDW010000182.1 GCA_016200845.1 Burkholderiales bacterium | reverse complement strand
GGCACATGCTAAAGTCGTTAATATAAGTTTGGATCTATCACGGACTAACCCGGCATTGAGAACAGCCGTCAAGAAAGCCGCTGATTCGGGTGATGTCGTAATCGTCGGAGCTTCTGGTGACAAGAAAGGTGTTGATACAGCTCAATGCATTAGTGGAGGTGTTAGGTATCCTGCATCGGACACAAACGCAATCGCAGTAGGTGGTACCCAGAGAGATGACCTGCGGTTGGTATCAACTCCCGGGTGTCTTGGTAGCAATTACGGACCGGAATTGGATGTTGTCGCTCCATCTTTTCAAATAACTGCAGTCAAAAACCGGGTGAACGGCAGTACATGGACTAATGGAATAGGTGTATCCTTCGCGGCACCACAAGTAACAGGACAGGCGTCTCTCATTCGAACTGTAAATCCAAATCTAAAGTGGCGGCAAGTTAGAGATATCATTATCAACACTGCCGATAAGATACCCGATATGCAAGATTCGAACTTTACTGTGCGTTATGGTTACGGTCGTATCAACGTCTATAAATCTCTCAAAGCTGCCATACCAATCAGGTATGTAGGCGTTGCAGATCCAAACTTCGCGACAGCAGTGCCTGGCGGAACCGTGTCGAACACCTTTATGATTTTGAAAAATCATGATAGCACTGCGTACAACAGCTACTCGTACGCGAAACTCACCGGGAATCTCACACTCAACAACACTCCGCTCGTCATTGAGAAGCGTGTGCGGTTCAAGACCGGCGCGTACACACTCGACACAACACGAACCAGGGTTATCATTGAACCCGAAGGGGAAATCTTCCCCGAAGCCGGTGGCACGGTGATCTTAGGTGGCGACAACGTGATCTACCAAGGTGCAGGAGCATGTATCGGTTTGCAAGGCGGCACCTTGAAGATCGTTGATAACGCTACTGTTCACGTCGGTAATGGTGGGCTTCTTGCAAGCTTTACTGCGAGTACCATTCAATTGGGCAATAACGCAACACTTGTTATTGATAGTAGTGGAACGTTGCAATGGAATGCGAATTCTACTTGGATATTCGGGACAAACGCCAAGGTGGAAATTTATGGCACTGTGAAAGTTGCTGCTAACATCACCCTTACCTTGCCAGCAACGAGTACACTCACCGTTTACCCCACTGCGAACTTTGATATGGCTACCAACTCGAAGCTCGAGGTCTATGGCAAAGTGAAAGTCATTGATAATACTACCTGGATCCTTCCGTCCACAAGTACGTTGCGAATTTTCCCAGGTGCAAATTTTCAGATGGGTACAAACGTTCAGTTACTTTCAAATGGAAAAGTTAATGCTCAGGGAACAAGCAGCAGCCGTATCACCTTCACATCGAGTAAGACACCACCGGTTGCTGGTGATTGGTATGGAATTATCCTGAATAGTGGACCAGACACTCTCACAAATTGCAATGTTCGATATGCTCAGTATGGCATTACTGATACGTCAAAGGCTGGAACTCTCTTTCAAAACGATTCAGTTACAAACTGTAGCGCAATAGGTGTTTATGGCTACAAAGCTCTCGCTTATGGTGCATTGAACATTCAAAACACAACCATTCAGAATAATGGTCAATCTGGTCTTAATTTGTTTCAAGCATGGGCAAACGTTTCTGGATGCACGATAAGTAACAACACCGGAGATGGCATCAACATGAGCAAGTCAGCGTATCTTTATATTGATCACACGAATGTGCAACAGAATCAAGGGTTTGGGCTTAGAGCTGTTGAGAGTTCTACGTCAGTGTACCTCGCTACTGGCGGAACTGGTCAGGGGTGGAATATCGTGACTGGTAACGCTAGTGGGCAAGTATCGTTGAGCGCGAGCGCGACAGTGTTTATCGGAGACAGATACCAATCCTGTGATTGTCCTCAGAAGCCAAACAAAACGCCGCCAGTCATCTCGACGGGCTGTCCACCTGACTGTCCGTTAACGGATCATGAATCAGGCGGATATAATACGATCTATGGGAATTATTTTTGGGTGACGAATGGTACATCGACGGGAGTCTACGCTGATCTCACGTATTGGAATTCCTGCCCCACACCTCCTGCAGCTGCATTCAATGGTACAGTCTACCGAGATTACCCGCAAGGTTGTGGTGGCATTGAGCCGATAGTTGTGCATCGGAAAAACGATTCTGGTGATGAGCAACTACAATCAGTTTCTGCAGGCACATCTGAAGCAATCCAAATGATCAAGCATCTTCTATATTTGATCAACAGCAACCCCGATAGCGCGGACTACGCGATTCCGATGCTGTCATCGCTCGTTGGTCCGCTCGGCAAGTACATTTATGCTTTAGGTGTGCCGTGGGAGAATTATCTCATCAATATCGAGCAATCATCACTATCAAATAAATTGAAAAGACAGGCACTTGTGTATAAGATCGAAGCGAGACTTGAACGTCAAGACTATAATGGAGTTCTTTCACTCTGCAACACTTCTTTCACTCTGCAACACTATTCTTCAAGGAATACCAGACGATGAACTTTGGTTTTACTGCCAGGCTCAGGTAATTTCTGCGTACGTTGGTATGGGTAACCTTGCTAATGCTGAACAGGTATATTCTTCCATGCTTACGCGAGGTGAAACTATCAATCTGCATGAAACTCTGGAAATAAGGAGAATGCTCGATGCGGTGAGTGGAAGGTTATCATCTCCCTCATCAGGTCAATCTCAATTGGTGAAAAACTCTGTGAAGAATAGTTCATCGACAAAACCCACATCGTATATTCTTGAACAGAACTACCCGAATCCGTTCAACCCGGTGAGCACCATTCGGTATAGCTTGCCAGAGGAAAGTCATATTACATTGAAAGTGTACAACACTCTTGGTCAAGTCGTGAGGACCCTGGTCGATGAGTTGCAAGAGCCTGGATTCAAGACAGTCAGTTTTGACGCCAGTAATCTCACAAGCGGTGTATACTTCTACCGTGTCACCTTCAAGAATGAGAGGCGAACATTTCAGGATGTCAAGAAGATGGTCTTGATGAAATAACCTCAGATCAATTCTCGATTCTCCAGAGGGCATCTCACACGAGTGAGATGCCCTTTCTTCTTATCTTGCTTCGAGATAAAAAAATGGTTAGATTTGGTACAACTTGAAAAATGAATCCATCATTTCAGTGAACTATGCTCAAATTGTTATCCAGAATATTCCCCAGTAAATCAGAAAAAGATGTAAACCGTATCCTGCCGATTGTCGCGGAAATCAATCGTTATGTCGAAGAGTTCAGTGCGTTGAGTGATGATGAATTGAGAGGCAAGACAGCCGAGTTTCGTCAACGCATCAAGGAAGCGATTCAAGAGTATGAGGGAAACATTAGCTCTCTCCGCGAGAAGCTGAAAGCTGAGATCAATCTCTCTCTCGAAGAACGAGAAAACATGTATATCGAGATTGAGGAGATTAAAACGACCGTTGATCAAACGGTGCGAGAGGTCTTGGACGAAATCCTTCCTGAAGCGTATGCTGTGGTTAAAGAAGCCTGCCGGCGATTGGTGGGACAGACATGGGAAGTAACCGAACACAAAGTAGTATGGGATATGGTGCCATTCGACGTCCAGCTCATTGGTGCGGTTGTGCTGCACGAAGGAAAAATCGCCGAGATGGCAACAGGCGAAGGGAAAACCCTTGTTGCGACGATGCCGCTGTATTTGAACGCTCTGCCGGGACGCGGGGTTCACCTCGTCACTGTCAACGATTACCTTGCGCTCCGTGACAGCCAGTGGATGGGCAAAGTGTTTGAGTTTCTTGGGTTGACGATTGGGTGCATTCAAACACAGATGGACTCGGCGCAGCGCCGTAAACAATACGGATGCGATATCACCTATGGGACGAACAACGAATTCGGTTTTGACTATCTGCGCGATAACATGGTCATCTCGCCTGAAGACCTCGTCCATCGCGAATATTATTATGCCATCGTTGATGAGGTGGATTCTGTCTTAATCGATGAAGCGCGAACGCCTCTGATCATCAGTGGACCTGTCAAGAGCGAAGACCAGAAGTTCGCGGAGATGAAGCCGCGGGTCGACCGACTCGTGAACGCTCAGCGTAATTTTGTCACGAAAATAACTGCCGAAGCCGAACAGCTTCTCGCTCAGGGCAAAGAGGAAGATGCCGGCGTCCAGATTCTTCGTGCGTATCGTGGCTTGCCGAAACATAACCGCCTCATGAAACTTCTCTCGGAACCTGCCAATAAGAAACTCATGCAACACACCGAGATGGAATACCTTCGGGATCAATCCCGTCGCATGCACGAGATCGATGATGAACTCTTCTATGCCATCGATGAGAAAGATCATTCCATCAACCTCTCCGAGAAGGGTCGAGATCTTCTTGCCGGCAGCGCGAACGATAAGGATTTCTTTGTTCTCCCGGACGTGGGCACTGAGATTGCCATCATTGAAAACGATCCATCTCTTTCTCCTGAACAGAAGCAACAGAAAAAGGATGAGCTCAACCTCAACTACGCTGAGAAAAGCGACCGCATCCACACGGTGACGCAGCTCTTGAGAGCATATTCATTGTATGAGAAAGATGATGAATATGTTGTCTCGGATGACGGGAAAGTCATGATTGTCGATGAGTTCACCGGCAGGCTGCTGCCGGGTCGTCGATATTCAGATGGATTGCATCAGGCGATCGAAGCCAAAGAGGGCGTAAAGGTTGAGAGAGATATGCAAACTCTTGCCACCATCACTCTTCAAAATTATTTCCGTCTCTATAAGAAACTTGCGGGCATGACCGGTACCGCCGAGACTGAAGCATCGGAATTCTTCGAGATCTATAAGCTTGATGTCGTCGTGATTCCCACCAATAAAGAGATGATTCGCGATGATAGTGACGATGTCATTTACAAGACGAAACGCGAAAAATACAACGCCGTCATTCAGGAGATCGAAGAATTACGGAAAGTGAATCGTCCGGTCCTTGTCGGAACGACGAGCGTCGAAGTTTCCGAAACGCTGAGCCGCATGTTGAAACGCCAGGGAATTCCACACAATGTGTTGAACGCCAAGCAGCATCAGCGAGAAGCAGAAATCGTTGCCCACGCCGGTTTACCCGGTTCAGTGACGATTGCCACCAATATGGCAGGTCGAGGTACCGACATCAAGCTTGGACCCGGTGTTGCTCAAGCCGGTGGTCTCCACATTGTTGGTACTGAACGCCACGAATCCAGGAGGATTGATCGTCAGCTACGTGGACGTGCCGGTCGCCAGGGCGATCCGGGTTCATCAAAATTCTATCTCTCCCTTGAGGATGACCTGATGCGCCTCTTCGGCAGCGACCGCATCGCCGGGATTATGGAGCGTCTGGGACTGAAGGAAGGGGATGTCATCCAGCATCCGATGATAACCCGTTCTGTGCAGCGGGCGCAAAAGAAGGTCGAGGAGAACAACTTCGCTATCCGTAAACGCTTGCTGGAATATGATAACGTCATGAACCAGCAGCGCGAAGTCATTTATTCCCGCCGTCGGCACGCCTTGCTCGGCGATAGGCTGCGTGAAGATATTCTTGAGATGGTGTATGACTACATCGACAAACTTGTTGATACATATTATGAACATGGTGAGATCGATCAACTCAAGGAGTCGCTGCGTACAAATTTCTTGATCGACTTCACGATTGACCCACAAACGTGGCAAACGGTTGGGAAAGACGGAGTGAAGTCCGCCGTTTTTAAAACGGCAACCGAGTTCTACAAGCGTAAGGAGGAACGCATCGGTGCCGAAAACCTCGCGGCGCTGGAGAAAATGGTTTCCTTGCAAGTGATAGATGAAAAATGGAAGGATCATCTTCGAGAGATGGATGACTTGAAAGAAGGGATTCACCTCAGAGCATACGGTCAGAAAGACCCGATACTCGAATACAAGAGTGAGTCGTTCAATATGTTTGTTGAGCTGCTCGACATGATCAGCACGGAAACTTTGAATTTGGTGTTCAAACTATTTCCTCAACAAATGGCCGAGGTACCTGCGCGCAGGCAGCCCAGACTTACTCGACCTCAGCAGATGACACTCACCCACGCATCGGCTCAAGGACTTGGCTTCCAAGGGAACCGGGAACCTGTCAGCGGCGGTGAAGATGCTGAACGGCGCGGTGGTCCTCCGGAGGCGAAGGCTGGCAAACCTCAGCCAATCCATGTCGGCGAGAAAACCGGTCGAAACGATCCATGTCCTTGCGGTAGCGGAAAGAAGTATAAGAACTGTCACGGCAGGTAATGTTGCGAAGTACTGGATTGTTCAGACATCCTCCAATTCGAACTCGTTCTAACACCGAAAGTTTCCATTCCTGATGAGGTGTATTGATGAAACATCGCTACCGTAATGTTATCGTGTTATCTTTTGTTTGCCTTTCCTTTTTTCTCCTTCCTTTCCAGTTCTCTAATTAGTATGTCAAGTGTTTTTTGTAATTCTTTCAAATGATATTTCACATGAAAATCAAATTGGTAAATAATATACTTGAATATTTCAATCAAAACTTTTTTATTTTTCTGTGCCGCAGGTGAAAGGAATATCTCAAGAGCATTTAAATATTCCAAACATGCCTCCCTAATATCTCCTAAATCTGTTGGAATCCCTTCTGTCCTTTTAGATAAAGGCACATTTAGTTTTTGAAATCGTTTTCTAATCTTGTTGGTGTATTTGACAGAAATCCTCATTTCTTTTTTGTTCATCTTGAATAAGTTTAACATTTTTCTCCTCGTTAATTTTTATATAATCTTTTTTTAAAAGTTCCTTTATGGAATAGACTTCTGAATGTTTTCAATTGCTCTAATAACTTGCTCGCTTAACTTTCCAGGTAATCGCTTTTCAGCCAATCTTTTAGCTCTATCTAAAGCTGCTCTTATCTCTTCTCTCCATTTATTTTGATTGGGGTCATC
>JACQDW010000005.1 GCA_016200845.1 Burkholderiales bacterium | reverse complement strand
TTTTGACACATGGATCGATGCTGGCGGCGAACGTGCCCGCAATGCGTCGGTGAATATTTATAGCAAGGGCCAGTTACTCGCCACCGCGATGGATATTTTGATTCGTCAACAAACTCAGGGCGCCAAAGGTTTGGAGCACGTGCATCAATATTTATATCAACATCATCGCGTCTATAGCGATGGCTACTCAAGCAGCGATGTTTTGCGTGATCTGAAAACAATGGGAGAAATTGTCAAAGGCGTACAAGCAAAGAAAGTCGACAAAATAGAAAAAGGCCGTTCATTATTTACGACGAGCACCCCCATCAAAGGCGGCTACACCGCTGCAGACGTGCGCAAAGCCTTGAAAACCGTCACGGGACAAGACTGGACGACTTGGTGGGCGCAGTATGTTGATGGGAAAGCCGAGATCCCCTTCACGGAATTGCTGGCACAAGTTGGACTGCAATCCTTGCTTGAAGCAGGCAAGGATGATGAGCAAAAAGAGGAATGGTTCACAGGCTGGAAGATTCGCGATGCGGGTGAGTTTCCGGTCGTGACCGAAGTCGAACGCGACAGCCCTGCATGGAATGCTGGAGTGGTCGCTGGCGACACCTTAATTGCAGCCAATGGCCTGCGCTTAAGTATCAAAGATCTCAATGACAAACTCTGGCTCAGCCAAACGACGCCGATTAAATTAGCCGTATTTCGCCGTGATGAATTGCGTGACATCGACCTCACGCCGAGTCGCCAAGTCAAAGGCAAGTTCAAACTCAAAGCGCTGGACCAAGCTGATGATGTGCAAAAGAGCTTAAACGCCAGTTGGCTAGGTGTCGCCTGGCCTGTACCGAAGGCCACACCAGAAAAGTCGAAGGAATAATCCCTACGCACCCGACAAAAAAGCCGCCTACGACATGTTCGAAGGCGGCTTTTTTTGAAATCAATGAATGCTATTTATTCTCCACCTTTGCTTCAAATAATAAGCGCACCAGAGGATCGAGGTGTAGGGACGTGGGCTTGGTGTCTGCTGGTAAAAAAATCTGTTGCTGCCGTTGATGAACACGAGTTGTATGCACATGCATCTGACCGGACTTATCCATCACTGCGATATCTATTGGAAAATCAAATAGATCTGTCTGCGATTGAATGAGCTCGATGCGCACCCGCTTATTTTCATATTGCCAGCGCATGGTCAATTGCGGATGACCGGGCTGATACAGCCACTGCTGAAAAAAGCGATCCAGCTTTTTACCAGATACGTTTTCCATCGCTGCTTGCACATCTTGGCTCATCGCATTTTTGCCAGCAAAGCGGGTGTAATACAAACGTATGCCCTGCCAGAATTTTTCGTCGCCTAATTCCTGACGCAACATGTGCAACACCCAGCCCGCTTTTTCATAGGTATTGGGGCTAAGAACATTTTTTGGATCTTGGATTTGTGTATCCACAATCGGACGCTGCACCTTTTGGAAATAACGAATGACTTTTTCGCGTGACGCCAGCAATTTTTTGAGAAATTCTTCGCGGCCAAATTTATCCTCAATATACAGCTGCGTAAAATACGTCGCAAAACCTTCGCTTAACCAGACATGGTGCCAATCATTTTCAGTTGCAGAATTACCGAACCATTGGTGTGCAATTTCATGTGCAATCAACGCCTCACTATCGCCCTTGCCAGTCACGGAATTCTCAAAATAAAAAATCGTATTGGCGTTTTCTAATCCACCAAAACGCGTTTTTGACTGCACGTTCGCCAGCTTTTTATACGGATATGCAGCGATCTTTTTTTGAAAAAAAGTGAGGGGTTGAGATGCCAGCACATAGTCTTTAAATCCTTCTTCGCGATTTTGCGGAAAGACCCAGCTGCTCACTGCAATATCACCAATTTTTGCACTCTCTTGCACGGCAAATCGGGCCACACCGATGACCATCACTTTTACCGCCAAAGGCACATCTTCTCGCCAATGCGTCAGCTTTTGGTGGCCGTCCAGACTACTCTCCTCCACCTTCAGTCCATTCGCCACCACCGCGTATTGCTCAGGTGCTGTCACCACAAATTCCACCGTTGCCTTATCAGCCGGATGGTCGATCACCGGCAACCATTGCCGCCCCTGATCGGGCCAGTTATCGGCAAAGAAAACACGATCACCAAATTTATTTTTACTAATATGCAGTCCGGATCGCGGCTCGCCTTGATAATCGATATCCACACAAAGCGACGTACCTGCCGCCACACTTTCGCCCAATTGCAGCGTCAACACATCATTGATATGTGAAAAGCTTAAAGCACGCTGATTCAGTTTCACGGCACTCACTTGCATACCCTTACCATCGGCAGCAGGCGAACCCAAATCCAGATGAAAGCTAGTGATTGTTTGTAGCACATTCAAACACACCTGTGCCTGACCGTGGATCTGATCCGACTGATCCGACACCTGCAATTGAAAGCGGTAGTGTTGAATATCAATTTCTGGCTGACGCGCGTAAGTATCACGAGCACCAACCGGCAAGCTAACGCCCACCAATACCAAAGACAAAACAGAATTCAAAAACAAAGTGAGTTTAAACATAATCGATGAGCGCCCGACGCGGAGAATTGTGAAGCTTGTTGACATAATAGATGCCCAAATAGTTCAGAATATCAGGTAAAAAAACTACCGTTTTCCACCAATTCACTAAGTAAATTTGTATGCAAATTGAAACAAAATTATTTTCGCACTCAAATCAAACAAATCCACGCTCTTTAACAAATTTTTCGCTTGTATCCGCGCCTTTGATCACATATGATAAATCAGCAGTCTCACATTCGATCCAAGTTCAGGGAGCTACTGATGGAACATCACCATAGCAGTAAACAGCCCGATTGGAAGTCCATGCTTTTGCAACCACGCTTAATCGGTACAAACATGGAAAAAAGTGAAATCAGCTTCACTTATCGCGGCAACATCGGAGCTAATCGTCTCAATTCCCTTGCTGGAGACGATGACGATAGCATTATCTTCTTATCAGAGCCCGATGAGGCTGAACACAGCACTTATAAAGTCGCCCCCTGGAAAATCCTGATAGCGGATGATGATACCAATGTGCATGACACGACCGTATTGGCACTGAGTGGCGTAGAGATTCATGGCAAACCCTTAGAATTCCTCCATGCATTTTCTGCCAAAGAGGCCAAAGAAGTCGCCGTCAACCATCCCGACACCTCCCTTATTTTGCTCGATGTCGTCATGGAAACGGTTGATGCTGGGCTCAAACTGGTCAACGTATTGCGCGATGAATTATCGCGTAAAGACTTGCGTATCGTGCTTAGAACCGGCCAGCCTGGCTATGCACAAGAAAACATCATGGGGCAGTATGCCATTGATGGTTATGCCACCAAATCGAAGTTAACCCGTACTATCTTGATCAGCATGCTCAGCGAAGTTCTTGAATCCGACTCGGGAACCGGAAGTCCAGAAGGCTTGCCGAATTAAAATCGCCGCTCGAATCACACACTAAAAAATGTCAGGAAACTTCCTGACATTTTTTTATTCGGCGTCTGGCTGATTGGCGGGAGAGGCCGCTTGAAACTCTGGCAAACTCATACAATGCGCATTGATCGCCATGATCGTCGGCATTGCGCTCAAATCACATAGGAATCGTTGCGCATTAAATATCTGCGGGATCAAACAGCAATCAGCGATGCCAGGCGCATCTCCGAAACAGTATCGCCCATGTCTGCCACTTGCCACCAAACGTTTTTCAACGGCGGCTAAGCCCAGCTCACACCAATGGCGATACCATGCATTTTTTTGATCTTCGGTCATACCCAGTTCCGCGCTCAAGTATTTCAAGACACGCAAATTATTAATAGGATGAATATCACAGGCGATTGCCAAAGCCAAAGCACGCACATGCGCGCGCTCTGCGACATCAAGCGGCAATAGAGGCGTTTGCGGATATTTTTCTTCCAGATATTCCATAATCGCCAGCGACTGACTCAGCGCTACTTGCTGACCCTCGTGATCATCGACCAAGGCTGGCACCAACGCTTCTGGGTTGATGGCGGCAAACTGAGTAGAAAATTGCTCGCCCCCGTTTTTAATCAAGTGCACAGGCACAGCCTCATAATTGAGTTTTTTTAAATTGAGTGCGATGCGCACCCGATACGAGGCCGAGCTGCGAAAATATCCGTATAACTGCATTTTTTAATCCTTGTTTGGTGAAGAGAAAAGACGGTGTTACCAATAACACGCGCTCTATCAGCTCAATTGCAGATCCAATTTCTCGGTCAACTTCGCCCATCTTTGTTGACGAGTAAGGTCAAGCGCAACTGGAACGCTCAGCAATTGTTTAAAGAGCGCACTCTGCTGTGACTGGTCGTTACCACTTTTCATGGACGCCTGTAAGACTTGCACTTGCTTTTGCAAACGTTCTCGTGACAAATTTTCCGGGCTATCAATACCCGCCAAAATCTCCAGATGCAGAATCAGATCATCAAAGGTCGCGCGATTTGTTGCCAAGGTTTCGCGGTAATGCTCAATCCCATTATTCAAGGCAGCTAAGCCAGCGTCAAAACGAGTTTGAATCACGTGAGCAAATTGACTCGACAACGCCCCCAACTGTTGCCACTCCTCGGTAATCGATTGCACCGCAATCTGCTCGGCATCACGCTCGCATAACTGCATTTCCAGTTGCTGGCATAAAGCAGTTTGCTGCAAAATCATATGCATCTTTTGCGCTTGTTTATTGCGCGTCAAAGTACGTCCCTGCTCACCCAACTGAGCGACGATTTTATCCAGACGTTTTTCTATCGATTGCTCTTGCTGACGTGGCACTGCGCCAACTTCTTGCCAGGCTTTGTTTAATTGCTGCAGATAAGCGCGCACTTCTTTTTCATCGTGCAATTGCACTGCTTCTGCCTGTTCACACAAGGTCTGTTTGCTCACGAGATTGGCCTGACGTTGTTGATCTGCGCTCTCGATGTGACGACGTTTTTCTTCGAACACAGCGTCACAAGCAGCGCGGAATTGTTCCCACAGACTTTGTTCGTCTTTACGCTTCAATGGGACGCTGGCCGCTTGCGTTTGCCAACGCACCTGTATTGCTTTCAATTGATCAACGCTCGATTTTTGGGTCGCGTCCAGTGCTTCGACTTCCGCGATCAACGCAAGCCGGCTGGCTTGCTCTTGCTGTTGGCGTTGCGCCAAAGCCTGAGCGGGCGCTTCGCATACGGCGGCGTAGGTTTTTTCCAAGTCCAGTCTTTCTTTACGATCCAACGCACCAAGACCACGCCAGTGTTGCTGCATGTCGAACAAGGTGGTTTGCAGCGCTTTCCAGACGATGGGCTCTGTCATCAAAGCGTCCAGCTTTTTCTGGCATTCCAGTAACCACGCTTGCGCTGCATTCAGATTATTTTTTCGTAGTTCAGCTTGCTCGCGAAAGTGTTCCGAGGCAGGTGCATATGCTGCACTACAGGCAGCGTCAAAACGCTCCCACAAGTCTTTCGCCGCTGCACCACCTTCCATTTGCTTCCACTGTGCGCGCAATGCAGACACGGTTTCAACGATCTCCGCGGGTTTTAATTTCAAGGAAGCTAAACCCTCCGCAGTCGCGACCAACTCATCGCGCGACACCGTGCCACTCCACTTCGCCCAGGACATCAAGTGACTCAATTCCTTGCGCGCCGCAGTCAGTCGTGCTTTGAGCTCAGGGCTCAATTTCAAATTCACATAGCGTTGCTTAGGGTCGATTTCTTTCAATTCACGTTCGAACTGACGTGCCGCCTGCACACTACCCTGCTCTAATGCAGCTTCCATTTGCTGCAAAGCCTGTTCGATTTGGGGCAGGCTTAAGCTCGCGGTCATCGACTGAGTCTCGGGACGCGACATTACTTTATGCATGGCAGCAGGCGTCTCCAACACATCGGCCTCATTTGCTACTTGCTCTTCTGTCTTGAGTGTCGCTACTTTGGTAGTTTGCGTCGCCAAAGCTTGCAAAGAACGCAGTTTATCCTGCACCTCTGACATCAAGTGTCGTGGTAACGAAGCTAGATATGGGGAGCGACAACAATCTGCCAACTGTTGTTCACATTGCTGCACAAAGATTTGAAAATCATGCGCAGTCTCTTGCGCACTCACGTTCATGGTGTGCTGCAAATCGAGCAGCTTTCTTTGCAATTGCAATTGCTGATCGATTTGCTGCGCTATTTGTGCGCGCACTTGATCAAATGGAAGCTTTTCTTGTGGCGACAAGTCATCTAGCATAGAAAAGGATTTATCCAATGCGATCACCTGATTCGCCAAAATGCATTCTTGCGTCAATAAACTTTGTGCCTGCTCTACACACGCTTGCAATGCGTGTGTCAGTGCTTCTTTCTTCTGAATCTTTTCCAGACGCTGTATCATTAATTTAGCAACGCGTTTATCACTATTGCGCAATTCTTTGACGACACGCTCAAGATGCTCTTTACTATGAATCTGCTGCGCGGCATGCAAACGTCCATCGGCAAAATCACATTGCAATAACAGCTCTAGCAAAGCCTGCTCATTATTAATCGATGCGTCGATACGGCGCAAAAAGGCCTGGCGTTCTGCTTCCTTATTTTTTGTTTCTTCTTCTGCACGTAAGAGAGGTGAAACAGGCTCTTTTTTGCGATTAGATTCGGGCGCAGATTCGCTACGCTGTGGCAAAAATTTGGAGATGAATGCAAACATAGATGAGGGAGGTAATTGAGCGTGGGCGAAAGTAAGCATGATAACAAGACTTCGCCATGATGGGCAAAACATCCCTGCGCTTTTATGGCGAATGAGTTCAATTATC
>JACQDW010000021.1 GCA_016200845.1 Burkholderiales bacterium | reverse complement strand
TCGAGCAAAATAGTTCATAGACTTCTGCTATGCTTGCAACCATTTATTTTGTGACGAGAACCCCATGACCAAAATCATCTCAGCCAATCTCAACGGCATCCGCTCCGCATCCAAAAAAGGTTTCTTTGAATGGATGAAAAAAGAGTCGCCTGACTTTTTATGCGTGCAAGAATTGAAGGCGCAGGAGGCGGATATGACGGAGGAGTTTTTGCGTCCGCATGGCTATCATGGGCATTTTCATTATGCCGAGAAAAAGGGTTATTCCGGTGCGGGCGTGTATAGCAAAACCAAGCCGGATGCGGTGCAGATTGGCTTTGGTAGTGCGGAGTTTGATGCCGAGGGGCGCTATGTGCGCTGTGATTTTGGGGATTTGTCGGTGATTTCTGTGTATTGCCCCTCAGGCTCTTCGTCAGAAGAGCGGCAGGAGGCGAAGTTTCGGTTTATGGCGGAATTTCAACCGCACTTGGCAGCCTTGATTGCAGAGGGACGTGAAATTGTAGTGTGTGGCGACTGGAATATCGCGCACAAAGAAATCGATTTAAAAAATTGGAAGAGCAATCAGAAAAACTCGGGCTTCTTGCCCGAAGAGCGTGCCTGGATGACGCAGCTTTTTGATGCTGTGGGCTGGGTGGATGTGTATCGCCGTTTGCATCCCGATACCACGGGCGAGGCTTATACTTGGTGGAGCAATCGCGGACAGGCGTGGGCGAATAATGTGGGGTGGCGGATTGATTATCATGTGGCGACGCCAGGTATCGCTGCTAAAGCCGCTGCTGCTTCGATTTACAAAGAAGAACGATTTAGCGATCACTCTCCTTTGATCATCGAGTACCGCGCTTAATTAACGACGTCGGCAATCACTTTCACATTTGATTTATATGCGGGCAAATTGCCCGGCGCAACGCCAATCGCGTGGGCATAGAGTGGCAGGACTTCGGGGAAGTGTTTGCGGATTTCATTGATCCTGTCATTGCCCGCCGGATGGGTGGATAACCATTTTGGTGGCGCTTTTTTATTGACCACGCCCATCTTCTGCCACAACACGACTCCGGCGCGCGGGTCGTAACCGGCGCGGGCGGCGATATCGAGTCCGACGATATCGGCTTCGGTTTCATCGTCGCGTGAGAAATTAAGCATAATTAAATTGGCACCGGCACCACCGATGCCAGCGACTGCTTGCCCGTTATATCCCTTCGATTCTGCAAATAGGGCCAAACCTCGTACTGCGAGATTAGAAACGATCGATTTACCCGCACGCTCAGCGCCATGTTCACGCAGAGCATGCGCGATCTCATGTCCCATCACGATAGCAACCTCATCGTCAGTGAGCTTGAGACTATCGAGGATGCCGGTGTAAAACGCAATCTTACCGCCGGGCATACAGTAGGCATTAATTTGGTTTGAGGCTAACAGATTGACTTCCCACTGCCACTGCGAGGCACGATCATTCCACGGCAGGGCAAAGGGAATCAACTTCTTGGCGATGGCGCGCAAGCGAATTAATTGTGGATGATTATCTGGCGCAAGCGCACGCTTTTGCTGCGCGTCTTTCATCGTTTGGGTGTATTGCGCTGAGGCTTGCTGATCGAGATTGCCGCCCAAATTCCCCAGCTTGCGCATCATCGACATTTTGCCGACTCTGACGCCGTCTTGAGGTTCGTGTTCTTGGGCGCAGACGATGGCAGGCAACAGCGATGTCACTAGCAATGCCGAGATCCAATGAGACGTAATAAAAGATTTATTCATCATGCGTTCATAAAAAAATGTTTCTGACAAAATGATAGCATCGGAAGAAAGTTTCGGATGTGAAGAACTGTGAAATGATTTCACCGCGCCCTACTCTTTATCCATCTTGATTGCATCACTATGCGCCTAAACTCTTACGGTTGAGCGCAGCTGCATACGCCACAACAGCGCAAGCAAAATCAGCGGCGGGATAGCCAACAGTCCAGTGGCAACAAATGCGGTCGCATAAGCTCCGAGCAAGCCGTGCGCGGGGGTGAGTGCTTCGACTGCTGCGCCAGAAAAACCTTTGAGAAATTTGCCCAACAAAGCATAAGTCGATGAGAGTAAGGCGTATTGCGTCGCTGTATAGCCAATGCTGGTGAGACTAGACATATACGTGACAAGAGCGACACCGGCATAAGCTTGCGCAAAAAAATCGAGCGCCATCACAGCGGCAAATAAGTTCGGTTCGGGATGAAAGCTCAGCAAGGCAAATGCAGCTGTCCCAAGACCTTCTAGCACTAGCCCGATGATTAAAGTGGGCATCATGCCGAGTCGCACAACACTGACGCCATACGCTGCAATACCGGCGAACACGGCGACCAATCCAAATGTGCCGCGCACGAATGCGACCGTGTCCTTACTTAATCCAAGGTCGTGGTAAAAGGGGTTGTACATCGGCCCCATCACGAAATCAGGCAAACGATACAGCGCTACCATGAGCAACATCACGATGCCCGCCGTTTTGTGCTTGCTAAAGAAATCGATAAAGGGACCTATTGCCGCGTCGGCAAGGCCGCGCAAAGTCCATAGTGATGGCTTACTTGCCAGAGCGACGTCGGCACGGGCAGGCTCAGTCGCAAACAATGTCGCCACAATACCAATCGCCATCAACACCGCCATCGCAACATAAGACAAAGACCAGCCCAGGCGCGCGGCCATCGCGATCACCAGTGCATCGGTCACTAGCAAGGCAATGCGATATCCCAACTGCGAGGCGGAGGTCATCAGACCAACTTCATCTTCCCCACCTGCTGCCTCAATCCGCCAAGCATCAATCGCGATATCTTGCGTCGCCGAGGCGAAGGCAGTGAGCAAGGCGAACATGCCAATCGCAAAGAGTCCGCCATCAGTTCCGACAATCGCCATACCGACCAGGCCTATCATGACCAACAATTGGCACAGCAACATCCACGCCCGTCGTTGCCCCAGCCGCCCTAGGATTGGCAAGCGCAATCGATCGACAAATGGTGACCAATAAACTTTGAACGCATACGCGAACCCGACCCAAGAAATAAAACCAATCGCCAGCAAACTGGTGCCAGCATCGCGCAGCCAATAACCAAAGGTGTTGGCAGTGAGCAGAAAAGGCAGGCCGGACGAAAAGCCAAGCGCCAGCATCACCGCCACTTTGGGTTGCCGTAAATCGCGCAGCATATCGAGCATGGAACGCTTAGGGCGAGAATCGGATGAAATCGTCATAGCTTATCGTGTCTTGAGACGGAAAACCGCAAGACTACCACGCAAATTAGGCAGCCAGTGGATTTGCTGCCCTTCGTGTAGCGCGACGCATTCCATGACTTGCAATCCGACGTCGTGAGCGAGATCGGCGAAGTCGGCGATCGTGGCGCAGCGCAAGTTGGGGGTGTCATACCATTGATACGGCAGCGACTTCGAGACCGGCATTTTGCCGCGTATCAGTGCGGTACGATGCGGCCAATAACCGAAGTTGGGGAAAGAGACGATCGCTTCGCGCCCAACTCGGGCGATGTCGCGCAGCAGCGCTTCAACGTGCTTCATCATTTGTAGCGATGAGAGACACAACACGGTGTCAAAAGCCTGGTCGCCAAACATGCTTAGCCCGTTTTCCATATCTTGTTGAATCACGTTGACACCACGTTGCAGAGACGCCAGCACTTTGTCATCAGCGATTTCTATGCCATAGCCTGTACATTGTTTATCGCTGCGCAAATAGTCTAACATCACGCCGTCGCCGCAACCGACATCCAAGACATGCGAACCGGGTGCAATCCAATCAGCGATGAAAGCCAGATCGGGACGTAATTGTTTTAATTCTTGTGCGTTCATGCGAACTCCTTGGCGATACCTTGATAATACGCGGCGACAAAATTAAGATAGCGTTCATCTTCCAGCAAGAAGGCATCGTGGCCATGCGGGGCGTCGATTTCTGCATAGCTGACGGTGCGTCGATTATCGACCAAGGCTTTGACGATTTCGCGGCTGCGCTCTGGCGAAAAGCGCCAATCGGTGGTGAATGAAACTAAGAGAAATTGCGCTTTGGTATGCGCCAACGCCTTGCTCAAATCGCCGCCATGTTCGCGCGCAGGATCAAAATAATCGAGCGCTTTGGTGATCAGTAAATAAGTGTTCGCATCAAAATAATCAGAGAACTTATCGCCCTGATAGCGCAGATAAGATTCGATCTCAAACTCGACGCCATAACCAAATTGGTAGTCAGCTGTTTTTAATTCGCGCCCAAATTTTTCCGCCATATCGTCGTTCGACAGATAGGTGATATGGCCGATCATTCTGGCGACACGCAGGCCATTACGCGGCACCACTTGGTGCGCGTAAAAATCGCCACCATGAAAATCAGGGTCAGTCAAAATGGCCTGACGAGCGACATCGTTGAACGCGATATTTTGAGTGGAAAGCTTAGGCGTCGAAGCGATCACGACACAATGACGCAAGCGATCAGGAAACAAAATACTCCAAGCCAACGCCTGCATGCCGCCAAGCGAACCACCCATCACCGCCGCAAATTGCGTGATGCCCATGACGTCGGCAACACGTGCCTGTGCACGTACCCAGTCTTCAACAGTGACCACCGGAAAATCAGCACCATAGGGCTTACCCGTGGCGGGATTGATATGCATGGGACCTGTCGAGCCAAAACAAGAACCAAGATTGTTAATGCCGATGACAAAAAATTGATTGGTATCGAGCGGCTTACCCGGCCCGACCATGTTGTCCCACCAGCCAATGTTTTTTGGCTGATCCTCGTAATAGCCTGCGACATGATGCGAAGCATTTAAGGCATGACAGACCAGCACCGCATTTGATTTATCGGCATTCAAGGTGCCGTAAGTCTCGACCATCAAGGTGTAGTCGCTGATACTGGCACCGCTCTGCAAAGGCAGCGGCTCGGTAAAGCGAAACGCTTGTGGCGTGACGATTCCAACAGATGACATAAGTTTCCCCTGTGACTCGCTCGCATCAAATGTGATGTTGACGAAAGTCCTGAAAAATTAAAACGGGGGCTAAGTGAGGGATTGAATGGGAGAGTAATACGACATTCAAGCTCGCTTTAGCCGTATTTATTTATAGGATTTACGCAAAACAGACGCTGGCGTTGTTGCGTTCCCTTGCAGGGCGCAATAACACAAGCATGTGTTATCTGCTACGTGGGCAAGCAGCATGCTGCTTGAATTCCCCACTACGCCCTCGTCGTACAAGTGTACTGTCTTCGGCTCCGCGTCTAGCCAGCGCAATTTTGCGTAAATCCTAGTTCGAACACATAAGCATTCAAACGGCGCCCGCAAGCTGATTTCAAATCGGCGCCAAGTGCGAAGAATAACCAAGTCTGCCAGCAACGTCAAATTTCATTGCTGGGAAATCCTCCTAATTCTGCCAAGACAACTTCGCAAAAAGTTCCGCCTGTTCCTTTTTTCCTGCAAAACCCGGCACCTCGGTTTCTGTCTTAGTCCAGCCCAGATAAGTCGCTGTGCCGACACCGGTTCTGTGGGTATAGACAAATGAGCGCACGCTGCGGCGGCTCTCCGGGACGACCACGGTGTCATACAGCAGGCGATTGCGTGTGGTGCGGGCGTCTTGCAAAATCATTCTGATCGTGTCTTGTGCGCTCAGGTGCACGATGCTATTCACCTGTATCGCCGATTCGGTATAAGCGCGGACACCATCGTCGCTACCACCGCGCTTATTGATCCAACTGCGCGCATAGCTGGGCTCCACTTCGAGTCTATCCTGCGGTCGCAACTTTGCACTTGCCGATATGGAGCCACCACGGCCTAAGCGATTGGCGAGTATGTCGATGACGTCACCCGCACTCGCTTCTAAGGCGACTCTGGCCATGGTTTTGTTTGGGCTAGCAGAAATTCCAGCGGCGACCCGCGATACGGAATATGCACTGCCCTCTTCGCTGACCCGACTTTGGACAGCAGGGCTAAAACTGACATACGCAGAGCTATCATAAGGCCCGGCAAGGCGCACGCCGGGGCTGATGGCTTTTGACAGGATTCTGCCGTCACTATCGAGCTTGTATTCTCCACCGACGTACACATTGAATTCATTGAGCATGCCACGACGTCCCAGTTTCTTTTGGATTTCGGCATTCACACTGCGATAGCCAACTTGGGAAAAGAATCCATTATCCGACCGAAAATCCTTACTGATTTCACGCAAATTGGTAGAAAACGCCCAGGCATCATCGCCTTGAAACCAGTCAAAATACGCGGCGTGCCCACCTAGCGACGGCCCCCGTACCAGATTACCCGAAGCATCGGCATGGGCTGTTGTTGTGCTCATCAACAACTGGCCACGCATCAATTGATTTCTATCCATTTGCCAGATGAAGTCAGGTCCGATGACGCGATTCGCACCACGATCCTGAGCATAAGTGCGATCAGTAGCCACCATCCCTAAAGACAGTGCTCCCAAACGAAAATTGGCACGCGCATCCGTTGCGGTCGACGTCACCGGACTATTGGCATAGGCCGTGTAATACGTATGCGGAATCAAGACCAAGCCACCTGCCGCATCGCGTGTCGTCAAGATGCTCAAATCGCGATCGGCGTCTCTTTGGGTATAGCGCAAACCGGCGTCAGGATTGGCGATACTGCGCGTGCTGATGGCATTAAACAATGTGCGAAAAATATCGGCACCTTCTAAGAAAAATGGACGCTTCTCTGGAACGAATAAGCTAAATCTCGTGTTGCCGGACAACTGCGGTGAATCGAGTTCAATTTGTGAGAAGTCGGGATTAAGAGTGGCGTCAATTGTGATGGCCGAGGTGGGGCGGAATTTTAAATCCAAACTTACATCATGAGAACGGGTTTGCTTGTCAGGTGAGCCAGCGACTTTTTCTTGCATGCGTCGCGCCACCAATTGTGGTGTGGCACTCCAATTCATCGCCGAAGGTAAATTAGTCAGCCCTTCAATCGGATCAGAAAAGCATAAGTTACAACTGGTCGCCCGCGTCACCGCACCGCTGTACATGCGATAGCGCTGATCGCGCGTCATATTGCGCATCACGAGCAAACTCCAGGGTGTCTTCGAATTTTTGTCGTAAGCAATCGATGAAAATGGAATGCGATATTCGGCGCTCCAGCCACCGTCAAAGCGCGCTGTCGCCACGTCAAAATCATAATCTGGCGCGGTATCGTCACCGGTCATATCGCCGTACACGCCATCCATCACTGCACCACGGGCATTGACGTAAAACACTTGCGCCGACTTATGCGCACCGCTGGGGTCGATGAACAAGCCAAAAAAATCCTGATCAATGCTGATCTTATCGCGGCGCGAAAATGAATCGCGTATTTGCTGCGGATCAGGATCGAAACCCTTAATACCGACATACAAATACTGCGCATCAAAAAGTATTCTGACTTCGGTGCGAACGTGCGCAGCGACGCCATCAAAAGGCTGGGTTTGATAAAACTGTGTATGCGGCTCCACACTACTCCACACAGCTTCATTCAATTGACCGTCTAACTGGATTTGTTCACGTCCATTATTAAGTTGCCCTGCTTTGTATCCCGCGTGTACTGGCTGACTAAATAAGAAAAAACTGAGAACTGCAACTAGGACAACTTTCATGTTCAAAATTCTAAATGGTCTAAATAATAAGAATCATAGTCGATAAGACAAGGGCATGGTGTGAATTTTTGCAAATTCTGTTTACTTTAAATCAGACCTAGATTTCGCATCTGAGTTCGGATGGACGAAAAAAAAGACTGCCGAAGCAGTCTTTTTTAGAACAGAACTAATCTAAAGTCAGATTAGAAAGCGTGGTTCACGCCTACAAGTGTACGTGTTGCTGTCTTGTTGCCAGCGCCGATGAACAAGCCCAATTCTTGATCTTTAGCTGCTGTTGTACCAGCTTTAGCATAAGAGAAAGAAGCATAAGCTGTTGTACGCTTGCTCAATGCATATTTTACCAAGCCAACGTATTGATCAGCTTTGCCGCTCATGTCGCCAGAGCGACGGTTTGCGTAGTAAGCAGCTGTCAATGTTGTGGATGGAGATACTTTGAAGTCAGCGCCAGCACCGAATACAGAAATCGCACGACCTGTTGTGTTGATTTCGTTTTCTGCGTAAGTCACTTTCAATGTGATGTCTGCGTTCACTTCGAACTTAGCACCACCAGTGTAAGAACGCAAAGTAGAGCTGTTTGTCGCGTCTTTCATCTGGCCGTAGGAGAATACTGCAGTCATGCCGTTTTGGCTGAAGCCAGCGGATCCACCAACATAAGAACTAGCAGATGCGTCGCCAGTTTTTTCGCCGAAACCATACATTGCGCCGAAATTGATGCCACCCAATACGGATGGGAATGCAAATTTAACAGAGTTGTTTTGACGTGTTGCAGATGTTACGCCAGCGCTGGAACCGTGTGTGCTGAACAAAGCAACGTTATTCATCGCGCCCAAAACGATGTTTGGGTTAGTGCCAACGTGAGCAACGCCCATTGGGTCAACTTGTGTCAAAGTGTCGTAAGCGAGGTTAGTTTGACGACCGAGGTTAACTGTACCAAAATCACCAGACAAACCAACAGTTGCGATACGGTCAAACAAAGAACCAGCAACACCAGTATCAACTTGCAAAGAGCTTTCCAATTGGAAGTTTGCTTTCAAGCCGTTACCCATATCTTCAGAGCCTTTCAGGCCCCAACGGGAAGAAGACAAGCTGCCGGAATCCAAAGAAAATTTCTTGCCGCAAGTAGCGGATTGATTGGACATGTGAGAAGTAGCTGCGTCAACTACACCGTACAAAACGACAGAAGATTGTGCAGAAGCTGCGGAAGCAAAAGCGCTCAATACTGCGAAAGCGATAAGTGATTTTTTCATCGAAAAACTCTCCAAAGGTTAAAAAACTACTTTCTTGATTGATATTATTATTAATTTCAATCGCAAATGGGTGTTGCAATACCTGTCTCTTATTGCTGTTCCGATAAAACCAGTTCAGCTTTTTGCCTCGTATACTAAGGTGCATTTACCTAATTTGCACCAGTTTGACTACGAAGATTTGCGCTATTATAAGGGATATTGGTTTTTTATGTGGCATTGCAACAACAATTCACAAAAAGTGACACAAAAATAGCTTGAACGTTAAGTTTTCTGATATCTATTTCGTTTCCCCCTGAGCATGAAAAACTTCGCTTGTGCACCTGATTTTCCACCGACCTCTGATGATGAATCCTAAACACCTTGACCGATTTCTGATCAACTTTGACCGCGCCTTGCGAGTTGTTGTTGGCCATGCAAAATCGACGCGTCCGGCACCTGATGCGCATTGCACCGATCACCATTTGACCGAGCAGGAACAAAAACACAGCGCGGGCTTAATGCGCGTCAATCACGTGGGAGAAGTCTGCGCTCAAGCTTTATATGATTCGCAAGCGGTGTTTTCGCGCGCCACCGAGGTCAAACAACAATTACACCGTTCTAGTGTGGAAGAAGGCGACCATCTGGCGTGGACTGCGCGTCGTTTGCATGAGCTCAATTCGCATACCAGTGTGCTTAATCCTTTCTGGTACGCCGGTGCTTATGCTTGTGGCTTGGTGGCAGGCGCTTGCGGCGACGCCTTAAGTCTAGGCTTTGTGGTGGAAACCGAAAAACAAGTGGAAGCGCATCTGGCCAGTCATCTGCAAGAACTCCCTGCACAGGATGAAAAATCACGTGCCATCGTCGAACAAATGCGCATCGACGAAATCGCCCACGGCGCAGCCGCCAATGCACTCGGTGCGCAAGAGCTACCCGCGCCAGTCAAAGTCATCATGGAAGGCATGGCGAAGGTAATGACGAGTAGCGCGTATTACATCTGAACCGCGCAAACTAACTACATCCGTTCCAGCTTAGCAACGCCGAGGTCTAATAGTTTCATCCCAAACTTGCCGAAATTAATCTGAGCGCGCGCATTGGTGCCGCTGCCTTCGATGTTGACGATGACGCCCTCACCGAATTTAGCGTGCGCGACATTTTGCCCTATGCGCCAGGCATTGCCTGATTGATTGCCTTGCTTTTGCTTGAGGTTTTGTGCAATTGCATTTGCACCTGATTCGGGGGCATCGTCCCAGGCGGATTTCGGACGAGCGAACCAGTTGGCCTGCACTTTGGGCGACAACCATTTCAGCGAATCTTCTGGCATCTCATCAAAAAAACGGGAGCGCATGTTGTAGCGGGTTTGTCCGTGCAACATGCGGGTTTGCGAGAAGG
>JACQDW010000174.1 GCA_016200845.1 Burkholderiales bacterium | reverse complement strand
GATCGGTCGTACGTCCAAAATCAGAATCAACTGTGGACAAGGCAACGGCAGCAGTCGCTTCTGCATCATCATCGCTGACTGATGCCGCGACATTGTCGGACAAGAGCAACATAGTGGCATCAGGCGCTTGCTCATAGACCGCTATACCGACGTCGTTGAGCGTGCTGATAATGCTTTGTATCATTTCTGGATCATCGACGTTCTCTGGAAGATGATCATTGATTTCTGCGTGCGTTAAATAGCTGCGATCTTTGCCAAGTTGTATCAACTTGGTCAAGCGCTGGCGGTATTCTTCTAGCTGCTCTTTGCTGGCTGCAGGATTGATTCCTTTGCCTGCTTTGACTCGCGCAGCGCGTTTTAATTCGGATGATTCAACGGCGTTGAACGCGTGAATTTCTTCGTTGTAAGCTTGTGGCGACGATGGCTTACGACCACGACGGGCTGCTTCTTTGACGGTCGGGAAGGCGTATGCCGAGGTGTCGATCTCGTTTGCTGCAGCAGACTTGTTTGCAGTGTTCGCTTTGCCAGAATCTGTATTGCTGAGTGGGGCTTTGGCGATGCGTGCTTTGGCCGCCACTGCTGGCTTGCTGATCTCTTCAGCGATCTCTGGCGCTGTGCTAGCTTCTGTTTTGGTAATCAGCTTTTTCTTTTTGACTTTGACGACCGGTGCCGGTGCATCGCTCTTGATCACTGCGTATTCAGGCTCAGACCTAAATTCGTGTACGGCTTCAGCGGTGATGTCATTCTGTACGGTCTCGGTAGTTTCGACAGCGATCACTTGTAATGTGTCGTCCGCAGCATCTGGTTCTGCAATGGGTGTACTGATTTCGACTTCAGAAGTGATTGTGTCTTCTGTCGCAACTTCTGCTGTCTCAGTGTGATTGACTACGACGGACAAGCGCGAACGACGTTTAGTTACGACGGTGACAGATTGCACTTGTGTTTTGACTAGCTCACTGCTTTCAAAATCATTTGACTGCAGAAGTACGGGCGTTTCAAAGGTGCGGGTCTCAGCCTGAACAACAGCTGTTTTTGTGGAGGGTTTGGCTTTTGCCGTCAGTTGCGGCTTTCCTAGTTTGAGTGTCTTTGTGCTTGTGGAAGCAGTGTGCGAATTAGATGGTGTTAAGCTGTTTTTCATGTAACAAATCAAGTGCGACAACAAAATGCCAGTCAAATTTTGGATGGCAACAACAAAAGCAAAATTTCGTGCAAAGCGCAGCAGTCCCGATCGACTTCTGATGATTCAAAATTCGCTGGGAAGAAAGCCCGCTCATCAGAATCAGAGAATCAGGATCGCAAGCGCGTAAGTAATTAAATAAAAAACCCGCGATTGCGGGCAGGTATTTTTAACTGATTTTTGCGTATTTTTATGCGAGGTCGGGATTATCCACGGCTTGCTTGCTCTTGACAAGTAAAACCGTGATTTTTCTTGGGCTTGACGGGGGCGTGGAGTGTTAAACAAATCTCGGCGACAATCGTTGTTTGCACAAAAATGGAGCAGTTATTTTTGTGCTTGATGCCGCGTTTCCTAGCGGCTGACGTCTCGAGTTTGCCCCAAGCATGTAGAAAGCGTAGAGGAATTTCGGCGTGCTTGTTACAATACGTCTTTCCTCTCTTTACACGCATAATAATCATGATTGATATTCAACTTCTCCGCAAAGATATCGATGCCGTCGCAGCACGATTGGCTAGCCGCAAATTTATCCTTGATGTCAGCGCATTTAATGCGATGGAAGGCGAGCGCAAACAAATTCAAATGCGCACAGAAGAATTGCAAGGGAAGCGAAATTCGCTCTCCAAACAAGTCGGCATGTTGAAAGGAAAGGGCGAAGACGCGTCCGCAGTGATGGCCGAAGTCGCAGCGATTGCCGATGAATTGAAAGCATCAGAAGTGCGCTTAGCTGAGGTGCAAGTTGCATTAAGTAGCTTCATGTTGACGATCCCAAATTTGCCAGATGAATCTGTTCCTGTGGGTGTGGATGAAACGGGTAACGTGGTGGTGCGTAGTTTTGGCACGCCACCGCCGTTTGGTTTTGAAGTCAAAGATCACGTTGATGTTGGTGCTGCTCTTGGTTTGGAATTTGATGTGGCGGTGAAATTGACAGGCTCACGTTTTGCCGTGTTGAAGGGCGGCATGGCACGTTTGCACCGCGCTTTAGCGCAGTTTATGCTCGACGTGCAAACCATGGAGCATGGCTATACTGAGCATTACACGCCTTACATGGTGAATGCAGATTCCATGCGTGGCACCGGGCAATTGCCAAAGTTTGAAGAGGATTTGTTTGCGGTTAAAAAAGGTGGGCAAGAAGGCGAAGGCGAGTCTTTGTATTTGATCCCGACTGCAGAAGTGACTTTGACCAATACGGTGCGCGACGAAATTTTGGCGGCAGATCGCCTGCCTTTGAAGATGACGGCGCACACCCCATGTTTCCGTTCTGAGGCGGGTAGCTATGGTCGCGATACGCGTGGCATGATACGTCAGCATCAGTTTGATAAAGTTGAGTTGGTGCAGGTAGTGCATCCAGAAAAATCCTTCGAAGCTTTAGAAGAAATGGTGCAGCATGCAGAAGCGATTTTGCAGAAATTAGGTTTGCCATATCGTGTGATGAGTTTGTGTACTGGTGATATGGGATTTGGCGCTGCTAAAACCTATGACTTGGAAGTGTGGTTGCCTGCTCAAAACACATATCGCGAAATTTCTTCGATTTCGAATATGGGTGCGTTCCAAGCGCGTCGTATGCAAGCACGTTTCCGTAATGCGCAAGGCAAAACGGAATTAGTGCACACTTTAAATGGCTCTGCCTTGGCAGTGGGGCGTACCCTGGTCGCGGTGCTGGAAAATTATCAGCAAGCCGATGGCAGTGTCGTGATTCCTGAGGCACTGCGCCCTTACATGGGTGGTATTGAAAAGCTGATGCCTGCCGCTTAAATTTACTCGAAATGCGTATAGGAAAAACGGCGACTCAGGTCGCCGTTTTTTATCGGTGGCGACGATCAACGAAAAGGCTGTTGCCAACAATGCGTTTGGCTTGTTTTTTCGCCTCACTGGCGGCGACCGCGACTTGATGGTGGGAGTCAAATCGTTGACCCGTGATTTGTATCGCTCCCAATGATAGACAAATCAAGGGATAAAATACTTTTTTACCTTGCCTGTCTTCACTCAGATAGCCGCCGCGCTCTTGATCTTCCCGACTATAAAAACTCGCAATCGATTCAGAAAAATCGCGAAGTATCGCCTGACATTTGTTTTCCCACTCCTGATCTTGAAACAAAATAATGAAGTCGTCACCGCCAATATGACCTACAAAATCAAGTGGTGATAAACAGTGTTTAGTGATCAGTTGGCTAGTCATCTGTATGACTTCGTCACCGCGCTGATAACCATAGATGTCGTTAAATGGTTTGAAGTGATCGAGGTCGCAATAACAGGCAACAAAGCTAATTTGTTGCTGGATTAATTGGTCGATGTGCTGGTTAATGGGAACATTGCCTGGTAATTGCGTCAGTGGATTGGCGTAGCGCGCTGCGTCGATTTGCATGCGGGTGATTTCGCGCATTAAATCTGGACCTGTGGCGATGCCGAGATAGCGCTCGTTTTCGGTAATCAGAATGCCATTGAGAAGGTGGTCTGGATCAGCTTCCACAACTAAATAACTGACCTCTTGTAAGCTGGTGTTGTGATCAACGATCAAAGAGTTGTGGTCCATAAAGACAGTACACGCTTTTTTGCCATAGAGTTCTCTTTGGAAGGGGCGTGATAAATGAGCGACCATGTTAAATCGATTCACAACTCCAAGCGGACGTCCATGTTCGACAACGGGAATGAGTTTGAGCGTAGGGTCAGCTAAAAATAAATTTTCGACATCCGCATTGATAGTGGCGGGGTGGATTGTGATGGGGGTTTTCATCAAACTACGAATGCGCGGCTTTTCGCTTGGATAATGATTGCTTTTGATCTGATTTCGTATGCCTTGAGTGAGTAGTCTTGTTACTTCGGCGGAGACGGTCTTCGCGGGGTTCATATGGGGCTTAGCGATGTGATAGCCCTGGCCGCAGGTGATACCAAGCTCTCGGATAACGGCGAGCTCTGCTTGCGTTTCTATGCCTTCTGCGACAACGCGCGTTCCGGATTGAGTGGCAATGCTTTGTATAGAGCGAACAAATTGACGTTTGATGGAATCTCGGTCTATGCCCTGGATGAAGTGCATATCGATTTTTACGAACTCAGGTTTGAGTTCAGACCATAAACGCAAACTGGAAAAGCCTTCTCCAAGATCATCAATCGCAATTTCAAATCCCATATTCCGGTAATGCATCACGGCTTTTCTTAGTAACTGATAGTCGTGGGTAGGTTGGTATTCGGTTAGCTCAATGATGACACGGTTGGGATTGATGCCAATTTCATGGATGTAATCGAGGGTTTCTCCAAGACGCGCATCGCTTTGCAATAAGCATTCTGGACTCACATTGAGAAAAAGCTTGCCTGGTAAGTCCAGCGCCTTAAATTGCTCCAGCACGACGCGCCGACATAAATGTTCTATCGTGACAGTCAAACCGTGTTCTCTTGCCGCTTGAAACAGATTAATTGGGGCGTGCAGGGGATTATTTGACGGGCCCCGAATTAAGCCTTCGTAGCCCAAAATTTGCCCATCGTGCATTTGGATAATCGCTTGAAAGTGCGCGGTCAGCAGGCGTTCTTTGATAATGTGCTGTAGTTGCGCGTATTGTCCCAATGGTTCTGATGGCTCAATTTGTGCGTCGCACGGAAGTTTTATTGCCCTCAGTGGAGTGATAGCGACGGAGATGGTGCTGCCAGCTAGTAGCTTTTGTTCCATGATACGACCTTCGTAAGAGAGAGAAAGCGTTTTTCTCATAAGCCTGCATTGATCACATTGTCTTGATAAACAAATCAAAACCGATTTTTGAGCGAAAATTTGGCGCAAAATAGCCGTAAAAAACTAACCAGAGTAACTTTTCCGAACGATGAGGTGCATTTATGCAACACTTTGATTGTTTTTTTATCCGCTATTAATCGATTAAGTTTTGTGTCAAGTGCGTGCCACCTTAGCATGTCAAAATGACGGCTCGATGTCAGGTTTTGCTGATACGAAATCCTCAAAAAATGGGCTAAATACGGGTGAATTTGAGTTGTTTTGATGTATTAGAGTGTTTACTCTAAATATGGGTTTTATGACATTTTATTTGGTGAAAACCGGCTTTAATCCCTTATATATTCAAGATATAAAAAGAAAACCCTAAGGAATTCGGGCGTTTCAAGAGGGAAATTGCCAAAAAGACAGGCTACCAAACCGTTTTGATCTTTGCTACAATCGCACGCTTGACTGCATTGAGTAATTGGAAAGATGGCAGAGTGGTCGAATGCACCGGACTCGAAATCCGGCATACGTTTATGACGTATCCAGGGTTCAAATCCCTGTCTTTCCGCCAATCTCAATGAAGCGATTATTTAGCAAAGATTGAAAATCGCGTAGTAGAGTCATGCTGCAACGGTATTTTTGTGTTTATGGTCATCAACTTCTGCGTGTCATGTCATCCTTGTCGATTTCATGGCCGTTTTTGTATGTGGTGTTGATGTTCTTGTTGTTTTGACATAAATTCTGTTTGGAGACGTATGAATCAGGGATGAAGTGTGTTTCTGGTTAAATTAAAATAGTAGTCAAACCGATTTGGATTTGACGCATACAGATGTATTTGGCTGTATTTTGTGAAGAGTGAGTAAAAGAATGGCAAATTTATTAGACCTCAAGTCAGACGACTTTGATTACAATCCAAATAATCTTTTGGATACATTGATCAAACAATTGCATCTCAAAAACGATGCCGCACTTTCCAGAGCACTGGAAGTGGCTCCACCCGTCATCAGCAAAATCCGTCATCATCATCTACCAG
>JACQDW010000173.1 GCA_016200845.1 Burkholderiales bacterium | reverse complement strand
TGGATTTTTCTTTGAATTTGTCTGATGAGCTGGCCACGATTACGCTGCCGAGTATGATGGTGCTCTCCCTGGCAGAGAACGCGATTAAGCATGGCCTCGAACCCTCGTTAGCGGGCGGCGCGGTCAACATCTCAGCTCGTTGTGAGGGCGATGAAATTTGCATCTGTGTGTCGGACACTGGCGTAGGTTTAAGCGAGACACCCGGCAGTGGCATAGGCTTGGAAAACGTGCGTGAACGCTTGCTACTGGCCTTTGGTGCGCAGTCAGGTTTGACGATAAGCGAACGTGAACAGGGTGGCGTGGTGGCGGAAATAATGTTTGTCCGATCCAGCACCGCATTTGACGCCACATCAACAAACTCTAGACAATGAATATAGCAGCGAAAATTTTAATCGCAGAAGATGAAGAATTGATGCGTGAGCGTTTATGCGGCTTATTGCAATCAATGTGGCCAGAGGCACAGATCGTCAAGCAAGCGGAGAACGGCAATGAGGCTTGGGATGGTTTTTTAGAATACGAACCTGATGTGGTGTTTCTCGACATTCGCATGCCCGGCTTGTCGGGGATGGATGTCGCCAAAAAGATTGGCAAGGCGGCGCATCTGGTGTTCATTACCGCGTATGACCAATATGCCTTGGATGCGTTTGAAACGGGTGCCATTGATTATTTATTGAAACCCGTGCAGGCCGATCGCCTGGAGCTGACGATCACGCGCCTGCAAGATAAATTGCGCGAGAAACAGAGCCCGGCCGGGCTGGAGTTAACGCAGTTACTGCAACATCTGCAAAAGGCAGTTCCAGAGACCACCAAACCACCCACAGAGCGCTTAAAGTGGCTTAAGGCTAGCGTAGGTAAGCAAATCAAATTGATCGCGATTGAGGATGTTTTATTCTTTCAATCGGATACCAAGTACACACGCATTGTGTTAGCCGACTACGAGGCCTTGGTCAGAACGCCTTTGAAAGATTTACTAGTCGGACTAGATCCCGATTTGTTTTGGCAAATTCACCGCGCGACGGTGGTGAATGTGAAAGCAATTGCGGCGGCAGAACGGCTCGATGCCGAACGTATGCAAGTCATCTTAAAGAATCATCCTGAAAAATTGCTGGTCAGTCGCAATTTCACCTACCTCTTTCGCGAGTGAGACTCACCCCTTGATTGTCGAGAAGGCCGCGCCATCACCCCTCAAAATCCTACCTACTTTGCCAAGTAATTCGGCCTATTTAACAAGCAATTGCCGCGCTTGCTTTTTAGTTTGAAATGTCGTTTTGTACAATGATCTGCGACATTTTTATACATCTGTTTGATCGTAACAACACGAAGGCTCATTTTTTTAACCGTATAAAATTCCGTTTTCCGCTATGAAATGAGGGAAAAAAGTACGATATTATTATCATCAAGATAATTTATATGTAAAAAAATTCGCTTGCATCGCTTTGCGACAAATTGGTACACTTTTCATACAAATTCGAGCTCAAGAAAAAAAGATGAATTGAGCCAAATCGGACGACTCATAGAATGTCTGCGATCACAAGTCACAGACCAGGGTTTTTATCCTTTTATGCAGGGCTGGATGAAATCTGAATGTGGTGCTGTACAGGCTACTGACAATTTTCTGAGCGTTAATCATTTTCAATCGTAAATGGGGACATTTAATATGGCAAAGCAGCAAACATTAACAGTACGTCCAGTCGTATTAGCAGCATTAATCGCAACAGCATTTGGCGCACAAGCCGCTGATCGCGACGTTTTGAAAGTTACACCAGGAGTTGCAGCAGCACATGCACACGCAGGCTTGAAAGTATCAGAACTCAAAGCAGAGCGTAGCACGACGTATGCAAGTGGCTTGAAAGTCACTCGTCATCAACAATTGCATCAAGGCGTTCCAGTCTGGAACGAGGCAGTGGTTGAGCATATGGAAAAAGGCGGAAAGAGCCATTTGACAGGCGCTGTTCTGCGTAACTTGGATCGTGATTTGCCAAGCGTAAAGCCAATTTTCTCTTCAGCAGATGCGTTGATTCAAGCAAAAACACAAGCACAAATTTTTGACACAACGAACGACAAAGCAACTTTGTTTGTAAAACGTGATGACAACAATGTCGCCCGTTTGGTCTATGTTGTTTCTTTTAACTCAGCGAACACAGATGAGCCACGTCGCCCATTCTTTATGCTCGATGCAAATACTGGCGTCGTGATTGATCGCTGGGAAGGTATTCATACAGCAACGATCGGCACAGGTCCTGGCGGAAACACCAAGACTGGTCAATATGAATTCGGCGTTAAGTATGGCAACCTGGATGTCACACAGTCTGGTTCTACTTGCTCACTGAATAATACCAATGTCGCTACGTACAACATGAATTCCCGTACTAGCACACCATCCGCTCCACATAGCTTTACATGCCCACGTAACACAGTGAAGGCAATCAATGGTGGCTATTCACCAATGAACGATGCCCACTACTTCGGTGGAGTTGTTTTCAACATGTATCAAGATTGGTTGGGCGTACGTCCTATCAGCCAAAAGCTGTTGATGAAGGTGCACTACAAGCGCGCTTACGAGAATGCGTTCTGGGATGGTACTGCCATGTTCTTTGGTGACGGTGCGACAACCTTCTACCCATTGGTTTCTTTGGATGTGACTTCACATGAAGTGAGCCATGGTTTCACAGAGCAAAATGCTGGTTTGACTTACTCTGGTATGTCTGGTGGTATGAACGAAGCGTTTTCTGACATGGCTGGTGAAGCTGCAGAAAATTACATGAAGGGCACCAATGACTTCAAAGTAGGCGAAGAAATCTTTAAGGCATCTGGCGCTTTGCGTTATATGTACAACCCACCATTGGATGGCCGTTCTATCGATAATGCTGCGAACTTCACCAGCACACTCGACGTTCACTATTCCAGCGGCGTGTACAACAAAGCGTTCTATCTGTTGGCAACAAAGGCTGGCTGGAACACCAAGATGGCATTCCAGGTAATGGCTGATGCGAACCGTTTGTACTGGACAGCAAGCAGCACATTTAACCAAGGTGCTTGTGGTGTAGAGACAGCAGCAGTGAACCGCGGCTACAACAAAGCAGATGTCACCTCCGCATTTGCAGCAGTTGGCGTGAGCTGCGCACCATAATTGTTTCTGTTTTAGAAGTGGAAAACGCCCGGCTCTGACCGGGCGTTTTTTTTGCTTAGCTTACTCGTGCGTCGTCACTCTTCCTCGCTTTTCTTTTTGCCGATCCCGACTACACTACACTTATTCCCTTCGCATTTCTGATTGTTGTTCATCTTTGTTCATTGTGAAAAGAGCCAACATGAAACGACTATTGTGTGTCGCGCCATTCGCATTTGTGCTGATCTTGTCAGCATGCTCACCGGCATCGACGGAATCAAATCGCCCGGGGCTTATTCCTGCGCCCAACGCGGCTGCACCCGGAGTGCAATTTGCCAGAAAACGTGGCGAATATTTGATGCTACAAACGGCGACGGGGTATATCGTCAAAGAACTGGGTGGCACTGGTGCAGAGGTCGCGGTAAATGGCGCCACTAGCATCACGTTTTCAGACTACAGTGTGAATCTTAGTGTCGGGACAAAAGCAAAAACAATTGCCGCAACTGATGTGCAAAGTTTGATCGAACTCTACATCGCATTTTTTAATCGTCTGCCAGATGCAGATGGATTGGTATATTGGATCGATCAACGCAAGGCGGGTGTGAGCCTGGATCAGATTGCCGATCATTTCTATAACGCCGCGATTTTGTATAGTGACTTAACCGGCTATTCGCAGAGCATGAGCAATGCTGATTTTGTGCGTGTCATTTACAAAAATGTGTTGGGGCGTTTTGACGCAACGGCGCCGCCTGAAGCGGATGTCAATTATTGGAGTAACTCGATATCGAGCGGTCAAAGCACGCGCGGAAATTTGGTACGCACTATGCTGACTTCCGCGCGCACATTCGTTGATGATGCGACTTGGGGTTGGGTGCCGCAATTGCTCGACAATAAACTCGCCGTTGGAAACTACTTTGCGCTCCAGCACGGCTTAAATTTGAAAACTCCAGAAGAGTCAATCAGTAAAACTATGGCGATTGCGCTAAAGGTGACGTCAAATAATTTTACCGAAGCGATGAATTTAATTGATGTCGGCGACAAGATTTTCAATTTGAGTATCGCGACCACGATTGCGCCCGGTGGTTTCACCTCGCCATGTCCCGCGGATATTAAGACGCCCCTATTTGATACCAGCCCGATTGCAATCGAAGACTTTATTGCCTTTCGCCCTTTGGGGTTTATGTCTGCGCCTATTCACATGTTTCCTGCTAAGCACTCAGCATTTTCGATGACTCCCATAGGCCAAACTGCAGTGCCAAAGCCTGTGCGTTCGCCTGGCAATGTCGTGGTCACTGAAATGTATGAAGCATCATTTAGCACAGGCGCGAAGAACTATCAGGTTTTCATGCGGCCTTGCGGTGAAGTGCGAGCCTATTTCGGGCACTTGGTGACAATCTCAGAAAAGCTCTTGGCTGAATTTAACCGCGAAGCGCCCAAGTGCAATTCGTTTTATGAAGGCAATGTCACGATGACGACTTGCCGGCGTGAGAATTTGAATATTGCATTGAGCTCAGGTGAACAATTTGGCACGGGGCCCGATACCGCTGGGGTAGATTTTGGTGTGCTCGATTTTCGTCGGGCACCAGCGCGATTCATTAATCTTGAACACTACGATACTTACTATCCGTTTTACACTTCACCGCTCGACTATTACAGCGCTGATGTACGGACCGCGATTGAAAACAAAACCGGCAATGTGTTTGGCACAAAAATGCGCACCGCGCAGCCTATCGGTGGCAGCTATATGCAAGACATCGCTGGCACAGCGCAAGGGAATTGGTTCTTACCCGGAAAAAATCACAAAAATTCCACCGACATGAGTATCTTTGTGGGATTAGCGCATGACTATGTCAATCCAGAAGAACCTGTGATGTCCTTAGGCAGTTCGGTGAAAGGTGCTAAGCAAGGTTTGTATTCCTATGTGCCGACTGCGCAAGGTGTGGTTAATCGCGACTTCAAAGAGATACAGGCTGATGGCCGTGTGTACTGCATAGAAAATTTTAAATCCGGACAGACGACTGGCGGTTTACCTCTCTCCAATCCAGCTTCCATCTTGCTGCTGTGGATGCCTGACTATAGTTCTTTGAAATTAGAAATGGTGAGTGTCAGCTCCTGTTCGGCATCGAATTTGAAATTGACCAGCAATGCAACGCTGTTTGTGCGCTGATTTGATAAAGTGGTATTGTCGCATTGCCTCACTTTTTGACTTGTTTTTTTCATCCACTATCGCCCACTTTGCGCAATTGGAAATGGCCGCTCTTTCTTGTCCAAAATACTGTGTTTTTTTCGCGACTTTTTTAGCTTCTTTTTGCGACGACAAAAAGGCAGTTTTCTTGGGCTTCATATTCTACGAATTTTCAAAAATGCAGTGTAAAAACAAAAGTTTATTTTGTACATATTGAGCGCTGGCGCGGCTTTCCGCAGGACGCGAAAAATCAGTTTTCGGACAAATCTTTTTGGTATGAAATTTTGGTCTTTCAGCTATCACTTCATCAAGTTTTTATATACGAATATTTCATGCTTTTTGTTTGATTATTTCTGCTCACTGGTATTACACTTTCCACTGTGATCTGACCTGTGTGAAAAACGATTTTCAGGCCTGATTGCTTAGGCTAGTTAAGCCAACTCACCAAGAAAGTTGACTGGCTAGTTCCGTAGAATGTCGCTTAAAGAAGGGCGACATTTTTTATTCCATCTTTAGGGGGTAATATGGCTTTACAACGTAAGCACTTGTTAACCGTGGGTGTTGTACTGGCAGTAGGCATGCCGCTATCCGTGGCAGCTCAGGGAAATTCTGATAATGCACCAGGCCAGAATAAAGTCGAAGTGATCACGTCTTCGCATCACGATCACGACTTCGTTTTAAAAAATACGAAGGGAAAACCAGTTGATCTGTCCTATGTTAAAGAAGCGCATGAAAAGCGTCGCGTTCCTTATATCGATTCGCCAAATTTTGATTTCGACAAAGCGGCGCAAACAGGTCACAGTACTTCCTTAGCTGCTCCGACGACCGCTGGCCTGGGGTTTGACGGATTAGGTAAAGGATTTACTGGCCCAAGCGGCACATTCACAGTGCAATCCGCTCCGCCAGATACGACCGGTGCAGTTGGTGCAACGCAGTTTGTGCAATGGGTCAATTCGTCTTTTGCAATTTTTGATAAGTCGACTGGCTCAGCTGTATACGGACCGGTCAAGGGCAATACTCTGTTTTCTGGCTTTGGTGGTGTATGCGAAACCTCAAACGACGGTGATCCGATTGTCATGTACGACCGCATCGCAAATCGTTGGGTGTTGATGCAATTTGCTGTTCCTACTAATGGCCCTTACTATCAATGTGTTGCAGTCTCTAAAACTTCAGACGCAACTGGCGCATACAATCGCTATGCATTTCAATACACGGGTTTTAATGATTATCCCAAGGCAGGTGTCTGGCCTGATGGATACTATGTTAGCTATAACATGTTCGCGGGGAATAGCTTTAGTGGTGCTAAGGCGTGTGTGATGGACAGAGCTGCCATGATTGCTGGGTCAGCTAGCGCGACGCAACAGTGTTTCCAGCTCAGTACCAGCTATGGCGGTTTGTTGCCCTCCGACCTTGATGGCAACTTACAACCAACTTCTGGTACGCCAAATTTCTTCGTCAATCTGGGAACAAATTCACTGCGCCTCTGGAAATTTCATGTCGACTGGGCAAATACAGCTAACACGACCTTTACCGGTCCGACTAGTCTAGCTGTGACCGCATTTAATGCAGCTTGCGGCGGTGGCACTTGCGTTCCACAAGCTGGCACTAGCCGTACTTTGGATTCATTGGCTGACCGCGCTATGTATCGTTTAGCGTATCGCAAGTTTGCCGATGGTCATGAGGCGATGGTGGTAAATCACGCGGTCAAGTTGGGAACAAACAAGCAGAATTCATACAGCGGTACACGTTGGTATGAGATCCGCAACCCATCTGGCACGCCAGTAATCTATCAGCAATCAACGTATGCACCAGACACCACACATCGTTGGATGGGCAGCGTTGCAATGGATAAGATGGGTAACATGGCATTGGGCTATAGCGCTTCTAGCTCTGCGATCAAACCTGCAATCCGTTATGCAACACGTCTGGCTGGTGACGCTTTGAATACTTTGTCGAACGAAACTGTTATTGTGCAAGGCACAGGATCACAGACAGGTACACTGAGCCGCTGGGGTGATTACAGCCACATGAGCGTTGATCCAGTTGATGATTGCACATTCTGGTATACCACTGAGTATCTGAAGGCAGATGGTAGCTTTAACTGGAATACCCGCATTGCATCGTTCAAGATCAATGGTTGTCAGTAAAATCTGATATGAGTTCAGGTACACTAGCTGAACTCACTTAAAAAAGGAAATCCCGGCTCTGCCGGGATTTCTGACCACTCATGAATTTCATACGATCGCTTAGCACCGTCAGCAAATCGTGGTTACTCGCCTTTTTTCTGGTGACCGCGCTCCTCTTATTTTTCATCGACAGCGCGTCTTTACCAGACGAGCAGCTGGCGCCAGTATCACGCCCAACGACGGTCCACACCGCACTAGCCAGCGGCGCTCAGATTGAAACACAAATACCGTCTTCTTATTTCGGCCTGACCGAAAAGCTCGCCAACCCCTTAGAGCGCAGCGGCGACTTGCGACACATTTACGAACAATACAAAGCTAGCCGCAATCCAGTTGAACGCTTTATCGCGCAACGTGCATGGTCGGCATGCTTCCCGGCTTTTATCGCCCCACAAGGGCAGGTTTTTTCGCTGGAACAATTTAGTCGTGGCCTGGTGCCAGGCACACCAGAAACCGCGGTCAGAATCGAGGCCTATCGTCGCCTATTAGGAAGGTGCAAGCGCTTTTCAGAATTGCCGCGCGACGAATTAGTGCGCGCTACCGAAGATGCGCAAGAAAAAATCAATGCCGGTGTCATCATGAGCCCGGGCCAAATCGCGGAGAAATACTGGCGTGCAGGTCAATGGAGCGAAGCGATGCGTGTGGTGCGTGAAGTCATCGCATCGCAAGATGCATTTGCAGTCGGCACACTCAAAGATTTTGTCACCCCATTTTGGCGCGAACGATTGGAAACGCAAACGGGCACTAGCGCGATACGCCCAGACATTCGAGGACAAGCTTATGCATTTGCCGCATGCGAACTCGGTTTAGCCTGCGACGCTGCCACCCTTAGTGCGGATTTAATGTGTGCCAATGAAGGTCTATGCCAATCAGGCCTGCGCACCAGTTTTCTGGACGCGCTACCAGACCCAAATGACAAACGCCTACTACAAGCAGAAACGCGCCGCGTGATTGATGCCGTTAAATTACGCCGGATTGAGGGTTTGGGTTTGGAGTGAGTTCAACGATTAGTTGAGCGCTAAACGCTCTCCTTCAACAAGCGCAATAAAGCCTCGGTATCCATACGTCCTGCACTGTCGCCGCCGTCTAGCAGACTGTCGGCCAGTTCGCGTTTTTCGGCGTGTAGGGCGAGGATTTTTTCTTCTATGGTGTCTTGTGTGACCAGGCGATAAATTGTCACCGGACGTTGCTGTCCCATACGATGCGCGCGGTCTGAGGCTTGATCTTCGACCGCCGGATTCCACCATGGATCGAGGTGAATCACATAATCCGCAGCAGTCAGGTTAAGCCCTGTGCCACCCGCTTTTAAGCTGATCAAAAAGATGTCGCCTTGCCCTGCTTGGAATGCATCGACACGCTTTTTGCGCTCGTTGGCGGGCGTGCTGCCGTCCAGGTATTGATAGCTGATGTTTTGTTCGTCCAACCAGGCGCGCACGATGGCGAGGTGATCGACGAATTGGCTGAACACCAGCGCTTTATGACGATTGTCGAGTAGCTCTAGCACGGTGTTTTGCAGGACCTGGAGTTTGCTGCCTGCGAGTGTGCTTTGCTTCATCACCAGCGCAGGATGGCAGCAAAAACGTCTGAGCTTGGTGATCTCTGCCAGCACTTGCATGGACTTGCCTGCGGTCGGATCGAGGTTGCTGATTTTGTCGATCGCTTCTTGGCGCAAGGCTTCATACAAGTGGCGTTCTTGATCGCTAAGCTCGACTTGGAGATTGATTTCTGTGCGTGAAGGCAGCTCGCTTAATACCTGCGTTTTGGTGCGGCGTAGGATGAAGGCTTGTATCAATTTCTTCAAATGCGCGCGGGCGAGTTTGTCGCCACGTTCAATCGGCAGGGCAAATTTTTCGTTGAAACTTTCTTTGGAACCTAGCAGTCCCGGATTGATGAAGCGGAAGAGGTTCCACAATTCGCCCAGATGATTTTCAACCGGAGTGCCACTGGCGATCATTTTAAAATCCGCTTGCAATGCCATCGCGGCCTGACTGCGTTTGGTCGCTGCATTTTTAATGACTTGCGCCTCGTCCAGCACGACGGTGTGCCAGTGCTGCGCGGCGAAGAGCTCGCTGTCTTGTTGCAGCATGCCATAGCTGGCGATCACCAGATCAAAAGCGCCTAAGTCTTGTAGTGAGCGGGTTTGCTGATATGAGCGCACCCGCAAGGTTGGCGCAAAGCGTTGTGCTTCGGCTTGCCAATTCATCGCCACCGAGATCGGCGCGATCACCAAAGCTGGACCTGTTGGCGAGCGGTCTAGTAGCAGCGCCAGCGTTTGCACTGTCTTGCCCAAGCCCATGTCATCGGCCAAACAAGCACCCACGCCCCATTGCGCCAGACGCGCCAACCATTGATAGCCTTCAGTTTGATAATCGCGTAATTGCGCTTGCAAAGTGGACGGCACTTGCGGCGTGAAATCAGCGAGGCTGTTGAGCTTTTCTATGTGCTCACGCCATGCGCTATCGGCTTGCAGCTCGCCAACCTCCTCACCCAATTCAGCTAGCGCGGTGGCGGCCAGAGGATTGATGCGCAAACCAGTTTTGCCAGACGGCTCGGCGAAGCGGCGGATCTCTTCTAGACGTTTGCGGAAGGCATCGCTCAATGCCAGAAAATCGTTTTCACCGAGTTTGAGAAAACGCCCTTTGCTTTGCTCGGACAATTGCAAGAGCTCGCGCAGCGCCAACACACGTCCGTCATCAAGCGTGATCTCGCCACCAGCGACAAACCATTCGCCTTGCTTTTTGATCGACAGGCGCATGTCTTTCAAACCGCGTTGCCCCTTCAGGCGGAAGCGCTCGCCTTCTGGCCACACTAATTCTAATTGCGGCTTTTCTTGATTTTCAAGATCACAAAAACTCTTTAATTGCGTGAGTAATTCCAGACATTGTTCAGGCTCTTGCCATTGCCATTCGTGGCTGCTTTGCTCGGCTTCGGCAAAGGCGGGGCAACGCTGCAAGATGACGTCCACACTGTGTTTTTCTTTTTCCAGATCGCGGCTAGCTTGCACCGGTTTGCCATCGCGTTCGCCCAGTACATGCGTCGCACCTTTGCCCGGCACCAGCCAGCCACCTTCAGACAGCGGACGCACCAAGAGTTGCAAACGCAAGCCTTCTTTTAGTGGCAGCAAGTGGGCGTAAATACAGCTATCTGCGTCCACACTTTGCAGATGTTGTGCCAGCTCGGGCAAATCGGAATGAATCGCCAAATGCGGCGCAATTGCAGCGATCACATCGACCAATTGCGCCTTTGCTTGCACTGGCACCGATAGCCCTGCACCCAAGATGCCCGCGATCTGTTTGATCTCCGGGCTGGAGCGATAAATCACCACGCGGGTTGGCGTCTCTTTGTTTAGGACAAATTGTTGATGTGCTTGGATTTGCGGTTCGAGTTGCAGACGAATCTGATCTTGATGTTCTTTGAGTAGCAAACTCACTTCGCCAGCAATCACGTCAATTCGCACATCAGGCGCATCGGCCCACATCACTTGCGGATGATTGACCAACAGCGGCAGCGCTTTATCAGCGTCCAGCGTGTAATCAGCGTGACCGTAATAGCCATCAAACGTTTTGCGTATGCAGCGGCTGATCTGGCGGTCTTGTTCCGATAAATACGGGAAGTCATCGAGCTCGCTGGCGAGACGCTTTAATGCCACCGGACGTCCCTTGCTCCAGACCCCTTTGGCACTGCGTTTTTGTTCGCGCGGATCGAGCATGGCTTGATCGCGTGTCAGGCTCAAGAGCCAGATCAATCTTTGTTCTGCTTGTTCAGCGTTGCGTACTTCGCTTTTGCCCAGCGGCAGTTGTGCCAGTGCGCTTAAGGCGCGTTGCCAGCTTTCTTCGCGCTGCAAAATGCTGAGCAACGGTGTGCGTTGATGCTCTGCGTGCCAACCCGGCATGCGCGGTGCATCGCCATAATGTTTGACCAGCACGCAATCAAGTTCGGCCGCCAGCCAGTGATAATGATGGTGAGTGTAAAACGCAAACGCCTCACGAAAACGCTGATGCGCGTCCGGACGCGGCGCTTCGCCTTCCCATAACAGTGCCAGCGCTTCAAACAAAGTGTCCACGCTCAAAGCGCGATGCAGCGCATAGCGCTTGTTTTGTTGCGGCACGCCTTTGGCCAAATGATTGCTTAAGGACTCAAGTAAAAAGTAGCTGAAGGCGTCGTTATTTTTGATGGCGTGATCGACATGCTCTTTGAGTTGTTTGCGATGATCAATCTGATCCGAGGCTAGCAGGCAGGCGGTGTGCAGCAGCCCATGCAAACCTTCAAAATAAATTTTGCGCTTGCCCGTTTCTTGTTTGATTTGCTGAGCGATCAAGACACTTGCCTGTATCGCCGCATCAAATTTGCCATGAGCAAAAGCGTGGATAAATGCATAGCGATGCATCGCAGGCGCTGGACAAAATTGCCCCGCTTGCGTCAACGTCGCGTCGTCTCCGCGCAAAAAAGCTTGCTCGATGAACTGCTCAAACGCCATTTCAAAAATAATCTTGTTGTGCGCCATTTGCTGACAAGCATAGCGATACGCAGCATCGCACTCGATCGCACTCCAATTGGCAACATAGAACAAATCATTCAGCATCAGCCCCTGGCAATGCGGATTGAAATGCGCAAAAACTTGCTCGCCCGCCGGATGTTGAAACATGCTGGCGGCGAGCGGCAATTTCTCACCACTGTTGGCGTTGAAGAATTCTTGACGCCAATGAATGATGCCATCGTCGTCATCGCTCAAACAGGAAAACAAAAGTTCGCGACGGCAAAAGGCGGCGTTCTTAGTTTTCCACATGCTATATTCATCGCGTTTATTTAGCATAAAGCGCAGGCTATGCACCCAGTCTTTGATGTCGGCATAAGTCAGCATGTGCAAAATAATCGGCATCTGCAATCCATCTGCTAAGGCATATCCCTTACCACTGACCAGCGTCACCATATTCTTCTCATGCAGCACCGCCATCTGATCCCGCACCATGGTAATCCCCGGCACAGCACCCCCCACAGAAAACCGCTCACGCCGCTGCAACAACAATTCCAGCAGAGCGTTCTGACTCAAAGGCGCATCAAATAAAGCCAGGGCGTAGAGGTAAGGGAATTCCTGGGAGCTTAAATGGTCGAACTGCGGCATGGTTCTGTGTCAGCGTGAGAAAGAAGGGCGTTATTTTACAGGGAATAGGTGGGGGATAGAGTTTTTGGTCGGGGAAGGGGGGCTGCTCATAAGTATGCAGGCTTCTCCTTTATGGATCGGGTGATCATCAACGTGTCTTGGCGTGTTAGTGCAATTTTTTTGGGTGTTTCACTTATTATTTGGGAATTCGATTTGGATGTGTGTCTGTTGAAATGCGCTGTTGAAACGCGCTCGAAAATCTCGGTTCAAGACCTCTAGGCTAGCGGGCGTCGCGCCGGAGTGACTGAGGCGGCTTGCCGAAGCCGCGCATGAACGCCTCGCGAAGATGGCGTCGGTCGCGAAAGCCCGTTTCGCGTGCCACCACCTCCAGCGGATGGCGGCTGCGCTCGATCATCAATCGTGCTGCCTCTACGCGCAGACGCTCTATCGCCTTGGCTGGCGACTGGCCGGTCTCGGCCGTGAACACACGGCTGAACTGGCGCGGGCTGAGGTTCGCGGCCGCAGCGAGTTCTTCCACGCTCAGCGACTGAGCAAGGTGGCCGCGGGCATACTCCAGCGCCCGCGTGATGCGGTCTGATCGCGGCGCGAGATTCAGGATCTCTGAATGCTGCGACTGGCCGCCCGAACGGCGCTGATGCATGACCAGCCGGTGCGCCACCGATCGCGCCACGTCGTCGCCTAGGTCCTTCTCGACGAGGCCGAGCGCCAGATCCAGTTCGGCCGTCATGCCGGCCGACGTCCAGATCGGGTCATCGGCGATGAAGATGCGGTCCGGCTCGACCTGAACATCGGGATGCCGCTGTTGCAGTGCGTCCGCATAGGCCCAATGCGTGGTGGCACGTCGCCCTGTCAGCAAACCAGCTTCGGCCACTATGAATGCTCCCGTACACAGTCCTACGGTCCGACGCGCCCGGGCGCTGCACTTTCGCAGCGCATGCAGCAATGGGGATGGTGAGGGTGTGGCCAACGGGTCAATCACGCCCACCACCATCCAGGTGTCGGCCGTGCTGCGTGCGGTGAAGGGCCGCGTCTGCAGGGACATGCCTAGCGATGCCTTCACGCTGCCGCCGGGCATCGAGTAGCAACTCATCTGGTAGAAGGGCTCGCCCGCCACGAGGTTGGCGAACTCGAAGACCGCCTGCGTGGCCAGCGCCATCACCTGGAAGCCGGTCGGCAGGACGTAACCGATTTTGTGCATTTTCTATCTCCGCAGCGAATGTCCTAAAACATGACTATATGCGTCATTTACGCCATACGTCAATCAGCGCAACATACGCTTCATCACAACCACAAACGGAATACCACCATGACACAGACGAACTTAGGCACCGCCCTCATCACCGGAGCCTCCTCCGGCATCGGAGCCCTCTACGCCGACCGCCTGGCGCAGCGCGGCTACGACCTGATCCTCGTCGCCCGCAACCGCGAGCGTTTGAACCTGTTGGCAGAGAGCATCAGCAGCCGCCACGGACGCGCAGTGGAGGTCTTCCCCGCCGACCTGAACAACCCGGTGGCGCTGCGCAGCGTGGAAAACAAGCTCAAGCACGATGCCAGCATCACCCTGCTGGTCAACAACGCTGGCATCGGCACACACACCGCGCTGCTGGAGAGTGACGTGGATCAGATGGTGCGCATGATTGACCTCAACGTCACGGCGCTGACCCGGCTGAGCTACGCGGCGGTGCCCGGATTCGTGGCGCGCGGCAGAGGTGCGGTGATCAACATCGCCTCCATCGCGGCCGTCTCGCCGGAAGCCTTGAATGGCGTGTATGGCGGCAGCAAGGCTTTTGTGTTGGCCTTCAGTCAATCGCTGCAGCACGAGCTGGCAGGCAAGGGCGTGCGGGTGCAAGCCGTGCTGCCCGGTGCGACGGCCACCGAGTTTTGGGCACGCGGCGGCCTTCCCGTGGAGCACCTGCAGGCGCAGATCGTGATGCGTGCTGAAGACCTGGTCGATGCCGCCTTGCAGGGCTTCGAGCGCGGCGAGTCGGTAACGCTTCCTGCTCTGCATGACGATGCCCTCTGGAATGTCTTTGAGGGCGCGCGCAAGGCGATGGCGTCCCATTTGTCGAGCAATGAAGCGGCGTCTCGCTACCAGCCTTTGCGTTGAGACCCCCTAAAAATTCAAGGAAACCCACTATGTCACTGATCACCAATGATTCACTTTCCGCCATCAAGATTCCCGGAACCGCGGAACACTTTCTCGATCCGATCGGATCAAACGCAGGCAGCGCGGGGCGCTTGCGCTATCTCTCGGGTGGCATGGGGCCACCGTTAGTCTTGCTGCACACCGTGCGCACCCAAGCCGAGCATTTCCGTCACCTCATCCCGCTCGTCCAGGAGCAGTACACAGTGTATGCCCTTGATCTCCCCGGAATGGGTTACTCGCAGATCGTGCCGGGCGCCTCTTATGAAGAGCCAGCCATGCGCGAGGCAGTCAAGAGCCTCATCACCCGACTCGACTTGCGCGACGTGACGCTGCTCGGCGAATCGATGGGCGCGACGCTCGCCCTCACCACCGCGGCCGATCTGCCCGAGCGAGTGCGGCGTGTCGTGGCGATCAATGCCTATGACTACGCGGGCGGCATCGCGCGGTCCAGCCTGTTGGCCCGGTTCGTCGTGACCGGCGCACTGGCGCCGGGTATCGGCCAGACCATCGCGGGCATCCAACCCAAGCCGATCGTGCGCGCCGTGCTCCATGGGGGGCTCAGCAACACGGCCGCCTTGCGCGAGGACTACCTCGATGAACTATTGAAGGTCGGACGTCGGCCCGGCTATCCGGTCGTTGCCCGCGCGGTGTACGGGAACTTGCCCAGCCTCATCGCGGCTCGCGCCCGTTACCCCGAAGTCAAAGCATCCATCCACCTTATCTACGGAGAGAAGGATTGGTCAAGACCCTCGGATCGGCAAGCCAACAAGCAGCTCCTCCCCGGGGCCGAATTTGTAGAGGTAGCTGGCGCTGGCCACTTCATTACTCTAGAGCGGCCGGACGTGGCTGCCAAGGTGCTGACTCTGAGGCGCTGACTAAGCGCCCTTCTCCCGCAAGCGGTGTGTTTGTAATGGGGAGAGGCGGCTTTAACTGTTGAGGCACCAGTCCAGCAATAACATGTATTTCTGCTTGTACCGATAAAAACATACAATATTAGGTATTTTGTGCTAGATTATCGGTATGCCTAAAACGACTAAAGCTATTCGCCAACTGCCGCCTGCCACTTTGGGTGCACTCCAGAAGCTGGGTATTGACCTCGCGGTGGCTCGTTTACGCCGCAAGGAATCACTGCGCACTTGGGCAAAGCGCTTGGGAATCACACTGTCGACGCTCCAGCGTCTCGAGGCTGGCGATCCGACCGTGAGTATCGGCATCGTCGCAAGTGCCTTATGGCTAATTAACCGAGATAGCGAACTTGGGAATCTGGCGGCACCGCAATATGACCAGGGCGCGCTGGAGATGAGTGTTCGGGAAGCGATGGAACTTGGACAAGCCCGTGCCCAAGCCGCCGCAGAGGCACGTATGCGTATAGCCGCCGACACCGGCGAAAAGGAGAGCGATGCGTCTGGATGACTTATACCTTTGGTATCTGGGAGAGCCTACACCTCGCTATGTGGGGGCGTTGAAGCTGGTAGCCGCTGGCAAAGGTGTCTCGCTGCATTACGCCGCTGACTGGTTGGCTCATGGCTTCGCTCTCAGCGAGGATCTGCCCCTTGTTGATAACGAGTTCTTTCCGCCCGGACGCCTGATTGCCAGCGCACCTCGCGCCGTTGGTGCGGTCGATGATGCGCGTCCTGACCGCTGGGGTGAAAAAGTCATCCGCTTTGTCGATAAGCCCAAGCGTACTTCGTTAATGGAGCTGCTCTACTACGCTGGCGATGAGCGCTTTGGTGCCTTAGGGGTGTCAACCTCGCCCAGCAGCTATCTTCCCCGCAAGGGCGGTCCACTGCCACGATTGGCGCAAGCCCAAGAACTTAGCGATGTGGTTGCCAAAATTGAAGCTGGCGATGCCTTGACTAGGCTCGAAGCCAAAATCATTGAAGGTGGCGGCAGTTCTTTAGGCGGTGCGAAACCCAAAGCATTGATCGAAATTGAGGGCGAGCAGTGGGTCATTAAATTCTTCAACAATGAGTACCTTGATGTTCCACTCATAGAGCACGCAAGCATGACCTTGGCAGCGAAAGCTGGGATCTCAGTCGCCCAGACTCAAGTGATACGCCTAGCGGCGGCGAATGCCGTGGCGATTCGGCGATTTGATCGGGTGAACGGCCAGCGGATACATAGTATTTCGGCGGGCACCGCTATCCGGGCAGCCACTCCTGCAGGTAGTGAGTCAGAAATGGGCTACCCGCAGCTTGCGCGAATCTTGCGCAGAATCGGCGTCAGTCACGGCGACTTGCATCTGCTGGATGCTCAGGAGCTGTTCCGTCGCATGGTGTTTAACATTCTCATCGATAACACTGATGATCATGAGAAGAACCACACACTCTTGGTGGTGGAGCCCACGGTCAATGGACGGCTGAGATTGGCACCCGCATATGACGTACTTCCCACCAACTCTGGGCAGGGATTTCAAGAGTTTATCTGCGGTGCAGACGGGCAAGAATCCACGCTGAGCAACGCTATGTCCCAGTGCGAGGCGTTTGGACTTGAGCCAGCGCAAGCTGCAGAGCAAGTTATCCAAGTCATCAAGGTCGTCGATACTTGGCGTTCACACTTTGACTCTATAGGAGTCTCAATACGTGACATGGACAGTTTGGCCGAACGCCTGGACGGCGAGCAATTGCTAAACCAGCGACGGATGTTTGACCCTAGCCGATATCAAGGTGGGCCGTCTAAACGAAAGCGAATAAGCCCGTTTCGCAGGACTTAACCACCGCTCCACCTACTCCGCCACCTCATACGGCAAATACACAAAGAAGCAAGTTCCCTTGCCGATCTCGGTGGTGAACTCGATGCGCCCGTGGTGTTTGTTGATGATTTTTTTGACGATGTCTAAGCCCAGGCCGCTGCCATCTCCTGCTGCTTTGGTGGTGAAGAAGACGTCGAAGATTTTGGAGCGTATGGCTTCCGGTATGCCGGGGCCGGTGTCGGCGATGCTGATGACGGCTTCTTTGTCTTGCTGCTTCATGCCTATGGTGAGGGTGCCTTGGTAGTTCATCGCTTGCAGCGCATTGTGGATGAGGTTGACCCAGACTTGGACTAGTTCGTCAGGCCAGCAATAGATATCGGGCAGCTCTTCAAATTGGCAGATCAGTTCGGTGCCTTTGTTGATTTTGTTTTGATACAGCGTGAGCACAGTCTCCATGCCTTCGCGCAAATTGCTTAAGCTGCGTTCGTGGTGGGTGCTGATGCGAGAGAAGGCTTTGAAGGCGAACACGATCTTGGAGACGCGGTCGACGGCGACATGAATGTTGCTGGCGCTGTTGACGATGGCGGCGATTTCGTGGGCGGCAGACAAAATGCGTTCGCATTCTGGGTGCGTGAGCAACTGCAAGTAGCGTTCGATTTGTTGGTGTGCGCGTAGCTGCACCAGAATGCCTGCTTTACGGCGGGCGTCGCTGATCTTGTGGCTTTCTAGTTGAGCCGTGGTTTCATTGACGATGCGCCGTTCTTCGCGGGTGTTGAGGATGGCATTGCCGTCGTTGACTTGGGCAATGAGCTGTAAAAATAATTGGCGGCTGGTGTCGTCTAGTCTATACATGAGCTCGGCCAGCTCGCTCATGGCGGTGTTGAGCGCGTTAGAGATATTGTCGCCGCTTGATTTGATGGCGCCGATGGGGGTGTTGATTTCGTGTGCGACGTTGGCGACCAGTTGTCCTAGCGAGGCGAGTTTTTCTTGTTGCGCTAATTGGCGTTGCGCTTCGATCAGGTGGCGGTGTGATTGTGAGTTGGCGATAGCAATCGCAACATAGGTGGCGATGGCACGCAAAAATTCTAAGTGGTCAGGTGGATAGGCGAACTTGCGCGGGCTTTGGACGGTCATGCAGCCGATGACTTTTTTCTCGACGAAGAGTGGCAGATAGACGATCGATTCGGTGGGCTTGCCGGAGCGAACGGGCGCGATGGAGCCGACATAGTTGACGACTTCATCGAGTGTATTGGTGATGAGTTCTTTTTCGTGGGTGACACACCAGACGGCTGGGCGATTGCTCTCTTCGAAGGTGTAGTGAAAAGCGTCTTGCCGTATGCCGTCTTCGACCATGTAATCGACCGCGATGCGCGTGGTTTCTTCGTCTAAAAATCCTATCCCGAACACATTGCCATCGACCCGGGCGATGACTTGTTTGTGGATGCGTTCAAAGGTTTCTTCGATGTCCAGTGTGGTGGTCAGACTTTGGCCGATTTCACCCAAATTCAAAATATCTTCGGTGCGCCGTTTGACTAATTCTTGCAAGTCGAATTTTTCAGCGCGAATACGGCTGAGACGCCAGCGATAAACCGCCACCAGACTGCCACCCACGCACAAAAAGATCAGCGCAAAAAACCAGGTGCTTTGCCAAAATGCGGGCAAGATGGTGATGGGAATCGAGAGCTCTTGCTCGCTCCAGTTTCCCTGCCGGTTGCTGCCGCGAAGTTGCAAGGTATAGCGTCCCGGCCACAGATTGCCATAGCTGATGTTGCGATGCTCTGCGGTGGTGGTGATCCATTGATCTTGATAGCCGAGTAAGCGATAAGCGTAACGATTGCGATCTGGACTCAAAAAATCCAGCGCAGAAAATTCAACGTCAAAGGTTTTTTGATCGACGTCTAAACGCAAGCCCGTATTGAGTGCTGTGCTCGTGGTGCCTATGCCATTGATTTTAAGACCGGTGACGACCACGGGTGCCTGGTAGTCCCAAGTTGAAAACTGTTCAGCCTGTATGACCGCAACGCCTTTGGTTCCACCGAACATAAATAAACCATCACGCGTTTTGAGTGCGGAATTGACCCAGGCAGTGCCTATGTCAATGCCAACCCCTTTTGCCAAGTCGCTCAGGTGTTCGGTAGCGGGATCATAGAGAAACCATTGAGTCCAGATGCGGCCGAGTTTGTCTTCGAGCAGGTTGGCACCAAAATATAAGCCGGGGCGACCCAATTGTTCGCTGATGTGTTTAAAGCGCGCCTGCTTGCCATCCCACGAGCTCAGCCTATCCAGTCCGCGAGCAGTGTCGATCCAAAGATTGCCGGCGTGATCGATCAGCAGGCCATTCACTTCGTTGGAGCTGAGACTATCCGGTGCATCGTTTTCATGCTGGATTTGTCGCAGAGAACCCGTCTCTGGTTGATAGACCCATAGGCCAGATTCACTGCCTATCCAGAGCACGCCATCGTTTTGTTCGGCGAACGCTGTGACATAGCTATTCATGGGGACGCCAAGATCAGACGAGAAGGCTTTGAATTGCTTTGCTGGTGATTTTTCCTGTTTATTCCAAAGCGCCAGACCCAAGGTAGTTCCCACCCAAAGATCACCGCGTCTGCTGGCATACATGCTGCGAATCTGATTGCTCGGTAAGCCATGTTTGGTGGAATAGGTTTGCCATTTGTCGCGACCATTTTTTAATGCCTGTAAGCCCGATTGACGAGTGCCCGCCCAGATCGTAAGGTCGGCAGTTTCGGCCAGAGCCAAGACGGCGGTAGCCACCGTGGTTTCGGGGTGGTCAGGATGGGCGCGATGCGCGCCGATCAAGCCGCGCTGGCGATCAATAATGTCGATACCATTGCCATCGGTGCCGACATAGATTTTGCCATCGTGAGTTTCTAACAAACTGCGCACATTGGCACGACTCAAACTGTAAGGATTATTCGGGCTGTGACGCAGCATGCGGATTGCTTCCTGATTAGCGCTGTATTTTTGTAAGCCATCGCCCCAAGAGCCCAGCCACAAGATGCCGGAGCGGTCGAGTAGCAACGCGCCGATCTGATCAAACGCCAGACTGCCGCTGACTGCCGGGTCATTGTGAATGTGGCTGTGGATGCTGCCATCCTTGGCATCGACTACATAAATCCCAAAACCATAGCGCGACAACCAAACCTCGTCGGGGCTAATTTGTGTGATGATATCGACGACGTTATCACCCAAGCTATTGGTGCCGTAGGCATCTAAAGAAACGCGTTGCACCCTACCTGACTGCGGCGTATAAATCGCTGCACAACCTTTAGAAAAACCCAACCAGATGCGGCCATCTTGTGCCTGAAACAGCGTGCGTATCTCCTCACCTTCGAGCTCACTATTGAGGCCAGTGATTAATTCAAAGCCCGCTGCGGCGTTTG
>JACQDW010000170.1 GCA_016200845.1 Burkholderiales bacterium | reverse complement strand
GAATGGAGAGCTAGCGCATATATGACCGCACTGTTCTTCGAAAACATTCGTTAGCGAGGTAAAGAGTCTGAAATAGTCCCCAAGGACATACATTAAGGGATGGCCCATAGTTAGTTTCTAGTTTTGTTTAAAAATCTGCTTAATCGATCACTTTAATTTCAACTTTATGAAACCTTTCCAAAGGGTCGTCTACACCGATTATCCATCCTTCCGGCATCGTCGTTTTGTAAACACGATTGAGCCGGTCAGCTTCTTCTTTTGAAATGCAAACGATTCGTAAGTTTGCCTCAAGAATACGTGCTATTTCCTTTATGCTGGCACCGGAATCCAAAAGTAAAAAACATTGATCGCGAAGGTATACGCGTGGAACCACGTGTTCACGATATGTCCCTCCTGACTGCGTTCGCCCGTTGACGACATGCTCATCATGAATAAAAGGGTGATCAAAGTAGCGCGTATCCATACCGGATCTCTCTATCCAGTGGTCAAATATGATTTGTGCCAATCTTCGAAGTCGGCGCTGTTTTATCTGAGTTTTGTTGAATTTAATGGGTGTTGTCATGCGGTTGGCCTAACGAATCAGTAAGAAAACCCCCACTCCAGCGAAATGGGCTAGATTAAAGGGGAACGTTCAAGACAGGTTGAATTCTAGCGATTCCAATCGAAAATAACTTTGGGGCTTTTTGTCTAGCGCCAAAACAGGATTGCGCTAGCCGATTCCATCAAGTCTGCGTACGCTATTGTCTCTCATTAAGGGAATAATTCAATTGGAGCTTGTCTGGATGCGACACAAACTGTCGCAGTGATGAGAGGTGTTGCGGGAGTCGTTTTTTGGGAGGGTTTTTTCCAAAATGAGACGCCGACATTTTTAGACCGAGTATAGAAACAGTCGTTTGAATAGTATTGCTGTGGAACGGCGTGCGTGAAACACGCCAAAGAGTCGTAGCGTCATAACTTGTCGCAGTAGTACGGATAATGATCGCCTTGAGATAAGGAGATCAACATGGGACGTAGAAAATCTGCTGGGGACACTTTGATGGCGCGAGACTTGGCGCCGATAGTAAAGTTATGGATATTTCGTATTCTTGTGACTTTAGGTGGACAGAGAGAATTTTTGAAGGATCATCATTTTTCCAATGATTCGTTAGCGAAGAAACTTGGGTTAGAGGCTTGGGTAGATGCTGAAGAAAAACCCTATCAATTTCAGAACGTTAAAACTGATCTTCGAAAACTCCATCAAAGTTTTGAAAGGGAATTCGCGCATATCAGCATTCCTGAACCAGCACAGAGCAACATTGAACGCCTTGCGGCCTTAGCCAAGCTTTCGAATACCGAACGTGACATTCTTGGGTTTGCCATTATGTTGCATAGCGAAAGGGAGCTTGATGATGTCGCCGATATGCTTGGTTTTCTGAATAATGGTAAAACGATTTATGCCTTAAGCGTCATTTTGAATTTGCCATTGCAGTTAGTACGGGAATCGATGGGTGCAAAAAGCGCTCTCAGGCAGTCTGGTTTGGTATCATTGGATCGTCGTGGTCAAACGCAATTGCGTAATAAGTTGGATCTTATTTCTGAATCGCTGGTCGAAAACATTGATTCAGAGGGAATCGAGCCTATTTCCTTTATCAAGGATATTGTTTCTGAAAGTTCTGCGCCTACACTGACACTGCGCAATTATCCTCACGTGGAGAGCTTGTTAGAGGTGATGCGGCACTATTTGAGACATGCTTTAGCGACGAAGAAGAAGGGCGTCAACATTTTTATTCATGGTTCCCCCGGGACTGGGAAAAGCCAGCTTGCGAAAGCAATTGCGCAGGATCTGCAGTGCCAGTTATTTGAAATTAGCAGTGAAGACCATGATGGTGATCCGGTTTCGGGGGAGCATCGGCTGCGCGCGTTTAGCGCAGCTCAACGGTTTTTTGGACAGCGAGAAGCGATGATCTTGTTTGACGAGGTGGAAGATGTCTTTGAGGAGACGCATGACCGCGTGGGGGCAAAGAACAAAGCACAATCACATAAGGCGTGGATTAACCGTAGCTTAGAAGAGAACCTAGTTCCCGCTTTTTGGATTTCCAATAGTCATCGTATCGATCCAGCGATGATTCGCCGATTTGATATAGTCCTCGAATTGCCAGTGCCGCCGCGAAAACAAAGAGAGGATTTGCTGCGCTCCTGTTGCGAGAGTTTGATTGAAGAAGTAGCGCTGAAGAGTATCGCGAAGTCGGAGGTTCTCGCACCGGCTGTCATTGCCCGCACAGCATCAGTTGTAAAGGCTATTCAGAATGATTTAGGTGACAAGGCCAGCGCGCAGGCATTTGAATTGTTGATCAATAATACCTTAGTCGCGCAAGGGCATCCGAAGATTAAGCTCAATGACGGCCACGATTTTTCTGATCGTTATGATCCCGCTTTTATTTGCGCCGATGTAGATCTAGAGGCGGTTGCACGCGGTATTGGAAAATCGAAAACGGGACGACTTTGTTTGTTTGGCCCACCTGGAACTGGAAAGACCGCGTTCGGTCGCTGGCTATCCGAACAGCTTGATATGCCCTTGTTAGTGAAGCGAGGCTCTGATCTAATATCTATGTGGGTCGGTGGCACAGAAAAAAATATCGCGCGCGCCTTTGACGAGGCAAAAGAAGATAGTGCGATTTTGTTGGTGGACGAGGTGGACAGCTTCTTGCAAGATCGACGCGGCGCAAGTCAAAGTTGGGAAGTCACCGCTGTAAACGAGATGCTGACACAGATGGAGACCTATTCCGGCGTGTTCATCGCATCGACCAATCTGATCTATGGTTTGGATCAAGCGGCTTTGAGAAGGTTTGATCTTAAGGTGAAGTTTGATTTTATGTGCGCAATACAGGTTGAAAAGATGTATCTCAGTTATTGTTGTGGCTTAGATTTACCTTTGCCATCAAGCGACTTACTTGCGCGAGTCTCTAAGCTAAATATGCTCACCCCAGGGGATTTTGCGACGATTGCGCGTCAACATAAGTTTCGACCGATCGAAACATGTGAGTTGTTTTATCAAGCTTTGAAGGGAGAGTGCGCGCTGAAGGAGGGAGGACGCCCTCGGAAAATCGGATTCTAGATAAAGTACGTCGAAAATATTTGCTATTGACCACATCATTCCCCAGAAAGATTTATGCGCGCTTTCTCAAAATCAAAGTTAATCGCATTGCGTCAATGTCCTAAACGATTTTGGCTAGAAGTGCATCATCCCGAGTTGCGTAGCTTTTCAGCTCACTCAGAAAAAGGATTTCAAACTGGTTATACGGTGGGTGATATGGCGCAGAAGATCTATGACCCGTTCGGAACCGGGGTTGAGATTGATGTGGAAGTTTTAGGTTTCCAGGGCGCGTTTGCACGTACTTCCGATTTGATGAAACAAGCGCAGCCGATATTTGAAGCTGGATTTTCCTCAGGCGGGGCACTCGCCTTTGCCGATATTATGCTGCCGGTTCAAAGCGATGGGCGCTTGGGTTGGCGCATGATTGAAGTGAAGTCATCAACGTCGGTTAAACATTATCATCGTGATGATGCGGCGATTCAGGCCTATTTAGCCATTGAGAGTGGCGTGGCGCTGACATCTGTCGCTATTGCTCACATTGATAATACTTGGGTTTATTCCGGTGGGGGTAATTACCAAGGGCTTTTACGAGAACACGATATCACTGAAGAGGCATTAGGGCGATGTACTGAAGTTGAGGGCTGGATTGCCAGCGCTCAAAAACTTGCGGCCTATCAAGACGAGCCTCAAATCCTACCTGGAAAGCATTGCAATGAGCCGTTTTCATGTGCCTTCTTGAGTTATTGTCGTCGAAATGAAGTGCAGAGCGAATTTCCTCTTCAGTGGTTACCCAATTTTAGGCAGTCTAAGATTGACCAGCTAGCTGGACTAGGTGTTGTCGATTTAAGCGAAATTGCAGATTCACAGTTGAATGATCGTCAGCGACGGGTGAAGAAACACACATTAGAAAATTCGATTTATTTTGATGAGGAGGGGGCGAGCAGGGATTTGGAAGGCTATCAATTGCCGATACAGTTTTTGGTTTTTGAGATTATCCAATTTGCCATACCCATTTGGGCGGGAACACGCCCATATCAAATGATTCCCTTTCAATTTAGCCTGCATCAGCTATGTGAAGATGGTTGTCTCTTGCATAGAGAGTTTTTGGATGTATCTGGGGGCGACCCGTCTTTGAGCTTTATTCAATCTCTCATTGAAAATTGCTGTGAGAACCAAGAGCCTATTTTCGTCTATAACCAAGGGTTTGAAAAAGCGCGTATCTGTGAACTGGCGGTGCGATTCCCTTACTACAAGGAAGCACTTGACGCAATCAATCATCGCATCGTCGATTTATTGCCAGTTTCGCGCAATCGCTATTACCATCCTTCTCAGGAAGGTAGCTGGAGCATTAAGGCCGTGTTGCCTGCGGCCGTTCCTGAATTGAAGTACAGTGACCTAGATGGTGTGCAAGATGGCGGCATGGCCATGGAAGGTTTTAGCGAAGCTATTCATCCATCGACAGAAAGGGAACGAAAAGAGCAATTACGCCAACAGCTGTTGGCGTATTGCAAGCTCGATACCTATGCAATGGTGCGTCTGTGGCAGATTTTTTCTGGTCGGGGCGATCTAACACTATAAGGATCGCCCAACGATTTGGGTATTCATTGAGGGTGTATTAGAGATACATCTTTGCCATGCGACTAACTTTTGCTTTGATTTCATGCCGTAATTTGACAGGCTTGATCACCTCAACCCCGTCACCTAATCCAAGCAGCCACCATAATAATTCTCTATTTTCAGGTACTTGGACTTGCAAACGCAGGCGCCCATCTTCGAGTTCCTCAAGTATTTGGTCGCGTTTAATAGGTGTTTCGCAGAGATGTTCTCCTGCTTGGCGCGTGAAAATGGCTTCGAGATTAATTAATTCACCGGCGCAAAATCCCATCGCGCCCGATTGTAAATACCGGTCAATATCGAACTCTAAGGGACGGCGTGATTCATCGTAGAGCAAAGTTGCGGAAACAACGCGATGCAAAGCTAAAAGGCGTGGATCATCGTGATCAGCGAACGTGCACACCAAGTAGAGTAACTTACCACGCTGTACGATTGCCAGTGGGTGAACTAAGTCATAAATTGATGGTGCCTTAGTGCCGCGTTTTTGATACTCCAGTTGTAGGGGCCTATCTTGCAATAGCGCCTCATAAATAATACTCTGGTTCTCGTGGTTGATTGTCGGTGGCAAGAGTGGAAGCGTTGACTCTATTGTTCTTACCTTATTGAGCCATGCTTTTGAGCGGTTAACATTCAAAGAATTTGCTAGAACATGTTTTGCAGTTTTGAAATATGGTTGCAAGGCTTCAAGTGTGGTGGGAGGCAATTGATGCTGCAAATTTTGCTCAACTAAGATAAAGGTCAAGGCCTCGGAAGTGGATAGTCCTGGTAAGTCAAAGGTATTCGCGTCTTTGTGCCAGCTCCATCCATAAGGCTTGCTGCGTTCATCAACAATGAGCGGGAATATTTGCGCTAGTTCGATTAAGTCTCGCTGTATGGTGCGTGCTGAAACGTCGAATCCCGCAGATAATAAACGCTCCCTCAATTCTTGAGCAGTAGTCTTGCTTGGTGATCTTGGCAGCATACGTAGCATATGCCATTGCCGGAATAGGGTTTGCTGGTTGCTTGACATTCGTATCTTTTGGAAGGGGGAGTTAGTGGGAGATTTTTCGAAAAATCTATCGTTGGGGTATTTAGCTCCACCGTGTGTTTAATTTATGTCGGTTGTCCATTCTCATGTACTGATTGTAGATTAAACAATAGCACGAAAACGCGACAGGCCATGTCGCAATTTAGTGTCTTTCGGAATTTAAGCTGAAAAGCCCTTGAAATCAGGCGACGAGAAATTCAATTTACGTTTTGATTGTAAACCCTGCGAAATGCACGTCATGGGTAGCATGAAAGCCCACATCCTCAAATCACCACCACCGACCACGGTGGAGAGTCCTTTGGTGTTTCATAAGACGCGGCCTTGAAGCAGTTATTCGAAGTCTTCGAATAACTGCAATCGTGACAGCAGTTAATCACGCCGCATCAATCCCGCCAACAAAAAATAGCCAATGATAGGGCTGGCGCCGAAGCCGAGTAGGGGCATCGGTGTTAGTTGCGCAAAGGCGCATGCGCTGATGATGAGGTAGTAGAGGGCTGCTGCGGCGATGCCTGGTTGCTGGCCTTTCCATGCGATCCAAGCGAGGCCTGTAGGGAGGATGAGGGCGACCAAGCCGATCGTGATGCCCGCGAACAGGTGTTGGCTGCTGGCGAGTTGAATGACGCCTTCGACATAGTTGACTGGGGCGATGTTGGGTTCTCTCATCCACGCTAGTGTGAGGTTGGCGATGCACAGAACCGTGATCGATGTGATTTGTGCGAATGTCCAGCCGCTACGCCAAATGATGAACGCGATCGCGCCGGCAAAGGCCATGGCTTGCGCCGCATCGGTTTGCATAGCGAGGGCAAATAGAATGAGGGCGATGGCGGCAGTGAGTGTTTGGCGCTGGTTTGCATTGCTAGCGATTTTGGCGATCAAATACAGGCAAGCTGGCAAGAGGCAGGCGGCTAGATAGATGCGTATGCCACCTAAGCTCAGCAAGCGATGGGCTAGTGTGGGATCGCTTTTAATCAGCGCCAGCACGCTTGGGAGATACAGTAGCAAGGCGGTGACGAATAAGGCTTTGAGTGCACGCTGGCTTGAGTTGGTTTGCGCCCCTGTGTTGGCGCGTGTGGTGAACCAAAAACAAAGTACAAAGGCGATCGCGGCGACGATGGTTTGTTGCAGATAAATCCCACGTCCTGCGTCGGCTAATTGAAAAATGTAAAAGCTGGCGAGAAGAGCCGGAAGGGGGAGAAATAGGGGGATGGTGCGGTAAGACATGTGAAGTGTGTAGTGGATAAAGTTAGTACGTTTAGACTTCTAAAAACCGGATTGCACTAGCATTTCACTAAGCTGAATCCCCCTCATCCCAGCCTTCTCCCGCTTGCGGGAGAAGGAGCTTTAATCGAACCCCAACTTGTGTAGATATTTATGCGGTGAAGCGGAAAGCGCAAAGTACAAGCTTTACAGTTTTAGTTTGCGCTTCTCGTTTGCTGTCCGAAGGTAAGGGCGGCTTTCGCTTACAAATTCTCCTTCAAAAACTTCCACTTGGCTTTCTGCATAGACCAGTTTTGCCATGCATCGCCAACGCCATGACCTTGGCCTGGGTAGAGTTGTAGGCTGTATTCCTTATTGCCTTTGGCGAGGGCGTCGATGAACATGACGGTGTTTTGTGGATGGACGTTGTCGTCCATGGTGCCGTGCATGATCATGATTTTGCCGCTTAAGTCTTTGGCGGCTTTGACGCTGGAGCCTTTGTCATAGCCTTCGGCGTTTTCTTGCGGTAAGCCCATGTAGCGCTCTGTGTAGATGCTGTCATAAAAGCGCCAGTCGGTGACGGGGGCGCCGACGAAGCCGACTTTCCATGCTTTGCTGTGGGTCATGGCGTAGGAGGTGAAGTAGCCGCCATAGCTCCAGCCGTTCAAGGCGATTCTGTCCATGTCAGCCCAGCCTTGTTGGCGCAACCATTCCAAACCGTCTAACTGGTCTTGCAGTTCAAGTTGACCGAGTTTTTTATGAATCGGCCAGGCGCTGGAGACACCTTTGTTGCTGGCGCTTTGGTTGTCCATGACCCAGACGATATAGCCTTGTTGCGCTAAGAAATGGTAGAACAAATTAGGTGACCATGCATCACGCACTTGCGGTGCCATCGGGCCGGCGTACAGGTGTTGATAGACTGGATATTTCTTGCTGGCGTCAAAGTTGGGTGGCAAATACAGCATGCTTTCCATCATGAAGCCATTGCGCGATTTAATTTGTTGTTGCTTGACCGTGGCGAGTTGGATGTCTTTGAGTTTGGCGGGAACGCCAGCATCATCGACCAACTTGATCAGTGTGCCATTGTCGTCGAACAGTGCTTGCTTTGGGGTCTGGGTCAGGCTGCTCCAGCTATCGAGATAGTGACTGAAGGTTTGATTCCAGCGCACCATGTGGCTGCCTTTTTCTTCGGTCAGGCGCTTGAAATTGCTGCCATCGAGATTGACTGCATAGCCATCATTGCCGATAGGGTTGCGCTCGTTGGCGGTAAATAAAACACGGCCTTTGACTTCGTCTACGCCATGCACAGCGCGTACATCCCAGTCGCCTTGTGTCAGCACTTTGGCGAGTTGGAAGTTTTTGTCGTAATGGTAGAGGTGATGATGGCCAGTGCGGCTCGATTCCCAAATGAAGCTGCCGTCTTTTAAAAAGTGTGGCAAAGGCAGACGCTCGGTCCATGCGGGGCTGGTTTCTTTGACGACGGCGGCGCTATTCAATTTGGCGTCATAAATGCGCAAGTCTAACCAGGTTTGTACTCTATCCTGCCATGCCGCCATCAGCCTGCCGTCGGGTGTCCAATCGACTTGTACGATTAAGGTCTCTTTGCCTGCGTAAGGGTCTTGTGTCCAGCTGATTTTACCTTTGAGATCGACTATACCTAACTTGGTGATGGGGTTGGGATCGCCTGCTTTGGGATAACGGGTGCGATTGGTTTTGACCGGTTGTGCGTGTTCGCCAGAGAGTGTGTACACCGGCACTTTGGTTTCGTCGAAGCTGAGGAAAGCAAGTTTTTTGGAGTCGGGCGCCCAGCGGAATGCACGGAAATTACCACGGCCATAGACTTCTTCTTGATACACCCAGTCTAGACGTCCATTAAACACAGTCTCGCTGCCGCCTTTGGTTAAGCGTGTTTCTTTGGCGCTAGCGATGTCTGTCGCATACATGTCATTGCCCTTGAGATAGGCAACGGTTTTACTATCGGGCGATAACAGTGCTTCGTCTTCGGCGACGTCGGGTGTATGGGTTAATTCGCGCGCTTGTCCTTTGTCTAAATCGAGTAACCACAAATCATTTTTGTAAGTGAAGACATAGCGTTTGACTTCAGGCTTGATGCGGGCACTCAATTGGTCGGCTAATTTGTTGAGCGACTTTTCTTCTAGCTTGGCGGCTTTGAGAATGTTCAATACATTGCCATCCGCAGGCAAGGCAGACTTTTCCCAATTTGCAGGATTGATCACGAATAATTCGGCAGCACCTTTATTGACTTTAGATTCGATCAGCCGATTTTGATTGTCCCAAGATAAGCGGGTCATGGGCTCGGCATTGAAATTGACGCGTTGCTCAGGGTGATACAGCATTTCCAAACTTAATTTGCCATCGCCAGCTTGAGCAGCGCTGCTTGCAATGCTGCTGGCAACTGCGATGGCAGTGAGTGAAATCGAATGTTTCATAGAGGGTTCTCCGAATGATTGTTCTTAAAAATGAGAGTGCGCCAACTTTTATATTTTTTGCTGAAATCGCTGACTGCTTATGATCATACTGCGCTGTCTTAGTTCCGCGTTTTAGACAATTCGGGGATAAATCGGGCGATTGCGTTGAGGGTGCGTTGGGTCGCGCCTTGATGCTGCAAGAAGAAGGCATGGGCAGCTTGTCCCATTTGTTGGCGTTGCGCAGCAGCGTCCAGAAGTTCTTGCGCACGTTGCAGCATATCTTGCGCATCGCTGGCACGCTGGGCGCAGTTGGCCAGAATGGCTTGCTCTGTGATCTCAGAAAAATTGAAGGTATGCGGGCCAGTGAGCACGGGGCGGCTCATCGCGAAAGCCTCGATCAAATTATGCCCACCTAGTTCGACCAAACTCCCGCCGACAAAAGCGAGATCACTGGCGGCATAGTACATGTACATCTCACCCATGCTATCGCCGAGAACGACTTCGGTATCGTGAGGAATCGGCAATTCGGCTTGTTCAAAATTGAGCGAGCTGCGACGGATGAATGTGAGTTGATGTTGTTCTAGCAGAGCAGCGACTTGGTCAAATCGCTGCGGGTGGCGTGGCGTGATGATGAGCAAGGCGCGTGGTAGTTGAACCTGTTTGAATGCATCCAATATCAGAGCTTCTTCTCCTTCGCGGGTGCTGGCACACAGAAACACCGGGCGTTCGCCAAAATACGCGCGCAATTGTGCGCCACGTTCTGCCATCAGCGGAGGTGGCGAGACGTCAAATTTCATATTGCCGGTGACGCACAGTGCGCGCACACCGAGCGAAGTCAAGCGTTCGGCATCGGGGCCGGACTGCGCAGCGACATAATCAATCGCACGGGCCGCAGGAATCATCAGAGAAGACAGACGTTGCGCTTTTTTGAGCGAGCGCTCGGACAAGCGAGCATTCACCAGACAGACAGCAACCCCAGCATTTTTACATTGGGCGACTAAATTAGGCCAGACCTCAGTCTCGATTAAAAGGCAGACCTCGGGCGAGAAATGCCGCAAAAAACGCCGCATCATCCAATTGATATCGTAAGGCAGAAAAGCTTGTGTTAGACGATCGCTGACATTGGCAAACAGCGCCTGTCCGGTGCTACGCCCGATCGGTGTCATGTGGGTCAGCACGATGTGATGCTGAGGATAGGCGCTTAAAAGAGCACGCACCAGCGGCTCAGCAGCGCGGGTTTCTCCCGCAGACACGGCGTGTACCCAGAGCGTGGGGTGCTTGCTATAAGAAGGATACCAACCCAGACGTTCTGCGATGTGTTGACGATAACCGGGCTCTTGCTTACCACGCAGCCAGAGACGAAGAATCACAAAGGGAAGAGCGAGAGACCAGGCGAGGGAATAAAGTAGGCGCATTCAGGGTGGCTAGATTTTAAAGTAGCGCTGAATATACCCTAAAACTGGTGGATTTTGGGGTGTGGGAAAATTGACGATGGTGATTCTTTTTGACTTTGGTTTGTGGCTTTGCTAGGGGGAAGTCGGTATCGGATGTTAATTTTGCTTATTTGGCGCTGATTTATGCATACTCCCATCGCGATTACTGGCATGTCATCCCTATCCGCCTTGGGTCATCTTCCTGATCAGGTTTGGGCGAATTACAGCCATTCCACCACCAAAATCCGGCGCAGAGACGATGCCTTTTTTGCGGCAGCGCTGCCAGAGCACTGTCAGCAGCAAGTACAAAGTTTGGCGCAGGAGCAAAAGGCGTATCAGCGTTTAGACCCTAGCGTTTGGTATGCGATGCTGGTGGCGCGGCGCGCTTGTGCGGCGGCTGGGTGGACGGCGGGGATAGAGTGCGGCGTGAACTTTGGTTCTTCGCGTGGGGCGACGCAGTTGTTTGAGCACTACCATCAAGAATTTTTGAATCATGGGCAGGCAGCGACCATGACTTCGCCTACGACGACTTTGGGGAATATCTCAAGCTGGGTGGCGCAGGACTTGAAACTGCAAGGCCCGGCGATTTCGCATTCTGTGACTTGCTCTACCGGTTTGCATGCGGTGTTGAATGGTGTGGCTTGGTTGTTGTCTGGTTTGTCGCGGCGCTTTTTGGTGGGCGGCAGTGAAGCGGCGCTGACCCCGTTCACTTTAAGCCAGATGCAAGTTCTGAAAATCACCGCCGTGCCCGGTGAGGATGAACCTAAGTTTCCCTGCCGCGCTGGTGATTTATCTAAGCAGAGTAATACCATGGTCTTGGGTGAGGGCGCGGCCGCGTTTTGTCTGGAGCTGCCAGAGTCCGCCGACACGAAAGCGCTGGCCTATATTGTCGGTGTCGGTTTTGCCAGCGATGAGATAATCCATGCGACCGCGATTTCGGAGCAGGGCATCGGCTTTCAACAGTCTATGCGTATGGCTTTAGGCGGGCGTAGTGCGGAGATTGTCGATGGCATTGTGATGCATGCGCCGGGCACCGTAAAAGGTGACTTGGCTGAGATGCACGCAATACAGGCGGTGTTTGGCGCTTGCCAACAAGGATTGCCTCGCCTGACCAGTAATAAGTGGCAGCTCGGACATAGCTTGGGCGCAGCGGGTGTTTTGAGCCTGGAAATGGCGGTTTTGATGCTGCAACATCAAACTTGGATTCCGATTCCTTTTATTGACACTGACAAGCCAGATTTGACTAAGGAAATCAACACAGTCATGGTCAATGCCATAGGATTTGGTGGGAATGCGGTGAGCGTGTTGATTGCGCGACATGCTTAGCCCCTTGCGATCAGGCCGTTAATAAATCCTAAAAAAACATCACAAACAACACACAAATTTGATCTACATCATTTTCCTTTACCTTTAAATAGTTTAAGTTTAAAGTATTTCGCCATCAGGGTGTCATCAATACAAAATAGAATCACCCAGCTCAAACATGGAGACTTAGTGATGGTTATGCGATTTACCCAATCTGCGCATCAGGATAGCTTTGCTTTTGACCATTTGCCTGCACCACAGGATTGGCCGGAGCTGATGTTTTCTTTGCCTGAATTGCAGTACCCAGAGCGCATTAATTGCGCCTCGGCTTTTTTGGAAGACATTGCAGCACAAGGCTTTGCCGATAAAGTTGCGATCCGTAGTGCGAGTGAGTCTTGGACCTATGCGCATTTGATCGCCACGGTAAATAAAATCGCGCACGTGTTGGTCGATGACATGCAGCTGGTACCGGGTAATCGCGTATTGTTGCGTGGTGCGAATAATCCCATGATGGCGGCCAGCATTTTGGCGGTGTGGAAGGCGGGATGTATCGCCGTGCCGACTATGCCTTTGCTGCGTGCGAAAGAATTGAGCGTGATCATCGATAAGGCGCAGATCTCTGCGGCCTTGTGTTCTGCCGTTTTGCAAGAAGAATTAATGCTAGCAAAGGAAATGAGCACTACCTTGCAAACGCTGCGCTTGTTTCATAGCGATGATGCACACGGTGTTGAATCTTTGATGCGTGATAAGCCGTCCGAATTCACGGCAGTTGATACCCATGCAGAAGACGTATGCCTGATTAGTTTTACTTCTGGCACCACCGGCAAGCCTAAGGGGACGATGCATTTTCATCGCGATGTGTTGGCGATTTGTGATTGTTTTCCACGTTCGATGTTGGCTTCGCAAGCGAGCGATGTATTCATTGGCACGCCGCCCTTAGCATTCACTTTTGGCTTGGGCGGTTTATTGTTATTTCCATTGCGCGTAGGCGCAACGGCGGTGTTGTTAGAAAAATTGACGCCAGAAACACTCTTAAAATCCATAGACGAATTTCAAGCGACGATCTGTTTTACCGCACCGACGTTTTATCGACAAATGCTGCCTTTGGTCAGTCAATTCTCATTGAAAAGTTTGCAGAAAACCGTGTCCGCTGGCGAGACGCTGCCAATCGCCACGCGTGAAGCCTGGCAGGCAGCGACGGGCTTGATTATGATCGATGGCATAGGCGCAACCGAGATGTTGCATATTTTTATTTCGGCAGCGGGCAGCGAAGCCAGAGCGGGAGCAACTGGTAAAGCGATCCCCGGATATCAGGCTTGTGTGTTAGATGCAGACGGCAATCCAGCCCCAGTCGGTGTGGTTGGCAGACTAGCCGTCAAAGGACCAACCGGCTGCCGTTATCTGGACGACGAACGACAAAAAAATTATGTGTACAAAGGCTGGAATCTCACAGGCGACGCCTATGAAATGGACGCCGACGGCTATTTCCATTACCGCGCCCGCACCGACGACATGATCATCACTGCTGGCTATAACGTGGCCGGCCCAGAAGTCGAAGAAATCCTATTAAAACACCCAGCAGTCGCCGAATGCGCAGTAGTCGGTTTGCCCGACGAAGAACGCGGACAAATCGTCAAAGCCTTCATCGTTTTGCGAGACAGCCACACGGCCAGCGATGAGTTGATTAAAGACATACAAAGCTTTGTGAAGAACAACGTCGCGCCGTATAAATACCCAAGAGCGATCGAGTTTCGCGACACATTACCTCGAACAGAAACGGGTAAGGTGCAGCGGTTTAAGTTGAAGGTGTAGATTGAATTAGGTAGGGCGGGTGCAACCCGCCAAATGAAGGTTAGTAGCGACTCTTGGCGGGTTGCACCCGCCCTACATGATGAGAATTGTTTGTGTTGCTGTTGATTTGGTTTTGACGTTGCAGTTGTTTTTGATTTTGATTTTGAAGTTGAAGTTGAAGCTGATTTTGACTCTCATCCGCCCTCGACTAACAGACCGTCAAACAACAGCAAACACAATTTAGAACGAGAAGAAACGAAAGCAAAAAAATGAACATAGTCTGCATAGGCGGCGGCCCCGCCGGATTATATTTCGCTCTGCTCATGAAAAAGCAGAACCCCGCGCACAGGATCGTGGTGATAGAACGCAATCGTCCCTACGACACCTTCGGCTGGGGCGTGGTCTTTTCAGATCAGACGCTGGGCAATCTGGTGAAAGCCGACGAGCCAACCGCAAAAACTATTTTGCAAGCCTTCAATCACTGGGACGACATCGATGTGCATTTCAAAGGCCAGGTCGTTACCTCGGGCGGACATGGATTTTGTGGCATAGGCCGCAAACGCTTACTCAATATTTTGCAGGAACGTTGCGAGCAATTAGGTGTGGAGTTGGTGTTTGAAACCGAGGTCGAGGACGATCAAGAAATCGCGCGACAATATCAGGCCGATCTGATCATCGCCAGCGACGGTTTAAACAGCCGGATACGCACGCGCTATGCAGCAACCTACCAGCCTGATATCGACACCCGCAAATGTCGATTCGTGTGGTTAGGCACCAAAAAATTATTCCCTGCATTTACCTTTGCATTTGAAGAAACCGAACACGGTTGGTTTCAGGCGCATGCTTATCAATACGACGGCGACACCGCGACCTTTATTGTCGAGACCCCAGAAGAGGTGTGGTTGAAGGCCGGACTGGATCAAATGAGTGGTGACGAGGCGATCTCGTTTTGCGAAAAACTATTCGCCAAGTATCTGGACGGGCATGCTTTGATGAGCAATGCCTCGCACCTGCGTGGCTCGGCAAGTTGGATTAAATTCCCGCGTATTATTTGCCAGCGCTGGGTGCACACTAATGAGATCGATGGCAAGCGAGTGCCTGTGGTCTTGATGGGCGATGCGGCGCATACGGCGCATTTCTCGATAGGATCGGGTACCAAATTGGCGTTGGAAGATGCAATTGAACTCAGCCAGTGTTTTGCCCAATGCGGTGGTGAGAATGTGCAAGCGGTGATGGAGAGGTATCAAGAATTGCGTGCCATTGAAGTCTTAAAAATACAAAGCTCGGCACGCAATTCTATGGAATGGTTTGAAAACGTATCGCGCTATACCGCGATGCAAGCGCCGCAGTTTGCGTATTCGATGTTGACCCGTAGCCAGCGCATCTCTCATGAAAATTTGCGCGTGCGCGATGCGGCTGCGGTGCGTAGTTTTGAGCAGTGGATTGCCGAGCAAGCGTTTGCTAAAGCGGGTTTGCCCGTGCCGATAACGAAGCAGGTGATTCCCCCGATGTTCACGCCATTTAAAGTGCGGGATGTGGTGTTGAAGAACCGCATTGTGGTGTCACCGATGGCGCAGTATTCGGCGCAGGATGGTGTCGCTGGTGATTATCATTTGGTGCATTTAGGTGCGCGTGCCATGGGGGGAGCAGGTTTGGTGTTTGCGGAAATGACTTGCGTTTCGGCCGATGGGCGGATCACATCAGCTTGCCCCGGTTTGTATCAAGCCGAGCACACCGCCGCGTGGAAACGCATTGTCGATTATGTGCATACCCATACCGATGCCAAGATGGCGGTGCAATTGGGACATGCGGGTGCCAAAGGATCAACACGTGTGGCGTGGCAAGGCATCGATCAGCCTTTGGAAAGCGGCAACTGGCCTTTGATCTCGGCGTCGGCGCAGCAGTATTTGCCGGGTGTATCGCAAATGGCACGAGCGGCGGATCGCACGGATTTAGATCGTGTTCTCAATGATTTTGTCGCCGCTACACGGGCTGCAGAAAAGGCAGGCTTTGATTGGCTGGAACTGCATTGTGCACACGGCTATTTCTTATCGAGTTTCATCTCGCCTTTGACGAATCAGCGCACCGACGAGTATGGCGGTTCACTAGAAAATCGTTGTCGTTATCCTTTAGAAGTGTTTGCAGCCATCCGCGCAGTGTGGCCAGCTGCCAAGCCGATCTCTGTGCGTATTTCTGCGCACGATTGGGTGGAGGGTGGTATCACGCCAGACGATGCAGTGAGGATCGCGCACCTGTTCAAACAGGCGGGTGCCGACATGATTGATTGCTCCTCAGGGCAAGTTAGCAAGCAAGAAAAGCCCGTGTTTGGACGCATGTTCCAAACGCCGTTTTCAGATCGCATCCGCAATGAAGTGAATATCCCGACGATTGCGGTCGGCGCGATTTTTGAGGCCGATCATGTCAACAGCATTATCGCTGCAGGACGTGCCGATCTGTGTGCCATCGCGCGCCCTCATTTGGCTGACCCAGCTTGGACTTTGCACGAGGCGGCCAAGCTTGGCTTTAGCGATGTCCAATGGCCTGCACAATATGTGTCGGGCAAAATGCAATTAGAGCGCAATCTGGAGCGTGAGCGCCAAATTGCAGCCGCAAGTCGTGGTTTGAGTCCGCAAGAAATCGCTGCAAAATTATTAGAGGGCTAATATGAATTTTTTTCACCCTGCATTAGTGGGCAAACATGCCTTGATTACCGGCGGCGCGACAGGCATAGGTTTTGCCATCGCACAGGCCATGCTGGCGCAAGGTATGCGTGTGAGTATCGCCGGACGTTCTGTCGAAAAACTGCGAGCGGCGCAAGAGCAGTTGCATGAGCAAGGCATGATCGCGTGCATAGAAATGGATGTCAGTAAGGCTGAATCAGTCGAGCAAGGTTTCGCACAAGCCGGACGCAATTTTGGTGTGGTCGATATTCTTGTCAACAATGCTGGGCAAGCCAGCTCTGCGTCATTTTTAAAAACCACAGAAGAAGCTTGGCAACAGATGTTGGCGGTGAATTTGACCGGCAGTTTTTTGTGTAGCCAGCGCGTTTTGCCAGCGATGTTAGAAAGTGGTTGGGGACGTATTATCAATGTCGCCAGCACTGCAGGACTCAAGGGCTACGCCTACGTGGCGGCGTATTGCGCAGCCAAGCATGGCGTGATCGGCATGACGCGCGCTCTGGCGATGGAAGTCGCAAATAAGGGCGTGACGGTGAATGCCGTCTGTCCTGGTTATACCGAAACCGATATCGTGAAAAATGCGATTTCAACTATTATGGAAAAAACCGGACGCAGTGAACAAGAAGCCAGAGCCGAATTGGCATCGCATAATCCGCAGCAGCGTTTGGTGCAAGTCGAAGAAGTGGCAGACGCGGTGTTGTGGTTGTGTTCGCCCGCCAGCAGTGCACAAAATGGACAAGCAATCGCGGTCGCTGGTGGAGAGGTGATGTGATGAGCCAACATAACCACTCCTCGCCCGCAGACAACTTGGACATGGAAACACGGCTGACGCAAGATCATCATCAGTCCTTAAAACTATGGCTGCGCATGTTATCGACCACGGTGATGATAGAAAATGAAATCCGCAATCGCTTGCGCAACGAGTTTGAGATCACCTTGCCGCGCTTTGATTTGATGGCGCAATTAGAGCGCCATCCAGACGGTTTGCGCATGGGAGAATTGTCCAAGCGCATGATGGTCACAGGCGGCAATATCACAGGCATCACCGATCAACTGGAACAAGAAAATTTGGTGCAACGCGTTGCCGATCACAAAGACCGGCGCGCGTATAGTGTTAAGCTCACACCTGCCGGACGCAAGGCGTTTAAAAATATGGCGCAAGTGCACGAAGCCTGGGTAGCAGAATTGTTCTCAGGTTTAGAGACGGATCAAAAAAATCAAATGATTGCGATGTTATCGTGTTTAAAAACCCAATTGAAACCGCAAGCTGAGAGTTAAATTATGAAGCCACACAACGATAATCCCGATCATCTACCCGGTAATTACACACCACTAGCAAGCTATCAGGCAAGACATGTGAAATACGAAGTCGATGGCAAGGTGGTGACGATTACTTTAAATCGTCCTGACCGCAAAAACCCATTAACCTTTGAATCGTATGCAGAGCTGCGCGATTTGTTTCGCGCCATGTGCTATGCCGAAGACATCAAAGCGATTGTGATCAATGGTGCAGGCGGCAATTTTTGCTCGGGCGGCGATGTGCATGAAATCATAGGGCCATTGACCAAGATGAGCATGCCAGCCTTATTGCGCTTCACACAGATGACAGGTGATTTAGTCAAAGCAATGCGTGCTTGCCCACAGCCAGTGATCGCAGCGGTCGATGGCATTTGCGCCGGAGCAGGCGCGATCATCGCGATGGCATCCGACATCAGAATGGCGACCGAGAGAAGTAAAACGGCATTCCTATTTACGCGAGTAGGCTTGGCTGGCTGCGACATGGGCGCCTGCGCGATCTTGCCACGCATCATAGGCCAAGGCCGCGCTGCCGATTTACTGTACAGCGGTCGCAGCATGTCAGGCGAAGAAGGCGAACGCTGGGGATTTTACAACCGCCTGTGTGATCCAGAACAAATCTTAAAGCAGGCGCAAAGCTATGCCCACATGCTAGCCGACGGTCCGACGTTCGCGCATGCGATGACCAAGAAAATGCTACACGAAGAATGGGACATGGGCGTCAATCAAGCGATAGACGCAGAAGCACAAGCACAAGCGATTTGCATGCAAACGAAAGACTTTCATCGCGCGTATCACGCGTTTGTCGCAAAGGAAAAACCAGAATTTGAGGGGGATTAAGCTCCCTCTCCCGCGAGCGGGAGAGGGGAGAGTCTTCTAGATCAAAATGTAGGGCGGATGAAACCCGCGCTGCTCGGGCGCTTGACCTGCTGGCGGCGCGGGTTGCACCCGCCCTACAGGAAATGAAATTTGAGTAAATGTATAGATTGTGTGTGTTGTTGTTGCAGTTGCTTTTGAAGTTGACCTTCATCCGCTTCTGCGTCGCCAATGATGCGAAACAGAAAATGGATAAAGAAAGCGTTGCTGTCTGAGCGAAGCGAGTTTCAACGCTTTCCCATTTTTTGTTTTGCAGCATTGGGAACCCGAAGGGCGACGAAGTGCGGCCGCGTTCTTTTGCTTACTTTTCTTGGCGGGACAAGAAAAGTGAGCGGCTGCCGGGCCGCCCCCGGCCAACAGACCG
>JACQDW010000172.1 GCA_016200845.1 Burkholderiales bacterium | reverse complement strand
TGCAAAGCTGAGCGAATACCAGTCACCACAACTTCTTGCGGCTTGGACTGATCTGCCTGTTGCGCCTGCGCGGACATGGATGCACTGAGTACCATCAGTGCAACTGCTGACGCGATTGGCGTCAAACCAGGTTTAAAATTACTTTTCATGTATTCCCCCAAGACTTCCCAAAAATAAACGTTGATGCGAGGTAGAAATCCAAAACTCAACCTTGCGCTATTTACATCACTTGAAAAACTGACTGCAAAAAAACTCCACAGCTTCGAAAACTCCCCCCACAGGTATATTTAGAACAGTTCATCTCCAGTTAGAGACCACCTACAGACCAAATATTTAAATTCACGAAGTGTGTCCACTTTAAAATCGGGCTGCACGCCTGTCAAGCGGTATTCATGTGGTATTACTTTGATTTGATTGGTATTACAAGGTTTTTGAGATTGGTATTAATATCAAGGCGTCAAATTTTTCATTAAGCCTTTGTTTTCATTCGATTTAATACCGATAAAAAGCAAGATTTAAGGATGATGGTCTGTGGACTCCAACCAACACCAAAAATTAAAAATAGGCGAAACTTAAGCGAAATCAAGCCAAGACCACTGAAAAGCAGTGGTCTTAGGCATTTTTGCGACAGAAGTGATTTCCATTCAACAAGAAAGCGCCGAGTGACGCGGAATGGATTTTTAAAAAGACTTAGTGCGTTACTTTCTTATTCGCAGTCAAAGCTGGCGATCCTGAGCCAAAATGAACCGGTGACTGCGCCGCCATCCAGACGAAGGTGGCATAGGCCGCCGCTGACTGATTGATGCGAGCGGGTTCGATTTTGTCGAAGGTGTCATCTGGCGTGTGATGCAAATTGAAGTAGTCATCTGACTTTAATGCCAGCCCAAAACTAGCCGCACCTGCATTGCGCAGGTCGCCCAGATCTGGCCCCGGGAAGGCATTATTATCGCCACTCTCTATCCCCAATGGCTGCAAGATGGTTTGAATTTGCTTGACGATGGCAAACGCTTCGGGACGCACAAAAGAAGAAATCTTGGTGACAGGCCCCTGCCCCAAATCGGCTTCGGCTGCTGCCTGTATCTGCGCGATTTGCGATTGATGCGCTTGCAAATATGCTTTACCGCCAAACAAACCTTGCTCTTCGTTAGCAAACAAAACAACGCGTATGCTACGACGTGGTTTCAAACCTAGTCTTTGCAAATATTCCGCAGCCGCCATCGTGATCGCACAGCCTGCGCCATCATCGATCGCGCCTGTCCCCAAGTCCCAGGAATCAAGGTGCCCACCGATCAACACATATTCGTTCGGCAGCTCGGTGCCAGTGATTTCACCGATGACGTTATAGGAGGTCATGGTCTCACCGGGAATTGCGCCAATGTCGAGATGAATGCGCACAGGCTTGCCACGTTTGAGCATACGCACCAACAAGTCGGCATCGGGATTCGACATCGCGGCAGCCGGGATTTTTTGTACGCCCTCGTCATAACTCATCACACCAGTATGTGGAAGACGATGACTATCGGTTCCTACCGAACGGATCACCAGGGCGACAGCGCCCTTGCGCGCTGCTTCTGACGCGCCACGAGAACGACCCGCGACCACCATGCCATATTCATTTGCACTTTGCATGCGATGATTGATGAACGCAATTTTGCCAGCCACACGCTCTGGTGCAGCGGCGATTAGTTCTTGCAAACTCGCAAATTGCACGACTTCAGCGTCCATTCCATTGGCGGGTGTCGCCACAGAATTGCCTAGCGCGGTGATATGCAAATTTTGAGGGAAAGGCGCAGTGATCTCAGCTTTTTCCACACCTCGCTTCCAGCTCGGAAAACTGACTGGCTCTTTCCAGACCTTATCAAATCCAAGCTCCCGAAACTTGGCCTCTGCCCACGCCACCGCTCGCGCATCACCGGGACTGCCCGCCATTCGCGCACCAACTTCGGTCGTCAACGATTCTAAAATCTGATAACTACGGTTATCGCTCACAGAGGAGTCGCGTATCCATGCCGCTGTCTGCATTTCCTTCTCAGTCAACAAACCCGCTTCTGGCACTTTCCCCATTTTGCTTTGCGCCATTGCTGTCTGCGCAATCGATGCCGACAGCACAAAACTTGATAACAGACAAAGCTTTCGCAACTTTCCTAATTCCATGTTTCTCTCTCCAGATTTCAGTGACATTCACGTCAAATCAACGTGCCATAGGGCAGACCTTGCTTAGGGAGCAAAGTTCAGCCCGACACAAAAAAATGTCGTGCAATGTCGTGAGACAGCCAATGCCGTAAAAACGACGAAGATGCCAGCAAAACGCCTTGATTCTTTACTCCCAGCAATTTTGCACTATACTTAGCTTCATTGCATTTAGGAAATTTTCCTTTCCTGCCCAAATGACAAACAGATACAGCCAATAGCAATAGAGCTTTATTTCGGAACTATTTTATCGCAGTCTTCTATAAGATATAATACACAGGTAAGGCGGTTAGCTAGTATCAGACCTACCTCATTCGTTTCGTCATTCCAGCGACAGCCGGAATCTAGTGGCATAAAAGCCGAAAGACAATAGCACGCGTGCATCCTATGGCTGAATCTTCCAATAAAACTGCGAAACCGATACGCGAATTTTTTATCCATGGCGTCACCAGCGATGGCAAACAATTTCGCCCTAGTGATTGGGCTGAGCGCTTATGTGGAGCGATGTCATGCTTTCGTCCTGAAGGTGGCCGCAACGCGCATTTGCAATACTCCCCTTATGTGCGTCCGATATTATTAGAAGGCGTGCGTTCCGTCGTAGTCAACGAAGCCCTGCGCGAAATCGAGCCACTGGCGTTTCACTTCGTGATGAGTTTTGCCAAGGACAACGATCTGCAAATTATCGACGCCTGCCTTTTGCCGGATAGTCCCAACGCGTGAATGCCTGTTAAGCTCAATGCAATAAAATATACTGCGCAACATACACCAAGGCACCCGCCAAATAAGCCAGCAAAGCCAAGCCACTCACTTTGCGCACATACCAGAAAAAATCGATCTTCTCTAAGCCCATCGCTGCCACACCCGCCGCTGAGCCTATGATCAAAATCGAACCACCGGTACCGGCGCAATAAGCCATAAACTCCCACAAGAAACTATCCGCCGGGAATTGATTCAAGCTATACATACCCATAGAAGCCGCAACCAAGGGCACGTTATCCACCACTGCGCTAGCCAACCCGATCAGCGTCACAATCACATCTTGCCGCCCCACGATGTGATCTAACCAAAGCGCCAGTGATTTCAATATCTGCGTATGTTCCAAGGTGGCGACCGACAACAGGATGCCGATAAAAAACACCAGTGAACTCATATCGATACGCGTTAAAGCGCGCACCAAAGTCAGATGTTCTTTTTGTTCATCGAGTTTTCCCTTGTGCACCAGATCACCGACCAGCCACAAAATACCCAAGCCAAACAAGATGCCCATGAAGGGCGGTAAATGTGTCCAGGTTTTGAATGCAGGTACACAAATCAAAATCGCCAGCCCCAGATAGAACATCAAATTGCGCTCAAACACCGTAGTTCCGCTCAAAGAAGCGTCCCCCGAAGCGGGCGAGCTCACACTTCGTCCACGTAACACCCAACTCATCACGGCCATAGGCAGCAGTAAATTCACCAAAGCAGGCAAAAATACGCCCTTCATAATCGCCAACGCCGTGATCTGCCCACCGATCCAAAGCATGGTCGTGGTCACATCACCTATCGGTGTCCATGCTCCGCCAGCGTTCGCGGCGATCACGATCAGTCCGGCAAAATACAAACGGTCTTCACGCTGATCAATTAATTTTTTCATCAAGGAAATCATGACAATCGTCGTCGTCAGATTATCCAAAATCGCGCTCAGAAAAAAACTAACAAACCCCACCAGCCAAATCAGTCCCGACAAACTCTGAGTCTTGATGCGCGAAGTAATCACCTCAAAGCCGTGATGCGCATCGACCACTTCGACGATTGTCATCGCCCCCATCAGAAAAAACACAATCTGAGCGGTGCTCATCAACGAAGCACCCAATTCTTCGCTGACACTATGAGGATTGTCCATACTCACGGCATACACCGTCCACAATAATCCAGCGCCGATTAAGGCCGAGGCGGATTTATTGATGCGTAATCCGTGCTCGAAGGCGATGGCGACATAGGTTGCAATAAAAATGATAATCAGGGTGGGTAGCATATTTTCTCCATATTTCTCTCGTCGGGCTCCTTACAAGTACCTAAAACACAAAGGTGTTTTACAGAAATTGTCTATCAGCGGACGAACTATTTTCTTTTCTCACAGTCTATTTTGCCTGACTATATCGCCGACGCACAATATCGCATACTACGTAGCGTCGTCATTTATATGAGCCGTCTGCACACATTATTTTTTCAAACACATGACAAAAACAATGAAACTACGTTCCCACACTATCTTATTCGCCATCGCCAGCCTTGCCTGCGCCTCCCATTTTTCCACTGCGTTAGCAGCAGAAAACAATCACGCCTACGCACGCTTCCCTGCCCTGCACCGCGACACCGTCGTCTTTACTGCAGAGGGTGACTTGTGGAAAACCAGCACCCAAGGCGGCATCGCCCAGCGTCTGACCACCCATCCCGGTGCGGAAACGCAGGCCTCAATTTCGCGTGACGGCCAATGGATTGCCTTCTCCGCCACCTATGAAGGCGCGCAAGAAGCCTATGTCATGCCGATTCAAGGTGGTATTCCGCAGCGCATCAGTTTTGAAAATAGCCAAGTCAACGTACTAGGCTGGACGGCACAAGGCGAAGTCTTGATGAGCGCACAAAACCAAACCGGGCCTGCTGCGCAAGCGATTATTTTCAAAGTCCAACCAAGCAGCTTGCAGCGCACTGTGTTTCCTGTCGTTGATGCGAACGAAGCGACGCTGGACGACAACGGCAAATTTCTTTATTTCACCCGACTCGGCTCGCACGTACGCGGTGACAACGTCAAGCAGTATCGCGGTGGCGCGGTGGCGCAGCTTTGGCGTTTTGATTTAACTAGTGGCGATCAAAAAAATGCCGAAGCAATCAGACTCTTCGCGCAAGACAAAGCAAATCATCGCCGTGCGATGTTGTGGAAAAATCGCCTGATTTTCTTAAGTGACCGCGATGGCGCGATGAATCTCTACAGCGCCAATCTCGACGGCTCTGATCCACGCAAACTCACACAAGGGCGCGAATGGGATGTGCGCAATCCTCAGCTCAGCGAAGGAAAAATCATCTATCAATCCGGTGCTGATATGCGCCTCTATGATCTGAACAAACAACAAGACCAGTTGCTCAGCGTCAGTCTGGTTTCCGACTTTGACCAGTCACGTCAGCGCTACATCAAAAACCCGCTAGAATTTTTAAGCAATGTGCAGCCTGCCAGCAAAGACGAAAAAATCGTCGTCACAGCGCGTGGACACTTAACTGTCGCAGGCAACAATAGCCACCGACGTATCGACATCACTTTGCCCAATGGAGCCAATGCAGGCGCCCGCGCCCGCGATGCCGTGTTCTCGCATGACGACAAGTTTATCTAT
>JACQDW010000163.1 GCA_016200845.1 Burkholderiales bacterium | reverse complement strand
CTCGATATGGGCTGGATGGATCATCCTTTTCCCGTCAGCAGTTTTGAAATCCGCACACACGAACAAATTCAAAAACTGCAATCACTAGGTTTAAAAAAAATCCGCTATGCCCCTGAGCGTAGCCATCCAGATCCACATGCCGCGCCAAGCGCAATCACACCGCTCACCATTGCCCCAAGTTTGTCACCCGAAGCGCTGGCACAAAAACAAAAACGCGAGCAACTGGCGCAACAACAAATGAGCCTGATGATTTGCGAAAAGCAATTCACGCAAGCGATACAAGGCTATAAGCACATCAACGATATTTTGCATGCGCAACCTCTGTTGGCAAGAGAAGCTTCAAGTCAATTGGTGCAAGGCATGTTAGACGGCATCCTGAATGAAGACGAAGCCGCGATTCGCTTGCTCTCCGAAAAAGCCGGTGAAAAAACGGCGCTGCATAGTGTCAATGTCACCTTAATTTCGCTCTTGCTCGGCAAAGCGCTGGAGCTTCCTAAAGAGGACATGCTGGAGCTGGGCATGGGTGCGCTCTTACACGATATGGGCAAATTGGAGTTGCCTGACCGGCTGCGCTGGGTCGACGAGCAAAGCAGTCCGGCCGAGCGGCAACTCTATCAAAGCCATGTCGCCCACGGCATCAATATGGCGCGCAAATTGCAGCTCAGCCCCAGCGCGACTTTGCTGATCGCCCAGCATCATGAGTATGCCGATGGCAGCGGTTATCCCGGTCAAATCCGTGTCGAAAAAATGAGTGCGCTGAGCCGTATTTTGTCGCTGGTCAATCGCTTTGATAATCTCTGCAATCCCAGCAATATCGTGCAAGCGATCACGCCTCACGAAGCCTTATCGCAACTCTTCACCAAAAACAAAAATCAATCCGACAGCACCACGCTCACAGCCTTCATCAAAATGATGGGCATCTATCCGCCCGGCTCGGTGGTGCAATTAAGCGATGAGCGCTATGCCTTAGTGGTCTCGGTCAATTCTGCTCGTCCGATCAAGCCGCGTGTGGTGATTCACGATCCGCACATTCCGCGCGATGATGCGCTAGTCATTAACTTAGAACATGAATCTCAGATAGGCATACGCCGCAGCCTGAAACCTGTGCAATTGCCCAAGGCCGCCTACGACTATTTATCGCCACGCAAACGCCTGTGTTATTTCTTTGAACGCGCGGGCGATCCGCTGTCTCAAACCACCTCACTGATGGAAGCCATGCCATGAGCAAGGGGCAATGGGAATCCTTAATCGAAGGCATGTTAGAAGCCGTGCTGCTGGTCGATCCTGTGCAATTGCACGTTGTTGCTGCCAATCGCGCGGCGCATCTCTTACTCGGACTTGAGCCAGAAACTTTAATGGACACGCCCGTAGTTGATCTGGCCGCCTCGCCGGAAGATATGTATTTTTGGGAAGATGTCGCCGCCGGGCTATCTAATAATATTTATTCCGAGACTCTGTTGCGTCGCTTTGATCAAAGCGTGGTGCACGTCATGCGCCGCGTCACGCTGATTCATCTCGACGCCGACACTGCGCTCTACGTCGTCGCGATCCGCGATCACACTGATCAGCGCCAGGTCGAAAGCGAACTAGAAAAGCTCATCGCCGAATTGCGCGCGACCTTAGAATCGACCGCTGACGGCATCCTCGTCACCGATTTAGACGGCAGCATACGCAGCTACAACCACCTATTCGCCAAACTCTGGTCCTTGCCCGAAGAATTACTCACCCAGCGCAACGACAACGCCATCTATGCATGGATGGACAATTGCATCGTCGACGCCAGCCACTATAACGAGCGCTTGGCATCGATACGCCGCTCTCCGCTTTTAGAAGCAACCGATGTTCTGGTTCTACATACAGGCAAAGTCTTAGAGCGCGTGACACTGCCTCAATATGCACGCGGTCGCCCGATAGGCCGGGTTTATTCTTTTCGTGATATCTCACAAAAACTCGCGGATCAGGCCCGACTGCAATTAGCATCCAAAGTCTTCGAAGCCAGCGCGGACGCCATCTTCATCACCAACGAGCTGCAAGAAATCATCACCGTCAACCCCAGCTTTGAAAGACTCACGCAGTTTTCAGAGGCGGAGATGATGGGCTTGAGCATACGCGACTTCTTGCTTGATCAATGGGATGACAATATGGTCGCCGCCATCATGTTCGACATTGATGAACATGGCTTCTGGGAAGGCGAAATCTGGAACCGACGTAAAGATGGTCACGCCTATTTGTGCATGATTTCTCTGGTCGCGGTACAAAACGAAAAGAACGAGACCGTCCACACTATCGGCTTTTTCAAAGACCGCACCGAGAACTACAACGCCAAACAAAAGATAGAAGAGCTCGCCTTCTCCGACGCCTTGACTGGCTTGCCCAATCGTCTGCTATTAGAAGAACGCGTCAGTCAATCGATCACCCACGCCAGCCGCCAAAGTGGCGAGAGTGGTGAATTCGCGATCTTGTTTTTAGACCTCGATAACTTCAAACAAATTAACGATTCACTCGGTCATAGTTTCGGCGATCGAGTTTTGGTCGAAGTGACGGAACGTCTGAGTACATGCCTGCGTCAAGTCGATACCGCCGCTCGCCTCGGTGGCGACGAATTTGTCTTGCTGCTACATCAGGCCAATGCCGCCGGAGCCGAAATTTGTGCGCGCCGTATTCTTGCCGAAGTCGGCGCGCCATTTTGCATGGGCGACATCCAGTTTAGCCTGACCTGCAGCATCGGCATCGCGCTTTATCCAGCCGACGGGCAACGCATGGAAGACCTGATCAAAAACGCCGACAGCGCCATGTATCACGTCAAAGAACGTGGCCGCGCTGACTTCCGCTTTTATCAGCGGCAAATGAACATCGACTTGCTATCGCGCGTCAAAATCGATCACGCTATGCGTCTGGCATTAGACGCACAAGAATTTCGCCTGCATTATCAACCACTGGTTAACCTGCATAACAACCGCGTATTTGGTGCCGAGGCACTGCTGCGCTGGCACGACAAAGAATTAGGCGAAGTCAGCCCTGCCAAATTCATCCCGATTGCCGAAGAGACCGGGCTCATCATCGCCCTCGGCACTTGGGTCATGCACACTGCCATCGCTCAAGCGGCCGCGTGGAATCAACAGGGCCAGCACTTGCGCATCTCGATCAATGTCTCGGCTCTGCAATTTCAACAGGCCAATTTCGTCGATATCTTATCGGGCGCACTGGCACAAGCGCAGCTCAACCCCGATTGCATTGAGCTGGAACTAACCGAATCGATCCTGATCCGCGACGCCGAAGAAACCCTCAAAAAACTCACCGCCATTGCCAGTCTTGGGGTCAGAATGTCCATCGACGACTTTGGCACGGGCTATTCCAGTCTCAGCTATCTCAAGCGCTTCCCGATTAGCAAACTCAAGATCGACCGCTCTTTTGTCATGAATCTGCCCGACGACGAAAGCGATATCGCCATCGTCACCGCCATCATCAACATGGCACACGCACTCAAGCTCACCGTCATTGCCGAAGGCGTAGAAACCGATCAGCAAAAAGACCTACTCAACTCCCTGCATTGCAACGAAATCCAAGGCTTCCTCATCGCTAGTGCCTTAGCGCCTCAAGAATTTGAAAGCAAACACCTGACGCCAATGTGAGCAAGCGCAGGTCTTCCACTCACACAAAGAAAATTGCATAAAAATCCACTTATAGTGAATTTATTGCTATACTTCTCTTTCCTATTTCCCCCTTTAAAGAAAGATCGCAGACATGAAAAAGAGTTCGATCGTGCTCGCTGTTACCGCCGCATTGGCGCTCGCCTATCCCGCAGCGTCCTACCTGTCCGGCATGCGTCTGGAAACCAAGTTGACGCAGACAAGCGACGCAGCAACCATGTTCCCGACCTTCAAAGTCGTCAAACAAAACTACCAACGCGGATTGTTTAGCTCGGTGCAGGAAAGCACTTACGAATTTAGTTTACCGAACAGCGACAAAATTGTTCCTATGAGCTTGGCGGAAGATGAACCAGCCGAAAACAACCAAGAGATGAAGCAAGATCAAGGCGCAGAACAAATGCCCCATCTGGCGAGCAATGTCATCACCAAACCGCTGCAGTTCACCATCATCAACCGCATCCAACATGGTCCTATCCCCGGTATTTTCGGCGTAGGCGCGGGCAAAGTTGACACCGAAATCGTGTTACCAGAAGAAGCCCGCACAGAGATTAAAAAAATCTTTGGCGACAAAAAATTCCTCAACATCCGCACCATCCTCAACTACAGCGGTGGCGGCACCATCTATGCTGACAGCCCAGCCGTGACGAGCATCATCGGCACTGCCCAAGACAAGCTGAACTGGAAAGGCATCAAACTGGAAGCCAGTTTTGACGAAGGCTACAACAAGTTTAACTACGTAGTTCAAACCGATGGCGCGCAAATCGAAGCGACGGATGCAAAAGCAAACACCATCATTCACAACGTTCAAATTGGCAAGATCAAACTCAGCGGCGACAGCCAACGCGTCTACCCTAAGAGCTTCATGTTTCTGGGGAATGTCACTTTCTCGATTGACTCAGTCAACTACAGCAATAGCGCCAAAGCCGATAGCGGATTTAGCCTCAAGAATCTGCTAGTTGCCAGCGATAGCAAGATCAAAAACGACTTGATCGATATGTCAGTCAAAATGGGCATAGACCAAATTCAAGCCAACAAAAAAGACATAGGTGCATTCCACTATGACTACTCTTTGAAGCGACTTCATGCGCCGAGCTTACATAAATTTTCAGAGATGTTGATGAAGGCAAACCAGAGTCCAAAGGGACCTGAACAAGTTCTCGCACTACAAAAGTCCTTCAAAGAACTCGGCATGGAAATCTTAAAACATGACCCCATCTTGTCGCTGGACAGACTCAGCCTGACCGGAAAAAATGGAGAAATCAAAGGCTCCGCCGATGTCAAGATCGTCAACTTCCAACCAGAAGATCTTGAAAACCCGATGATGCTCATCCCCAAGCTTGAAAGCAAAGGTCAGATCAACATCGCCGAAGCACTGGTACAAGAGCTGATCGAAAACACGCAAACTGACCCGAACGCGCGCAGCATGGCAATGAGCATGTTCAACATGCAGCTCGCCAATCTTGAAACCCAAGGCTACGTCAAGCGCGACGGCAAAAACCTGCAATCACAATTGCTCTGGTCCAAAGGCAAACTCAGCGTCAACGGCAAACCCTACCCACCAACCGCTGTCGCAGAAGACAGCGGCGCACCGGGCACACAAGCCAAGTAATTACGCCAAGTAGCAGACATAAAAAAAGCGATCATCAAGATCGCTTTTTTTATGCGCCGCGATGACTTCAGTCACCGCGAACCCACCACAATTACTTCACACCGTGCATCAATTTCTGCATCAATGGCGCGATGAGGAACAGAACGATGCCTGCGCCAAGTAATGAATAGAAGCCGAAGGTATAGCCGCCCAAGGCCGACGCTACCGACATTCCACTGTCACCGCTGACGTGGCTTGCAAAAATACCGGACAGGTTATTGCCGATACCTGTGGACAAGAACCAACCGCCCATGCCCAGACCGACCAAACGTGTCGGAGCCAACTTCGTCACCATCGACAAACCAATTGGAGATAAGCACAGCTCACCAATTGACTGAATGACGTACACCATGAACAAAGTCCAGAAAGGAATTTGGCTCTTATCATCGACCAAATAGGTCAATGCATACATCAACAATCCAAATGCCAATGCATTGCCAATCAAACCCAAACCAAATTTGCGTGGGATGGAAGGATTAAAGCGACCAAGCATGACCCAAACGGCAGCAACGATCGGAGCGAAACCAATAATCGCCAAAGAATTTACACTTTGGAACCAAGCAGTTGGGAACGTGAAATCACCCAAATTGCGATTCACGATATTTTCAGCCAGGAAAGTAAAGGAACTGCCAGCCTGTTCAAAGAACATCCAGAACAAGATATTAAAAGTAAAAATCAGGAGCATCGCAATAACTTTATCGCGTGCGACTTTGCCATTGCGAACGCCTTCAATCAGAAGCATAACAGCCAAGCCAAAAAACAAAACACTCAACACCACCTGCAACTTCGCGGCACCCATCGATAACAAGAAGAACACCAAGGGAATCACACACAAAGCACCCAAGGCGACATACATCACGCGACTCGAACCTTCGGTACCTTCAGCTGGAGCCCCAATACCCTTTAACATACGACGACCAATTGCAAACCATACCAAGCTCAACAACATACCCACGCCTGCGGCGATAAAGACGACTTTATAGGCTGGTGTATCGCTAACGTTAAACACTTTTTGCGCGAGGAACTGGGTAAAAATCGGTGCCAAGAAACCGCCAACGTTAATGCCCATGTAGAAAATCGTAAAACCAGAATCACGACGGGTATCGGCAATGCTGTACAACTTACCGACCATAGTAGAAATATTTGGTTTGAATAAGCCGTTACCGACAATAATTGTGGCCAGACCGAGTTTAAAAATATCCTGATTTGGCAACGAAATCATGAACAAACCAGTTGCCATGAAGACCGCTCCGACCAAAATTGAGCGTTGATAACCAATCACGCGATCGGCGACATAACCACCAAACAAAGCCGCAGCATACACAAGCGCCAAATAAGAACCGTAAGTCAAATTTGCAGCCGCCTGACCAGAAGGATCTCCTTTGTAAAATTGTTCAACAATGTACAAAACCAAGGCCCAACGAATTCCATAAAACGCAAAGCGCTCCCAGAATTCAGACATAAATAACATCCAAAGCGGAGCAGGATGCCCCATGATTTGCTTAAACTCTGGAATAGGGGTCTCTTGACCCGGTGTGATTGCAGCACCGCTCATGCAATTTTCTCCTGTTTTATTTTATAAAATTAAGTAGGAATTTCGTAAAACGACGAAATATGTCGCTTCGTTTCTTATGGGTATCGCGTCCCGACGATATACAAAATACCAGTGGATTTTCAACGACGGTGCATTCTAGCCCAGAATTACACCAGCACACCCCAAATTCGCCCCACAGACACGAGAAGTTTGTTGCGCAATGCGGAAAAAGTTGTTGCGGGTCAGGGCGACGGCAGCTTAGGTTCCCGCTATTTGACAAACGACGCACAATTTGACAGACTAGACACCTGACTAGTTAGAAAGTGAGTAGATCATGCATACGTGGCCAGTACAAGATGCGAAAGCGCGATTTAGTGAATTTTTAGATGCCTGCCTTACCGAAGGTCCGCAAATGGTCACCCGTCGCGGCACCGAAGCCGCAGTGCTAGTCCCAGTGCAAGAATGGCGACGTCTGAAGTCAAATGCGCAACCGTCCCTGAAACAACTATTGCTCACAGACATGGCGCGGGCTGAACTCGTACTTCCCACGCGAGGCAAGGCACAACGACGCAAGATAGACCCAATCGGCTAAAGCACATGTACCTACTTGATACCAACATCATTTCAGAGTTACGCAAACCGCGCCCGCACGGAGGCGTACTCGCCTGGCTAGAATCGATCAATGACTCCGAGCTATTTCTGTCCGCGGTCAGCATCGCTGAAATTCAAGCAGGGATAGAACTCACGCGAGAACAAGACTCGGAAAAAGCGATGCAGCTTGAAAATTGGCTGGAGCTCGTCGCCAACGCTTACAACATCCTTCCCATGGACGCCACCACATTTCGGGAATGGGCGCGCATCATGCACAGAAAGTCCGACACACTCTACGAAGACGCCATGATCGCTGCTACGGCAAGAATCAATGATCTAACAGTCGTCACGCGCAATGTCACTGATTTCAAAACCTTAGGGGTCAGCATTTTTAACCCATTTGATCAAGGCGCCCCTTAAGCTTTACAGGTTTTGCTAATTGAAAACTTGCCGCAAACCAAGCATCGCTACGGCTGAGGCCCGTGTTGGCGTTGAGCAGCGCGACTTCGAAGGCGTCGTCTGGTCCCAACTCGTTGCCGTCTTGATCGATGCTATTGGCTTGCAGGCCGTTGTTGGCGACGGTGAAGCTCAAATAACGGTCGCCTTGTTTGACGGCGAAGCTTTGGATGGCGTTGGCTTGGGAGAGCGGGTTTTCTGCTAAGGTGATGGTGCTGCTTGCTATGTTGCTTTGGAGCGTGACTGTCCCTGCCGTTAGCCAATCGTTGCTGTGTTGGCTGAGGGTGGTATTCACGACGGTTTCTTTTTGCGTGAACTTGGCAATCTCATAGCGCGGATTGAGCTGGCCTTGGTCTAGATTGAGCGTCCAGCCGTAGTCACCGCGACGAATGCGGCCTAAGGCGAGCAGGCCTATGCTGGCGAGCGGTGCCCATGGGTCTGATGGGGCATTGGGGTTGTCATCTTGCGTGCCAGCGCTGGCGGTCTCACCTTTGAGTGCGGCAACTAAACGGCTCATGAGACTGAGCTCGTCACGACTAGGCAAACGCCGTTCACCGGGCTGCAAACTGGCCGCCATGTAGTCGGCATGGTCGCTGCTGTGTTCGATGCCAAGTGCATGGCCGTATTCGTGCAAGAGTACAGAGAGCATGTCCATCTTGCCTGCGGCGTTTGATCCTGCTTTAGCGATCCAGACTTCGGGGTCAGAGGTGGGCAGGAATTCTTCGTTGTTGTCCGGGGTGGCGTCGATGAACCAACCGTGGCCTGCTGCGTTGCTGTCTAGGGTGATTTGGGCTGTGGTGCCTTGGCCAACTGTTTCCCCCAAACTTTGTCCATCAATATTTTTAAATTGAACCGCAAACGTTGAATATGATTCCCATCCATTGAAATAGCTGACTTTCCTCATTTTAATTTCAGGGCAAACTTTTTGAGCCACAGAGTCATCCGCTCTCTCCACGATCGCCAAGTTTAAAACCACTTTATATACTTTCCCCTTCGCTTCTACGATAAATTCTACCGAATCTTTCCCAAGATAACCAGGCTCTGGATCATACCCATAAAATCGATAACCATTATTTGCGACTACCTCACTAAGTTTACCGTGTTTAGGTGCAACAATGAGTATCGGGTTCAGTTTGAATTCATCAATTGGTTTAGTTTTCGTGCCAACCATATTCGACACATATCCGTCAGGATCAAGTGCTCGCTCAGCAGAACGAGGATCGCTATCATCCCTGTTTTCAATCTGCTGGCAGTTTAAAATGATGTAATTTATCTTTCTATTGTCGCTCGCAACTTCAGAATTTGTCGCATTTAAATTTGCTGTTGGAATCTCAAAAACAGCATTATCAGGATAATTGGCTTGATCCAACATGAACATCATTTTCTCCTTCGGTAAAATAATAGAATTTGAATAGACTTGTAGAGCATCGATTTGATCTTGAAGAGTTAAGGTGTTAGACGTGCCTCCACTAGAATCGACATGATTCTCAGCTCCAGCAGCTTCCAATTTCTTAGGGCCACCAATCTCTAAAACCTTCGACGGCTTCAAATAAACGTGAAAATGATTGTGATGACCTATAACATTCGATGGGCTTAAACCGAGCTTTTTCAATACGGCTCTCATATTTGGATATGGATTTTGGTTGACGATCTGATCAACGTATACCGTCTTTCCTTTAGCATCTTTAACGACTTTCCCATTTTCTTTCTTTGGTACTTTTTGAGAAGTGATTCCGCCAATGTGTAACTTTGTAGAAATTAGCGCGCCACTTGCTGTACCGTCTCCGAATAGTGCAGATTTTATTTGCTTAATTTTTGATTCATCTTTTTCACCAGCAAATTTCAACTTATCCCATGTTCCACTTGTTTGTCTGACGTCACTTCGTACCATCGAATATAGCGACATAAAATTTCTCATTGATGAGACTTGATCATTTAGATCTTTGGGTGGAGAGGTTAATTGTGGCAGCAAGGCAGAATAGTCAAGCGCATTCTTCACCGTCCAGGTAGTGCTCGCCAATTTATCAATGGCATCAATCAATTTTTCATTTCGACTTGTCTGTTGTGAGTCCCCTACCAATCCCCTAACAAACCTACGCAAGACACCCATTCCAAATATTAAACGAAACACGTCTTTAGTTTGCGTGACTGCTCCAAAATTCCGTTAAGGTCACCTAGTTCTTTTAAGAGTGTTCGCTTTCACTGCGATAGAGCCCAAGCGACGCACTTTCTTGTGCGAATTCGCAAACAAACATCCCCCGCGCCGACTGTATCAACGCGATTGGATTTACTTTCCAACAAAAAAACAATCAGGCTGGCGACGCCTCCCCAGCTAAGCACACCCTTGGCATACGCACTCCCATCACACACCGCTTTTTGAGGCTACGCGCATACGCTTGTAGTCGCTCCACCTGACCTATCACCGAGCCGCGTGTCATTGCCTGCGCTTGCAGGTGCTGTTGAAAATCTTCCGCACTAAATTCCAAGCGAATCAAGATGGCAGGCGTATGCTCTGGCATGGCTTTTTTATGATCGTCACGGACAATTCTGGCCGTCCAATCGACGAGTTCAACATAGTCGAGCCCCCTGCACAACTTACTGCAGGACCAGTCTAGTCGCTTATCTCACATAGGCTTAAACCGCCAAGCATAAGCTTGACTCACTTTAAGCACATCCTGACAACCACGCAGTTGTACGCTGACCTTGCCAAGCTCATCACGGTGAGCTTTGGCGATGGCGTCGGCGCGGACGACCACGCCCCGGTGGATTTGCCAAAAGACCTCGGGGTCGAGGCCGTCTATGATTTCTTTGAGGGGTTTGCGCACATGGGCTTCGTCGTCGATGGCGACTACGCGGGTGTATTTTTCGTCTGAGGTGAAATACAAGACTTTATCAATAGGGAACATCTTGATGGTGTCGCCGACGCTGGCGCTGATCCAGCGTATGCGTTCGACATTGGCAGGGCGTAGGCGCTTGTCTAGCTCTTGCATCAGTTGGCTCAAATCACCCGGCGCGGTTTTTGTAGCGAAGCGTTCTTTGAGCCGGACAATAGCGTCGATCAGGCGTTCACGGGAAATCGGTTTGAGTAAATAGTCGAGCGCGCCAGTGGCAAACGCTTCCAGTGCGTGATTGTCGTAGGCGGTGGTGAACACGACGTGGCAATGTCCTTTTGCGGCATGCGCGACATCGAGCCCGGTCATGCCGGGCATGCGAATATCAAGAAAGGCGATATCGGGCTGGCGTTGTTGTATGGCTTCCAGCGCATCAGCGCCATGTTCGCATTCCGCCACAATTTCCAGTTCTGGCCATAGCTCGTTCAACATGCGGCGCAGGTCTTTGCGGGGCAGATCTTCGTCATCAGCGATAATAGCGGTCGTCATTTTTTTCTCGTTCAAGTTAAATGAATTTAGGGGATCAATGGCAAGCTAATGATCGCAGCGACCCCGCCTTCGGCACGTGCTTTAAGCACCAAGCTGGCGCGATCACCATACATCGATTCTAAGCGATCACGTACATTGGCCAAACCGATGCCGGAGCCAGAGGTGGCGCCACCAAAACCAACGCCATCGTCTTCGACTTTCACTTCTAATTTTTCTTCGTCGCCTTCGTCAAAATAGCGCGCTGTCACGGAGACATGCGCCGCTCCAATTTTCGGTTCTATGCCGTGCTTGATGGCGTTTTCCACCAGCGTGATGAGCAGCAATGGCGGGAATGCGGCGTCTTTTAGTTCGGATTCCACGCTAAACGTCAGACGCGGAATGCGTGCTTGCATAAGGCCAAGATAGGCACGAGCCGCTTCTAATTGTTTGGCGAGTCGCCCTTGTTCACTGCTGCCATCACCGCGCATTTGCGGAATGGTGGAGCGCAGATAATCGACGAGGTGATCGACGATGGCGGTGGCGCGGAGAGGTTCGGTCAAAATCGCTGAGCGCACTCCGGCCAAGGTGTTGAACAAGAAGTGCGGCTCCACCTGCGCCACCAGCACCGACAAACGCAATTCGGCTTCACGTCGCGCGTCCTGTGCTCTTTGTAATTCTTGCTGGCGTTGGACTTCGATCAGACGTTTGCGCTGGCGGAAAAAATACCAAAGATCGAACACACTACCCATGTAGCTCACCATGAATACGAAGGGGAACATGGCCACCCCTTTAAACAAAGCGTCAACCCACGCACTGTTTTTTTGATTCTTTTTTGAGTCAACTGGAGGCGCTGGATCTGGCGCACTGTCGCTCGCTGTTTGGCTCGCTTGTCCGGCGTGAACGGTGGTTGTTACAGTTCGCGTTATTTGGGGCTTTTTCTCGCCGCCAAAGACCTCGTGATGTGGGTCGCCAAAAATAAGTCCGTTCATGAGCATCTCGGCTCCGCTGGAAGCGCCATAGCTCATGCCGCCACCGACTACAATGGCAAGCACCAGCAAGATGCCTTCCTTCTTTGCCTTGAATGCTTTTTGCCTAACCCACATCGCCAGCAACTGGCCGAAGCTCACCAGCCCCAGTGCGCCCACAGTGATGGTGACGCTAACGACAGCAAAAATGCGCCAGTCTCCATTTTTGGCAAAGACCATCAAGGCGGCGATCAACAACATTGCGACAAACGTATAAAAAAACGCCGTCACCCGATAACGAAACCAGGTGCGTGAGAAAACGGGATAATTACGGTAGCGATTGAGCCAGGTGTCGCTTTGTATGGATACCTCGGCTGGCAAAGCTTGTTCGGGATGGGGATGATGAGTTTGCATAATAGGGTTCACTCCTGACAATGATTGCTACTGTAATCGAGTCAGAAGGGGAATAAGAAAGTTTGCGACGAAATTGGCTCAGCGAGGATAAAGTGCGAAAAAAAAGCGATTAGCCTTATGGTGGAGATGCTTATTCAGCCGCAGTTCTGGTGTCATCGATACTGCTATCGTCATCTGCAGCTTTAGCATCGGCAGAGGGAGTTTGCTGCGATTTTGCTTGCTTAGCGATGCGTAAAATCGTATTACGAATCGACATCAATACCGCCACCGCATTAAATGGCTTAACGATAAAACCAACCACGCCACGACTTTGCGCGGCCTGAATAATCTCGGCATCAATTTTGGCAGAGACCAAAAAAATCAGAGACTTAGGCAATTGCTCTCGGACTGACTCCAGCAAAGCTAGCCCATCTTTGTCTGGCTCGCCGATATCGATACAAATGATTTGCGGTTGTAACTTGACCATACGCGCAATATTAGTAGCGCTGTGGTTACCATCGCCCACAACTTCGTGCCCGCCATTATTCAGCACCGTCGCCAGCAAATTACGGGCGACTGCCTGATTATCAAGGATGTAAGCTCTGAGCATAGAAATCGGTGGTTCAAGGGATGCTTCATCATAATAGAAAATTGTTGGCTTGGGACAATAATCTAGCAACAATTCACTTTGTATTGGTGGGTTTTGCCATCTTAATGCTGCGATTTAACCACTGATCTTGTTCCCACAACATATGCATCAGCGATTCCCGCGCGCGGTACTGGTGACTTTCGTGTGGCAACATCACCAGACGTGCGGGTGTTCCTAAGCCCTGTAAGGCTTGATACATGCGTTCACTCTGCATGGGAAACGTCCCCGGATTATTGTCGTCTTCGCCATGAATCAATAACAAAGGAGCGTCGATTTCATCGGCATAATTAAACGGCGACATTTCCTGGTAGGTGTCGATGGCTTTCCAATAATTTCTGTCTTCTGCTTGAAATCCAAATGGTGTCAGGCTGCGGTTATACGCACCGGATCGCGCGATTCCCGCGCGGAACAGCTTAGTATGCGCCAACAAATTGACCGCCATAAATGCACCGTAACTATGTCCACCAATCGCAATTCTCTGTTTATCCGCAACGCCTAAACGTACCACTTCCTCCACCGCGGCTTCCGCATTCATTTTGATCTGCGCAATAAAACTATCATTGGGCTCTTTACGCCCCTCGCCGATCACCGGCATCGCGAACCCATCCAACACGGTATAGCCACGCACCAACATGACTTGCGGTCCTTGCACGTTAATACGATTGAATTTATACGGAGATCCAGTCACTTGTCCCGCAGCCTCTGCAGTTTTAAATTCACGCGGATACGCCCACATCAACATAGGCCGGGGTCCGTCGCGTTTGGGATCATAGCCCGCGGGTAAATACAAGGTCGCACTGAGGCTGACGCCATCTTCGCGCTCATAATGAATTTGCCGCTTTTGTATGCCTTTGAGTTGCGGCGTTGGATTGAGGTAGGCGGTCAGTGTTTTCGGTGCAGCGTTGGTCGCCAGATTTCGCACATATAAATTGGGACGTTCATCCGGTGATTCGCGGCTCGTAATCAGCTCATTACCTTGCTCGTCCAATACACCCAATACTTCTTCGTAGTAGGGCGCACGCGAGCGCCACAGGCGCGTCAGCTTTTCACTTCCGAAGTGATATCGATCCAAAAACGGCCGGTCGCCTTCAGGGCTGGCACCCGTGCCCACCAAGAACATCGATTGCTCGTCGCTTCCCAAGCGGATCACCGAGCGACCAAACTGATTCAATTCCATCAGAGGACTACCGGGATTGGTGTATTGATCTTCAGTCTTGCGGCTAAATACCAGCTCAGGCTTGGCATACGGCGCACCGGGCTGTATGCGCCAGGTGCGGGTCTCGCGCGTTTTTCCCCAAGTCTCGGTCACCAGCGCCAGATGATCATTCGCCCACAAAACCTGACTAAAACGCCAGGCCATGTCCATGATTTTTTGTGGGCTGCCCTGCAAAGGCATCCCTTGTTGCACCAAAATATCGTGTACTTTGACATTCGCCTCAGGATCACCGCCACCCTGCGCCTCCAGCCAATACAAGGTCGCGGGTTGATCATTGCGCCAGGCAAAATTGCGCGGCCCTATTTGCACCGCATCGCCCGCACCCGGCAAGCGCTCTCGCAATGGGATATCAGCAATTGTCTTGAGCTTTTTCCCATTGATTCCCCAGACTTCAATCAATTGTCCAAAGCGCTCTAAAGGCAGTTGATAAGAGTAGGGGCGCTTAATCTGTGTTGTGAGCACCCACTTGCCATCTGGCGAAGACTGAACTTTTGAAAGTGTCATCGCCGGGCCAAAGCGCCGCACCCGCCCATCCACACTCACCGCCGCCAATTGTGTACGCAACTGCCAGTCGAGCATATCCGCATCATGCGGTGTTCTTAGCAAATCAGGATAGGTACGGGTTTGCGCCAATTTGCCGCCCCGCGTTTCTTGCATATTTGGCCCGAGAGGCACCACAGATTCGCGCGGCGCGGCGGCCTGGCCACGCGGCAATAAGCGCACCAATAATTGATCCCCGCTACGATCTTCCCCTTTCATCCACGAAAAACCGCTGCCAGTGACGGCGTTGAGCTTCTCGGCGATCAAACGTCGCGCGACCGCGACTTTTACGTCCAACAACCACAATTCCACACCACTCTGCGTCCAGCAACTAAACGCCAGCCATTTCTCATCCGGCGACCATGCCATGTCGGCTATTTTGACCTTTGCGGGCAAGCCAGATACCTTACGCGTCTTGCCCGATGCAATGTCTAATAAACTCAGTCCATCGCTAAAATTACTCCGGCTAGCAGCGCGCAAACGAGGGTGCACCCGCAAACCCGCTAATTTCAACTCAGGCTGCGCCACCTCGGCAATGCCGGGCAGGGCAGGTATGCTCACCAGCAAACCCGTCTTATTTAAGGGCCCGAGGCGAAACTCGGGCCCGCGTGGCGCGTCCACCAACGCCTGCAACTCCGGCGCTGGTTTTTGATAGCGCTGATCATTTGCAAATGCACTCAAGTGCGGCAAACTCATTGCACACACCAGCGTCAAAATGCTCCAAGCTGACCGAATATTCAAACCTGACGACATGCGTCTTTTCCTCTATAAAACAACAAATTAGCCGATCTGCGAGCGGCGCATCAGTATATTTTTAGAGAGGTGGGCTGTCCACACAAATTTAGGCTGATCTTGATGTGAGCATGACTATTTCGAACAGCTGCGCAAAAGCCGGTGGATCAAGAAATTTTGTTGTTTTAGCGCTCACTCACATGCATACAAACAAGCACGCAAAATCAAATAAATCTAGACTAAAGACTTCGTCATTCACCTCCACGCCCGCATGCGTCTGTCGCCAAACTTTAGCAAATGGATCACGCTGCTCAGCCTGCTGTTCGGGTTGTTTGGCAGTGCGGAATTATTGGCGCCGCGTTTTTTGTTTAGCTTAGACGCCCGATTCTCCGACTGGCTGATGCGGCACGATGCGCTTCAACACAAGCCCGACCCTGATATCGTCATCATCAATATCGACGATATCAGTCTGGCGCAAATGAATGACATGGTCGGCAAATGGACTTGGCCGCGCGCGGTGTATGGCGAGTTGATACAAGCGCTGCATCAACAAGGCGCACGCGCCATCGTCTTTGATTTAAGCTTTGAAGATAGAGACAAAGACCGACCCGAAAGCGATCTGGCGTTTAATCAAGCGGCACTTAATATCGATCAGTCCCGCACCAAAATCTTTTTCCCGCTGACGCACAAAGCGACCAGCACGGACGGCTATCACGGCAACTTAAAACAGCTCGCTCCTATCCTCGGCCTGATCGCAACACCTCTTGCCGATGCCAATACCACTGGCAATTTCTTGCCGCCGCTCGCCATCGACCAGCGACTCTGGCGCGTGGGCAGTATTAATTTTCAAGCTGATGCCGATGGAGTCGGTCGGCGCTATGCACTGTATAGCGATCATGCTGGATGGAAGCTGCCTTCCTTGCCGACCAGAATAGCGATGGATCTGGGTGTTTCTCCACCCACACCCAGCTCCGCCAACGATATTCGACTGGCCTGGCGCGGCGGCGCGGCGCCGTATCAACGCATTTCATTTGTCGATGTGTATGCTGATCTAGACCGGCAACATCCCACCCGTTCACGCACAGAATTCAAAGACAAAATCGTGTTGATCGGCACCGACGCGACTTCGCTTAACGACCGCAAAGCCACGCCGATTGCCAGCGACTATGCAGGCATGGATATGCTAGCCACGGCGATAGATAATCTAAAAAATCATCTGTCCATGCGTGTCACCCAGCCTTGGCATAGTTGCGTATTTTTTCTAGTGAGTATGGCGGCGATCTGGCTCTGCTTTGTGCGGCGGATTCATGCGCTGCGTATCGCGCTGGGCTTGACTCTGTTCACGCTGATCTGTGGTTTGACTAGCTATGCGGCGCTCTCCCATTTGCTCCTAATTCCTGTCCTCGCACCCTTTCTTTTATTGTGGTCGTATTTCTTTGCTTTAGCACTGCACGACTACTGGCAAGTGGAGCAATCGTATCAAGCCACACTCAAAGAATTTGGTCGCTATGTCAATCCGCATGTGGTCAAAAAATGGATCAATAAAAGCAGTGCGCAGCACATCGCCGAGAAAGTCGAAAGCAAAACCATCACTGTTTTGTTTTCAGATATACGCGGCTTTACCAGCTTGTCCGAAAACCGCAGCCCGGAAGAAGTCGTCGCTTTATTGAATCGCTATTTTGCTCTGCAAGTCGAAGTGATTTTCCGCTTCAATGGCACGGTGGATAAATTTATCGGCGATTGCATCATGGCATTTTGGGGTGCACCTTTAGACAATCCCGAACACGCCCGCGATGCCGTGTTGGCCGCAATCGCCATGTCCGAAGCGCTGGAAAAATTTAAGCGCGACAACAACGATTTGCCACCTGATTTTGATGTCGGCATCGGCATCCATTCCGGCACCGCCGTGGTCGGCTCGATAGGATCGGACATGCGCAAAGAATTCACCGCAATTGGCGACACCGTCAATCTCGCCAGTCGCATCGAAGGGCAAACCAAGGACTTAGCGCGCATTTTAGTCTCACAAGAAACCGTGTTGCTTTGCGGCGACGCGCTTGACTTTCACCCCCTGGGCTCCTATAAGGTGAAAGGACGTGAACAGGCGGTGCAATTGTTCACCCCCACTTCTGCCACCGTAGTTGTCAATGATAAGGACGTCGCATGAAGCATCACACACTTCCCCCTATGGTGAGCGCACTCTGCCTCAGCCTGCTCTCTGCCACCTGCCTGGCACAAACTACGCCCGAGACAGGCAAAACCAAAGCCACTGTCATCCGCAGTTCAGAATTAAAAACACAACCGTTCAGCGACGCCCCCAGCCTCATCACGCTAACCGAGAATCAACGCATCGATGTTTTGTCGCGCAAGGCAAGCTGGATGGAAGTCCGTGCCGAGAACAAGTTGGGTTGGGTCAAAATGCTGACGCTGCGCTTTGATAATACGACAGGCAAAGAAGCAGATGGCAATGCCGTCGGTAACACAGCCAAGAGCTTATTTAGTCTGATCAAAACCGGCAGTAGCGGCACCACCAGCACCACAGGCGCACGCGGACTCTCCAAAGAAAATTTCAATGCCTTAGTGCCCAATCCCGAGGCCTTGGAAAAGATGAAAACCATGGCAGCCTCCAAACAAGACGCCCAACAATTCGCGCAGAAGGAACAATTGAAAGCACAAGACGTGGCTTATCTATCGGTTAACCAGGGAGGCAGAAATGAAAACTAAATTGAGCCTCGTCGCGATTCTGCTCAGCAGCCTGCTATTCCCCGGCGCAATCAACGCCGAACCGCAATTTAAACTCGACTTGAACAAGGCCTTTAACGCCTTGCAAAGCGTCAAAAAAGCCATCGTCCCCTTAACCGAAGAAGAGGAAATTCTGCTCGGTCAAAGCATCGCCAGCAATCTCTTAAGTCTGGCACCACTGCATGCCGATGTGACGGTGCAAAACTACGTCAACAAAGTCGGACGCTGGATCGCCAGTCGCAGCGAACGACCCGATTTGCCCTGGACTTTTGCCGTACTCGACAACGATGACATCAACGCCTTCGCCGCACCGGGCGGTTATATCGTGCTCACCAAGGGCCTGTTGTTGAAGCTCAATTCTGAGGCAGAATTAGCGGGCGTACTCGCCCATGAAATCGGCCACGTCCTCAAAAAGCATCACCTCAACGCCATGCAAAAAGCCCACGCCAAAACCGCTCTGCAAGAAAGCGCCAGCGTGGTGATGGATGCACGCGGCAACAAAAATCAAGACGTGCTCAAATACGCCGCGATAGGCACCGAACTGTATGGCAAAGGATTAGACAAAGAAGATGAGTTTGAATCCGACCGCATCGGCGTGGTACTCGCCACCCGCGCCGGCTATGAACCCTATGGGCTACCCGCCGTACTGCAAACCCTGCAAAGCGTAGTCGGCGGTAGCGCTGCATTGCAACTGCTCTTAGAAACGCACCCCAAGCCCACTGATCGCCTCAATCAACTCGATCGACTCATGCAAACAGGCTTTGATCAATACGAACAACTTAGCAGTGGGCAGGAAAGATATAAAGCGATGATGGCGCGTTTGGGGAAGAATTAACAAATTTGTCGACGCAGAGGTCGCTGAGTACGCTGAGAAAATCAAATCTTCTAAGCATTAACTCCGCGTTCTCTGCGCCTCAGCTTTGATTTAGGTTTACTCAAGAGCTTAGGGAATCTCTAGAAATTCAATTTTGGGGATGCAGTGCTAGGCGCAAAACGCAGCAATACGTCGGTATTGCGAGGCTTTGCAACAACGCAATGCGCCCCACAATTGGATTTATAGAGACTTCCCTTAGCGTTCGATCGCTAATGCCACACCCAAACCACCACCAATACACAATGCCGCCAGACCCTTCTTAGCATCGCGACGTATCATTTCATGAATCAAGCTGACCAAAATACGGCAACCTGATGCACCTATCGGATGACCAATCGCAATTGCACCGCCATTCACATTGATCTTGCTAGTGTCCCAGCCCATCTGACGATTCACACCGATCGCTTGCGCGGCAAAGGCTTCGTTGATTTCCATCAGGTCGACTTCTTCATGTGTCCAACCTGCTTTTTTCAAGCACAATTGTGAAGCTGGAACCGGGCCAAGACCCATGATAGTCGGGTCAATACCGGCAGAGGCATAGGCCTTGATTTTAGCCAGCACCGGCAAACCTAATTCAGCGGCTTTTTTAGCGGACATCATGATCACAGCTGCAGCGCCATCGTTCAAACCAGATGCATTGCCCGCGGTCACTGTACCTGCTTTATCAAAGGCCGGGCGCAATGCCGCCAGAGATTCTAAGGTCGCGCCGTGCTTGATGAATTCGTCGCTATCAAACACGGTTGTACCTTTTTTGCTGACGATCTCGTAGGGAATAATTTCATCGACAAACTTGCCGGCCTTTTGCGCCGCTTCTGCTTTATTCTGGGAGGCGAGGGCGAATTGATCTTGCTCTTCGCGCGAGACTTCGAGTTGTTTCGCGACGTTTTCTGCCGTAATGCCCATGTGATACTGGTTATACGCATCCCACAAGCCATCAACGATCATGGTATCGACCAACTTGGCGTCACCCATACGGAAACCATCGCGCGAGCCAGCCAACACGTGCGGCGAGGCGCTCATGTTTTCCTGACCACCGGCGATCACGATCTCAGCATCACCCGCCATAATCGCTTGTGCCGCCAAATGCGTTGCTTTCAAGCCGCTGCCACACACCTTATTGATCGTCATCGCCGCAACAGAGTTAGGCAAACCAGCACGTATTACCGCCTGACGCGCAGGGTTTTGTCCCACACCCGCCGTCAACACCTGCCCCAAAATCGCCTCATCAATTTGCGCACCTTGCAAACCCGTCTTAGCCAGCAAAGCCTTGATCACATGCGCACCCAAATCGGATGCCGGAACTTTTGCCAACGAACCACCAAATTTACCCACCGCAGTACGTGCTGCGGCAACGATAACGACTTCTTGCATGAGTGACTCCCATAGATAGAGTGAACAGAAAAGAATGCTAGTGTAGCCTAGCCGAGAACAAATTTATTGCATCGCAAAATTTTAGGCGAAAAAAAACTCCCGACCTATTCAGACGGGAGTTTTTTCTGCCAGCAAAAATTACTTCTTCTTGCTAGTGGCTTTTTCAGCAGCTTGTGTGAATTGCTTGCTGGCGTTGGCCAATGTTTCTTCCAATGTTGCAACAGCTTGTTTGCTAGTCTTGGACAATTGCTCGTAACCGGCGTTGATGTTACCAACCACTGTTTTCAAAGCTGTCACAGCTTGCTCGGAACCTGCTGGTGCATTTTTAGTGACTTCGTCGATCAGAGAAATCACTTTTGCATTCGTTTCTGCGATGTGTGACTCAACTGCCTTAGTGAACTCTTGCTGAGTCGCTGTCGTGATACTTGCCAAATGACGGCCATAAGCCAAGGCTTTTTCTGCATTTGGTTTAGCTTGAGCGGTGCTCAAAGTCAAAAATTCTTGTGGATCTTTTGCACTCAATAATTGCTTAGCAGCAGAAGTGCTTTCTTCGAAAGTCGCTTTAGCGGCATTCACGTTCAAAGAAACAAATTGCTCCAAACCTTCCAAAGCTTTTTGATTCAATGCAGTGATCGCTGCAAATTGAGCTTCCATGCTGTTTTTAGAAGCGGCGATAAATTGTTCTGGTGTTGTGTACATAGCGTTCTCCGGTAAAGGGATGATGTCAATTGAGTTGAGTCAAACATGGCAGTGAATCCGAATTTACTTTTTGGTGCACCGCAACAATTCGCATTCTACTGACTATTTTTTAGGCGTCAAGCGTTTTTTGTGCATCGCACCAAAATAGTTGGAATTCAATGTTTAATTCTTATCTCATTTGCCTGTCTATTTCAAATTTACCCGTACTAACCTGATCCCAGGTTGACTCAAAAACGCCTCAAAACAAGACTTATTGACTATGGCTCGTCTCTTAAAGCTTGTTTGTTCTGGTAGGAGAGCATTTGTTCTCGGAGCGCTTCCATTGGCAAATCTAAAGACTTGGCATCACTCAAGGCTTTTTCTTGCCATTGTGTAGCCGCCTCAAAATCACCATTTTCCGCATACACCGCCGCAGCTGTGCGGTAATAAGTTTGTTTATCTTGGTAATCCTTATCGATTGCCTGTAAATGATTAAGCGCTAAAGCGCCATCGCGCAGGTCTTTATTTGGATGAGTGGCGAGTATCCATGCTAGGCTTAATTTTGCTCGAAAATGATGAATTGAATTACCGTTTGCAGCTTTATTTAACCAATACATTCCTTGATCTTCATTCTTCTG
>JACQDW010000162.1 GCA_016200845.1 Burkholderiales bacterium | reverse complement strand
CTTCATCGTGTTCGGCGCTTTATCCGACAAGATTGGCCGCAAGCCGATTATTATGGCGGGCTGTCTCATCGCGGCGTTGACTTATTTCCCCTTGTTCAAAGCTTTGACAGAAGCAGCGAATCCAGCACTCGCGGCTGCACAATCGGCTAACAAAATCATCGTGACAGCAAATCCGTCCGAATGCTCTTTCCAATTTAACCCGACCGGTGTCGCCAAGTTCACCACTTCCTGCGATATCGCGAAACAAGTGCTAGCTGCCAATTCTGCTAGCTATGAAACGATAGTCGGAGATGGTCGGGCGACGATTGCGATTGGCAACACGATCATCGACTCGTATAGCTCAAGTGGCTTGGTGGCTGCAGATGCGAAAGTAAAAAAAGCGGCGTTTGAAAAATCGGTCACATCGGCTTTAGCCGCGGCGGGTTATCCGGCCAAGGCGGATCCAGAAAAAATCAACATGCCCGTTGCGATCCTGATTCTCAGCATTTTGGTGATTTTTGTGACCATGGTGTACGGACCGATCGCAGCGATGTTAGTGGAAATGTTCCCCACTCGTATACGCTATACATCCATGTCCTTGCCCTACCATATTGGAAATGGCTGGTTCGGCGGACTTTTACCTGCGACTGGGGTTGCCATCGTTGCGCAGACCGGCAATATGTATAACGGTCTGTGGTATCCGATTATTGTCGCCAGTATTACCTTCGTGATCGGTATGCTTTTTGTGAAAGAGACTAAGGACGTCGATATTTATGCGCACGACTAAGCTCAACTAAATGCTGCGAAAAAAATGCCCGTCTCTTCTTGTTTTTTTCAAACACGGGCATTTTTTCATGGATATTTAACTGGGCTGGTTATTAGCGCCTAATGTTATGGGGGCGAGTTCCAGGCAATAACCCAAGCCGCGCACCGTGGTAATCCGTACATCACCGATCTCCAGTTTTTTGCGCAAACGATGTACATAGACCTCAATCGCGTTGCCGCTGACTTCTTCGCCCCAACTGCATAGTTTATCGATGAGTTGCTCTTTCCCGACTAGCTTGCCAGCGCGTAGCACCAGCAGTTCAAGTAGTGCCAATTCGCGGGCAGATAGTTTGAGTGATTCACCATGAACCTGCGCCTCGTGCTCGGCATGATTGTAAGTCAGTGACCCAAATACGATGCAATTAGGATTGCCACTTCCGCGACGGGTGAGCGCGCGAACTCGGGCAAATAGTTCAGCCAAAGCAAAGGGCTTAGAAAGGTAATCATCAGCACCAGCATCCAGACCACGCACCCGGTCTTCGATACCGTCAAGTGCTGTTAATATCAGCACCGCTGTGGTGTTTTTACGGTGGCGTAAACGAGTGAGAACTTCTATACCTGAGAGCCGAGGTAAGCTTAAGTCGAGGATCACCGTATCATAGGGTTGCGTCATTAATGCGGCATCTGCCATGGCACCGTCTTCGACGTGATCTACCGCATAGCCTTCTTTGCGAAGGGCCACGACCAATCCGAGTGCAATCATTTGATCATCTTCGGCGAGTAAAATTCTCATGGGAAGGACTGCAGGGGCAGCGGCAATAAAAATTGATTTTGCCACACTAAGTAGCCAGTCGCAACAGGGCGACGGCCAGCGCTTGCAAAACCCATCGACATCACCCAAGATGGCTCAACACAGGAAAAATGGAAAGGAACATACATGAAACGTTCTCGCCTATCGAAGCAAAGGCTTGCTGCTTTATTTCTACTTGGCTGCGTTTGGTTCAATTTTCCGGTGATGTCGATTTTTGACAGACCCGGCAGTGTCTTTGGCTTCCCTCTGCTTTATGCGTGGCTGATGGGCGCGTGGCTGACTTTAATTGTGTTGATGGCTTGGGTCACCGAAAAGGAGATGGGCTGAGATGCTGCAAGGATGGCTCATCGTTCTCGTCTCTCTGGCCTATCTCGCGGTGTTGTTTCTAATCGCATGGGTGGCAGACCGGCGGGCAGATGCAGGGCGCTCATTGATTGGCAACCCTCAGATTTATGCGCTGTCATTGGGCGTGTATTGCACGACTTGGACGTTTTATGGCAGTGTCGGTCGCGCTGCCTCTAATGGCGTGGATTTCTTGCCGATTTATCTTGGACCGACCTTGCTGTATGCATTAGCGGGCTTTATCGTCCTAAAAATGATACGAGTATCCAAGGTCAACCGCATTACATCGATCGCCGATTTTGTCGCCTCGCGTTACGGCAAAAGTCATCTTTTAGGTGGACTCGTGACTGTGATCGCAGTTCTTGGCGTGATCCCTTATATCGCCTTGCAATTGAAAGCGGTGTCGAACAGTTTTGGCATTCTTGTGCGCTATCCAGACATCGTGATGCCAGCGAGTATTGCGGCAGTGCCGCTGTGGCAAGATGGCGCGCTGTATACGGCTGCCATCTTGGCCTGTTTCACGATCTTGTTTGGTACCAGACATTTGGACGCCACCGAACGCCACGAAGGCATGGTCGCGGCGATTGCGTTTGAATCTGTCATCAAGCTGGTGGCCTTTCTTGGTGTGGGCGTTTTTGTGGTCTGGGGTATGCACAATGGCGTCGGTGAGATTTTTTCCCAGTTTCACTCGTATAGTGGTGCGAAACGTCGATGAGTCTCATCTAAAACGGGCGGTCTGGCTGTTTCCCTTATACCTATTTCTGATCAATCTATTTGTGTTACCCGTCGCAATGGCTGGCCTGCTCTACTTTCCGTCTGGAGTTGACGCCGATACTTTTGTGCTGACATTGCCGATGGCGCAGCACCAGCAATTAATCGCTTTGCTGGCCTATCTTGGAGGGCTTGCCGCTGCGACCGGCATGGTGATCGTGGAAACCATCGCGCTTGCGACCATGATTTGCAACGATTTACTGATGCCCGTGCTGCTACGAATAGCGCCCGTGCTTCTGGCCACGCGCAGCAATTTGTCTAGTCTTCTTTTGACGATTCGTCGTTGTGCGATCGTGCTGATACTCGCGCTTGCTTATGGGTATTTTCGATTCGCCGGTGAGTCGTATGCACTGGTGTCGATAGGTTTAATTTCTTTCGCTGCGGTGGCGCAGTTTGCGCCCGCTGTACTGGGTGGTTTGTACTGGAAGGGTGGCACTCGCAATGGTGCGGTCGCTGGCCTTATGGCCGGGTTTACTATCTGGATGTATACCCTGCTGCTCCCCTCGTTCGCCAAGACTGGCTGGCTTCCTGCGCAGTTCATGCAAACCGGTTTTTTTGGTATTGAATTCTTGCACCCGCTGCACCTGTTTGGACTTGGTGGTTTCGATGTGATCACGCACTGCTTGATGTGGAGTATGTTGGCTAACCTTTGCGCCTACATTGCTGTCTCGCTGCTGCGTGCACCGAACGCCGGAGAAGCACGTCAAGCAAACTTGTTTGTCTCCCGCGGCTCGCAGGTTCTTCATCCCGGTGGCTGGAGTGGTGGTGCGCAGCTTTCTGAACTGATCCCGCTTGTCAGTCGCTTCCTCGGTGCCGAACGCACGCAAGAGGCGTTTGATCGCTACGCACAGGAACGCGGCTTACCAGCCACCACACAATTACCGGCGGACGCACAATTGGTCAATTTCGCAGAAAGCTTACTCGCAGGCGCGATCGGATCAGCTTCAGCGCGTGCCATGCTCGCCTCTGTAGTAACGGAAGAAGCGCTGGACATGGAAGAAGTAATGAGCATCCTCGACGAAGCATCGCAGTTGCGCAGTTACAGTCGCGAGATCGAAGAAAAGTCGCGTGAACTTTCGCTTGCGACAGCCGAGCTACGTCACGCCAATCAACGACTGCAAGAACTCGACCAGATGAAGGATAATTTTGTCGCGACAGTGACCCACGAACTGCGCACGCCCTTGACGTCGATTCGGCTGTTCTCCGAAATTCTTCACAACGATCCCGACATGTCACTCAATGAGCGCACGCGCTTTCTTGGTATCGTTGTCAGTGAAACCGAACGCCTATCGCGCCTGATTAATCAAATTCTGGATTTAGCAAAATTAGAATCAGGCCAGGGAGAATGGACAAGGACCACGGTTGATGTGGCAGAGCTTATTCTAGACGCAGTCACCACACTCACGGCACTAGCTGCTGAACGCAATATCGCATTAAATATCGACAAGATAGCGTCAGGACTTGTCGTCGTAGCCGACCGAGACAGGCTAATGCAAGTCATGCAGAATTTACTTTCCAATGCATTCAAGTTCGTCCCGCCATTCGGTGGAATTGTGAACGTATCCGCGACCGGCGACGAGCATCAGGTACGTATCACAGTGTCCGACAACGGTCCTGGCATCAATCCGGACGAGCACGAACTAATCTTCGAGAAATTCCATCAAAGCACAGGCAAGCGGGATTCGCTGACCGGCAAACCCAAGGGAACCGGTCTAGGTTTACCCATCAGCCGCCAAATCGTCGAGCATTTTGGCGGACGATTGTGGGCAGAAACAGGCACATCCGAATCCATCGGTGCCTGCTTTTGTTTTACATTGCCGCGGCAAGCGAGCGTTGAAGTTACTTAAACTTAAGATAAGCCACAATTACAGGTGGACAGAAGCAAAATTTAGCCTACCCTCGAAACAAATCCATCTTGGCGCGACGAGTACGATAGTAATGCATGAAGAAGCCAATCAGGATGCAGATGGTGCCAAACAGGGTTGCCATCAAAAAGTACAGCACCGGTTTTTCCAAATGCATATCACTACTCAATAAGATTTGCCCCGGCAAAGTCACTGTTTTGCCATCTTTACTGATCATTCTCCCCCTAGCGTCAAAGGTGCTGCCTGGAGGCGGCGTAGTGACCACAACTGCAGAGACGGCTTGCCCGGCGATCACGGGAAACTCGGGGCTGGCGACTTTCATTTTCTTTTTTTCGCAGGCTTCATTGGAAAAAACTTTTTTCCCCTGCTGGTTGATGCAAACAAAGGCGTCTGCATGAGCCACGTCCATCGTCACGAGATTTAATACGCTTAAAGCAAAAAATGAAAATAATGCAGAAAAGAGAAAAGAAAAAAGGCGCATAAGCGATCAACACATTGGAAGCGGATTCATAAAGTAGCGCGATGTTAGCAGAGTGTTGTCGCTTTAGGGGGAAATTGAAATCACGTAAAAAGCGCTTTGAGTTGATATATTTCCACATTCAATTTACAGCAGTACAAAATCACAGGCTTTCAGGCTAAAATGATTTAAATTAAATTGCTACACATCAGCTTTATGCAGATCATCATTTACGATAAAACGGACAAAGGCAGAGAAGAAATCGCAACCAGAAAATGGCAATTGCCTTCTCGTATGCGCTCACTTTTGGTTCTCATCGATGGTAAAAAATCGGATGCGGAAATCGTGCAAAAAATTGGTGGGCTCGGACTCAATTTGCAAAGTCTGCAAGAGCTTCAAGATAAAGAATTTATACAACGCGTCTCGGTCGAGGCCATACCAGCGCCAGACGATCTCGATTTAACTCAAGAAACTGCCAACGTGACTTTAGACTCAAATACTTTGGGCTCCATCGATGCCCTGGAAGAATCTCAAACGATTTTTGAACCCTCCCCTGATCAAGATGACGCGTGGAACGTCGATCTTGATCGTTTGCTTGACGATGAGGAGGAAGAAGAAAAAGAATCCCGCGTCGATATGATGAAACGCTATCTGGGCGAAAACATCAAAGAAAATTTAGGGATCAAGGGGTTTTTCTTGCAGAGAAAACTGCAAAAAATGCGGTCTTTAGATGAGTTGCATGTGTTCCGTCAAGCCTATGTCTCGGCGATTTTGCACTCTAAGGGCAAAGACAAAGCCATTGCCCTGCGCGACGA
>JACQDW010000177.1 GCA_016200845.1 Burkholderiales bacterium | reverse complement strand
GTTCAGACCAACTGCGCGATCCTTAGGAGCGATCACTGCATGCGCCCCAACACCATCTGCAACACGCAAACAGGCACCCAGATTATGCGGATCGGTAATGCCATCTAAGATCAACAATAAAGGTGGGCCTTCTATCGCATCTAATAATTCATCAAGATTACGCGCCAACGACAATTCACCTGCCTTAGCCACCACGCCCTGATGACGGCGCGTCCCAACGATCTTCGACAAACGTTGGTCATCTGCCTGTATGACACGAATGCCAGCGCCCTTAGCGGCATACAACAAATCTTTCATACGACGATCAACGCGCTCGCTATCGACATAAATTTCTTCCACCGACGATGCTTCATGGCGGATGCGGGAAGTTACGGCGTGAAAGCCGAAAATCATTTTACTTTTCATTCTCAATTTCTCTGATCTACTACACTGAATAATTCTGCCCAAAACGAGCCCGGCTGACGCAACAACAGTCACCCTGCTTGCTTATCGTTTTTTCTTACTGAGCTTACCCGACTTTGTGGGCTTACTCGTTTTGCCTTGTTTACTGGCCTTCGGCTTTTGCTCCACTTGTTTCGCTGCTGTACTCGCTTTTTTATGCTTAGGTTTTGCGACTGACTTTTCTATGACGCTTTCAAGCTGTCCGGATTTTTTACCGTTTAAGGGAACATTTTTTTCAATCACAGAAGTCGCGTGCTTGGAAATCTTCGCAGCGACTCCGCGCTTCTTCTGATGTAGCTCGACGTCTTCTTCAAACTCGCGCGTCTTTGGAAAGCGATTCGGCACTGCACTGCTAGCGAGAGACAAATCGATCTTACGCGCATCGATATCAACGCGGCTCACCACGACTTTGATTTTATCGGTCAACTGGTAACGCTTACCGCTGCGCTCTCCGCGCAATTCATGGCGCGCATCGTCGAACTGAAAATAATCAGCGCCAAGCTCAGTGATATGTACCAAGCCCTCGACAAACATCTCGTCAAGCTGCACAAACAAACCAAATTGCGTGACACCAGAAATCGTCCCCACAAACTCCTCACCCAACTTGCTCTTCATGTAGTAACACTTGAGCCAAGCTTCAACATCACGTGACGCCTCGTCAGCGCGGCGTTCATTGGCAGAACAATGCGTCCCCAACATATCCCAAATCGTCGCTTCTTTTTGCGGACGTTCTTTACCAGCGGCACGATCCAACGCCATTTGCTTGCGTGCGGCATTGGAAATGGTCGTGTTCAATACGCTAGTGTCAATGTCCTTAGGCTCATACTTTTTACCTAGCAAAATCGCTTTAATGGCACGATGCGTCAACAAGTCTGGGTAGCGGCGAATAGGGCTAGTGAAATGCGCATAGGCTTCATAAGACAAGCCAAAGTGACCGATATTATCGGGGCTATACACCGCTTGCTGCATAGAGCGCAGCAACATGGTTTGCAATAATTGCGCATCCGGGCGCTCTTTGATTTTTTGCATGAGCTGCGCATAATCCGAAGCGGATGGCTTATCGCCACCAGTCAAACTCAAGCCAAGCTGACGTAGAAAATTTCTGACCTGAGTGAGCTTTTCCTTGGTAGGCCCTGCGTGAATTCTATACACGCCCAAGTGTTTAAACTCATCTAACAAACTCGCGGCACACACGTTTGCCGCCAGCATGCATTCTTCAATCAACTTGTGAGCATCGTTACGAGTACGCGGCAAAATCTTTTCGATCTTGCCAGCTGCATTGGCGACGATATAGGTTTCTGTCGTCTCAAAATCAATTGCGCCGCGACGGTGCCTAGCCTTTAACAAGATCTGAAACACTTCATACAAATGCAGAAGATGCGGCACCAAAGACAAACGCTTATGCGCCTCTGGGCCTTTGGTATTACCCAAAATCGCAGCGACTTCGGTGTAGGTAAATCGCGCAGCGGAATGGATCACCGCAGGATAAAACTGATATGCCGTGACTTCGCCGTCAAGAGAAATCACCATATCACAGACCAAGGTCAATCTATCCACATTCGGATTTAATGAGCATAGACCGTTGGATAATTTTTCCGGCAGCATAGGAATCACGCGCCGGGGGAAATACACAGAGGTGCTACGCAACAGCGCATCTTCATCAATAGCGTCGTTTGGTTTGACGTAGTGACTGACATCGGCGATCGCCACCAATAAGCGGTATGCTTTTTCTTTGCCGATTTTCACCGATTCACAATACACCGCATCATCAAAATCGCGGGCATCTTCGCCATCGATCGTCACTAGCGGAATGTCGCGCAAATCGACCCTATCATCAAGATCTTTTGCAGTCACTTCCGATGGCAATTTCGCCGCTGCTTTTTTAGCGGGTTCAGAAAATTCATGAGGCACGCCAAACTTACGCACCGCGATTTCGATTTCAATTCCCGGGTCATCGATCTCCCCCAAAATCTCGACAATCTTGCCGATTGCTTGCGAATACTTAGTTGGCTGCTCCGTCAGCTCCACGCTCACAACTTGTCCTGCTTTTGCTTTTCCGGGCGATCCTGCCAGCAAGATATCCTGATTCATGCGATTGTCTTCAGGCGCGATCAGCCAAACGCCATTCTCATGAATCAAGCGCCCGATAATATGGGTATTCGCGCGATCCAACACTTCGAGTACCGCGCCTTCGAGTCGTCCTTTGCGATCAGTACCAACCACGCGGGCACTGATGCGGTCGCCATTTAACAGACGCGTCATTTCGCGCTCGGGCAAATACAAATCAGGGCTACCATCATCAGGGCTTAAAAAACCATAACCATCGCGATGACTACTCACCCGCCCAACAATGGCATTTTCTTGTGCGACGACAGAAAATTTTCCGTCTATATCTTGTTCAATCTGACCGTCTCGCTCCATTGCTTTGAGTCGCTTTGCCATACCGTCGATCTCCTCGGCTTTTACGCCTAATTTTTTTGCAATCGAAGTCGCCTTCAAAGTGGTCTTTGAAGTACGCAAGATGCCGAGAATGTCTTCGCGGCTGGGGATGGGATAAAGATGTTGTTTCAAAACGAAGGAATCTCTTTTTTATTGAAAATTGAATGGAAGATTTTTTGATAGTTTATCGGGTTCAACAAGAATTACCTAGCAATTACCCAAACAGAGCCACAAAAATCAAAATGAAAATCAGGTACAAAAATTAAACGGCAAGCAAAATCCATTGACATTACAGCGCATTACTTTATAATTCCGGTCTCCGTTGCCCACGTGGCGGAATTGGTAGACGCGCATGGTTCAGGTCCATGTGCCTTCGGGTGTGGGGGTTCGAGTCCCTCCGTGGGCACCAGCAATACTTAAAAAAGCCGTTGATGATTCAACGGCTTTTTTATTTGCGCTTCAATCTCAGTTTAACGTCTTCGATACTCATCTCTTCATAAGCCTCGAAAGGTTGATGTATCCAGGGCGAGCCCTGCACATCATGCACAAAATAATCGGGGCGCACCTGCGAACCTGATTTCGCCCAAATCACCGCAGTTTTCATTTCAGTGACATCCGGATGATGGCTCGCTATCCAGCTCTGCACTTCTCTAAAACTTAAACCCGTATCGACTAAATCATCGATCAATAACATACGACCTTGCAATTGCCCGGTCACACTCGCAATGGCCGGACCGATCAATAGCTGCTCCTGATCACGACCGCTCTCGCCGCGATACGAGCTCACAGACAATATGCTTAAGGGAAGTTTAAACAAACGGGAAAAGACATCGCCTATGCGCAAACCACCGCGCGCCAGACAAAGAATATGATCAAACTGCCAGCCAGAGTCATGCACTTGCACGGCGAGGAGTTCGATCAAACGATGATACTCCTCCCAAGTCACCCACACATCAGCCGGCTGTTTTTTCACGATATTGACGAGTCAATTAAAAGAAAACGAAACGATTGCCAGCATCACAGAAATGGATGACGCAAGACAATGGTTTCTTCACGATCTGGACCAGTTGACACCATATCGATAGGTACGCACACCAACTCTTGAATACGCTGGATGTAATTGCGTGCATTCACTGGCAATGCTTCCATTGATTGTGCGCCCACTGTTGATTCGGACCAACCCGGCATCTCTTCATACACAGCCACACAACGCGCTGCCTCTTCTGCACCGACAGGGAAAATATCAACCGCTTTGCCATCGATGGTGTAACCAGTACACAGCTTCAATGATTCCAAGCCATCCAACACGTCCAGTTTAGTCAGACACATGCCAGTCACGCCATTAATCTGCACTGAGCGCTTCAACAAAGCCGCATCAAACCAACCACAACGACGGGCACGACCAGTGACCGTACCAAATTCATGACCAACGCTCGCCAAATGCTTACCTACGCCCTGATCAGTTGGCAACTCAGAAGGGAAAGGACCAGAACCAACGCGTGTCGTGTAGGCCTTAGTAATCCCTAAAATATAATGCAACATACCTGGGCCGACACCAGCACCAGCAGACGCATTACCAGCCACGCAGTTACTGGAGGTCACGTACGGATAAGTACCGTGATCAATGTCGAGCAAACTACCTTGCGCACCTTCAAACAACAGACTTGCACCGCCCTTATAAGCGGCATGCAAAGCACTAGAAACATCGGTCACCATAGGACGAATACGCGCAACATCGCGCATCGCGTCGTCATAGGTTTTCTGGAAATCGACAGGCTCAGCCTTGAGATAATTCACCAGCACATAATTGTGGTATTCGAGATTTTCTTTGAGCTTTTCTGCAAAGCGTTCTGGATTCAATAAATCAGCAACACGAATCGCACGACGCGCCACTTTATCTTCATACGCTGGGCCGATTCCCTTGCCAGTCGTGCCGATCTTAGCTGCACCACGTGCCGCTTCACGCGCCGCGTCCAAGGCCGTGTGATAAGGCAAAATCACTGGACAAGCTTCGGAGATTTTCAGACGCGAACATACTTCAACCCCGTTCGCTTCCAGCTTATCGATCTCACGCAACAGATCAGGCACAGACAAGACCACGCCATTACCGATATAGCAGGCTGTACCAGCGCGCATAATGCCCGAAGGGATCAATTGCAAAGCAGTCTTTTGACCGCCAATGACCAGCGTATGCCCCGCGTTATGGCCACCTTGAAAGCGTACAACGCCTTGCGCATGATCAGTCAGCCAATCGACTATCTTGCCCTTACCCTCGTCGCCCCATTGCGTACCAATTACGACTACGTTTTTTGCTGATTTAATTTGTGACATCGCTCATCAACCTACAGTTTTTAAAATCCATTGACTACCATCGAACTCGATTGTGCTGGTGCACGCGAATTCGTCCTGTTCATTTTCGTGTCCCGGCAGGTTCTGTATCACCACATGACCTGACTGACGTAATTCCATAATTTTTTTGCGTAAGGCTGGGTCTTGACTCCACGGCGCAAGCACCGCATCTTTGCGCTCAGCGAGCGGCATTAATCTCGCCAACTCACGCAAATCCAAAGAAAAGCCCGTCGCCGGACGCGCACGTCCAAACGCTTCACCGACATGATCATAACGACCGCCACGCGCCACGGCGTTGGGCAAGCCAGGAACGAAGGCATTAAACATCACGCCACTGTGATAGTGGTAGCCTCGCAAATCGGCAAGATCGACCGTCACTTTCGCAGAGCCAGCCAAATCGACCAGATACGCCAATTCGTCCAATGCTATCGCAATCCCATCGAGTTTGGGCAAAATTTCACGCGCTTTTTGAATAATCGCCTTATCGCCATATAAATTTGGCAAATCCAAAAGTGCCTGTCTGACGATAGGTTGAAAGTCTTTTGTTAATTCTTTCAAAGCAGGCACATCTTTCGCCTGCAATAAACCAAAAATCTCGGTTTCCTGACGCTTGGCGACAGGATCACTATCGAGCAAAGCCCACAATACACCAACGTGACACAGGTCGAGCCGCACTTCTGAAATATTGGCCAATGCCAGTGATGCCAACACCAATTCCTGAATCTCCGCATCCGCTTCCAAACCCGCATGGCCATAAATCTCGCCGCCGATTTGCAAAGGCTCACGTGTCGCATGCAAACCGGAGGGACGCGTATGCAAGACACTGCCCGCATAGCATAAACGCGTCACAGACTGACGATTGAGCAAGTGGGCATCAATACGCGCCACCTGCGTCGTCATATCAGCGCGCACCCCCATGGTACGACCAGAAATCTGATCGACCAGTTTAAAGGTGCGCAAATCCATATCTTGCCCGGCTCCCGTCAGCAAAGACTCGATATACTCGAGCATGGGAGGCATCACAAGTTCGTAGCCATAGCAACGGAAATTATCCAGCAGCACGCGACGCAATTCTTCTATCTTGCGCGCTTCGGAGGGCAATACATCCGCGATATTTTCAGGTAAAAGCCAATTCGGCATGGGTGTCTAACAATTCCGTCAACAGACTTTAAGATTGAATCAAAAGGATAAAAAGGAGAAAGACTGCAGGTCGCAATTGAGCTGCAGTCTCAATACTTCGCACAACAAAGTTAATTACTTTTTAGTTGGCGTTGCCGCTCCCGCTGAACCTGGCGCTTTGAAGTATTTAAAAAATTCAGAGTTAGGATCAATTACCATCACATCACTCTTATTTTTGAAGCTCGCACGATAGGCTTCAAGGCTGCGGTAAAACTTATAGAATTCCGCGTTTTGACCAAAGGCTTGCGAGTAGATTTTCGCCGCTTCAGCATCACCCGCACCACTCACGGTCTGGGCTTCTTTATAGGCTTCCGCCAAAATCACAACGCGCTGACGATCTGCATCGGCGCGAATTTTTTCCGATTCTGCAAAACCAGTCGAGCGCAATTCATTCGCGACACGGCTGCGTTCTGCTTTCATACGCTCATAGACGGAATTATTGATTTGCTCGACGTAATCGACGCGCTGCAAACGAACATCAACAATCTCAACACCAATTTGCTTCGCCTCGTCCGTCACCTTTTTACGAATTGCTTGCATGACTTTATCGCGCTCGCCAGAAATCACATCGCGCACAGAACGCTTCGTAATTTCTTCATTGAGTGCCGCTTTCACGATCTGCGATAAACGATCACGTGCACGACCCTCTTCGCCACCAAAACTGACAAAATACAACTTAGGCTCAGTGATATGCCACTTAACATAAGTATCGACCAAAATATTCTTCTTCTCCGCTGTAATAAAGCGATCTGCCTCAGGCGATTCGATTGTCAGAATTCTCTTATCCAAGAACATCACATTTTGAAACGGCGGCGGCAACTTAAAGTGTAAGCCAGGCTCACTAATCACAGCCTTCACTTCACCCAAAGCGAAAACAATGGCGTGTGAGCGTTGATCAACCACAAAAATCGTTGAATACAGAGCGACGCCAGCGATAGCCACCGCCAGCAAAGTAGAAATTAACTTATTCATTAACGTGACTCCCTCTCACGTGAATCACGTGGACGCGCATCTCGTGAAGCGCGCACTTCCACCGTTGGCATAGGCTCGGCCATCGCAGTTTGTGGCTTTTGCTGAGCACTATCGCCCTGCGATAAAATTTTATCCAAAGGCAAATACACCATATTGCCGCTACTCTTCACATCCATCATCAGCTTAGATGTATTCGAAAAAATCTGCTGCATGGTTTCCAGATACATG
>JACQDW010000176.1 GCA_016200845.1 Burkholderiales bacterium | reverse complement strand
GGAAAATACACGAAGCCCATTTACTCGATCTACGAACAGGAAAACACCATGTCATGAGCATGAATCCACGCGAATTGGCAAATTCAGCCTTGATCGATTTACTTGAACCGTGTTTTACACACTAAATGGCAGAAGTCAGGAGGAAATCTAAAAAATGAGCACTGCCATTTCCAACTTAAATCAACTCTTGCGATCGATCACTCCGACTTTAAAGCAAGGCGTGTACACATACTGTCTGGTGCCGCATGGCAGCGATGTGCAGGCCTTCGCGCCTGTGGTGACGGTGGTGGAAGATGAAGGTGTGAGCATCATAGTCAGCGAAGAAGTGGCGCAGGCAGCAGGGCTGGAGGTTCTGTTTCGCGCCGCCTGGATCACGCTCACCGTGCATTCTGATTTGCAGGCGGTTGGTCTGACGGCGGCGTTTTCGAACGCATTAGCGAGTGAGGGAATTAGTTGCAACGTCGTTGCTGGTGTTTTTCATGATCATATTTTTGTGCCAGTTGAATTGGGGCCGCGGGCGTTGGAAGTGTTATTGGATTTGCAGAGGGAGGTAAGATGAAACGAGGATTTTTGATATGTATATGTGTGCTGGTTTTGGGTATTGCGTCGCCATTTGATGCGGCGGCGCAGAACGCGGAGCATCAGACCGACATGTGGGCAGCGCTTCGGTCTTTGCAGGGACAGTGGCAAGGACAGAGCGCTGGTCAACCGGGTGAAGGGAGCGTAGTACGACAGTATGAATTTATTCTGAGTGAACGTTTTCTACATGAGCGAAATACTTCTACTTATCCGCCACAAGAGAAAAATAAGAAAGGCGAGGTGCATCAACACTGGAGCCTTTTTAGCTTTGATAAAAAGCGAAAAACCATCATCTTCCGTCAATTTCATCAAGAGAGTTTTGTCGTGACCTATGCGCTTAATTCTGCATTGAGCAGTGCAAGGAAGTGGGTGTTTGAAAGTGAGCAAATGGAGAACGTACCAAGTACGTGGAAAGCAAGAGAAACCTATGAGCTGATTTCAGAAAACGAATTCGTCGAGACCTTTGAACTCGCCCAAGACGGTCAGAGCTTTGCGGTCTATAGCCGGGCACAATTCCAGCGAGCGCAGTGATACGAAAATAGCGAAAGGAAAAATTGCTTTTCTAAAAACAGTCAGGTATCTTCCTTTTCTGTTTAATTAATCAATGAACGGAGAGGAAATGGATCAAGATAATGCCCCGAATGTGGGGAGTGATGCGGTGAATTTGGGAGGCAAGTCATGGACGGCGTATTTGGGCTTTGCGTTGGTGGCGATCATCATTGTTCCCATCGCAGTGGCGCTGGCATGGCGGGTATCGTTGGGATTGGGGTTGACCATCTTGTTTTTCGTTTTGGTTATCCTGACTTATCAGGTGCTGGAAATTCGTAGCTATCAGCTTTATTACGACGATGTGGGGATCTGGCTGTTTTCGGGAATACTGCCTTGGAAAAAAGGCGTGGTCGGTGTTAAATGGCGTGATTTGGATGAGGCGATTTATTTCCAAACATTTTGGAGCTGGCTGTTCAAATCTTATTCCATGCGCATCGGTCATCGTTTCACCAAGTCGTCCGAAATTCTCTTGAGCCACATGGCGCGCGGCCATGAATCGGTGCAGAAAATCAATGAGCAACATCAGCAGCTCGTGCGTGAAAACGCCTTGCATTAATTCGTAAAATCAAACCTGAGAAAGCACACCATGAAAGCAAAAGCCTTATTACTCGCCATCCTCGTGATGGCATCTTTGAATAGCTACGCGACACCGGCGAAAAAAGAGACTTTGGAAGAATTGTTTCGTTTAACCGATATGACCAAGATGCTTGATGCCGTGTATGCACAAACCGATGCCATGATGAAGCAATCGATGCGTGGCAGAACGCTGACCGAGGCGCAAAAACCTGTGGTTGATAAATTTGCAGAAAAGAGCGTTGCGCTGATGAAAGAAGAGCTGTCTTGGGATAAATTGAAACCCCCGGTGATGGCGGCTTACGCCAGTGTGTATACCGATAAAGAAGTGAAGGACATCATCAAGTTCTATCAAACCCCTACAGGTAAAAAGCTAATCAAGAAGATGCCAGAATTGACGCAGGTGACGATGGGCTTGGTGCAAAAGTCGGTGCAGGGTATTCTCCCAAAACTAAAAGTTTTGCAGGAAGAAATGGCGGCGGAACTGGAGAAAAATTCGCCTCAGGGCGAGGCGAAAGAGGTGTTGAAGCAGTAGCTTGCAAGCATTGCTGAGCGTCTTAGTTGTGTGCTTGGCTGGTGTTGAGCTAGCCCGGCAAGATGCTAGGGAAGCGCGAATCAATCCGCGCTTTCTTCATTTTTCATTCTTTTGAAATCGTATGTCAAAACATTTACGTATCAGCGCCCTGTGCGCCAGTTTGTTGTTGGCTGTTCCCGTGTTGGCGCAGTCGCCCGCATCGTCTCCAATGCAAGTGCTGCATAGTGCGGCGGAGTTGGAGCAATATCTGAAAGCGGGCGCGAATCCGCTGGATGCTTTCACGCCCTATGGTCGGCGTGATTTTTTGCGGGGATTGACATGGGGGACGCGTGGCTTGGGTGGGATTTCACCTCAAGCGATCCAGCGTGAATTGACCGCCGATCAAGCCCGTGCGGTGGCGCGTTTATTTGGCGCCGAATCGTATATCCAGCAAATCATTCAAGCTTTGGATCAAACTCCACCTTTGCGCCTGCCTGAGCCTAGCGCCACATTGGAGCGACGTTATCTCGATATGCAAACTAAGCTTAATGCGATGGATAAAGAGGCTGATGCCACCGATAACATCACGCAACGTAATTTTCAGCCGCTTATCGCTCATTATCTGCAGGCACATGCAACAGAGTTGGCGCAACTTGATCGCTTGAGCACGAGCGATCTGGCGCTGCTATTTGATGGCTTCACTTCTTTAGCCGGCGCTAGTCTGGATGAACAAGTCATTGCGCAGCAGCAGAAGGTTTATGCGCAATTGCGCGCTCGTCAGTTAGATACCCGACGTGGGCTGGATGATAACCTGCTAAAACCATTGATGAATTTGCGCATGTTTGACGCGATCGCCCAATTGCAGGCGCAGTATCCCAGCTTGCATTCGGTGAAATTGCCGCAAGTGGAAGACAAGTTAGGCGAAAATTTTGTCGGGCGTAGCGTGTATCGCTATGAGCCAGACGGCAATCGTTTGGTGCGCGAAGAGTTTGGCTTTGCGTCGGGCAAGCAATTGCTGATGGTGGTGGGTGAGGGGTGCCATTTTTCACGCGATGCGATGGCGCGCTTGAGTAGTGATGCTGGGTTTGCACAATTGGCGCGTGATGCGCATGTGGTGATGTTGACGCCACCAGCGAGCGCCGCGCCTACCTTGATGTTGAGGCTATGGAATCGCGCCCATCCTGAATGGCCAATTCAAGTCGCGTCTAACCGCAGCGAATGGCGTGAGATTGATGCGCCCGGTGTTCCTATTTTTTATGTATTTGAAAATGGAAAACTGATCCATAGAGAGCAGGGATGGCGGGGTGAGGCAACACTGGCCGCGTTGAAGAAAAGGCTTTGAAGCTCAAGACTTGATGTGCGCAAGTTTATCTATGGAAAGTCGGAGTGATTTTTGGCATAATTGCTTCGTATTCCCCCTTCTTTCAATTCAAACTTTATGAGTGACTCGCGTTCAAATCCTCGTACCCACGTCGCCTGGCGTGGTGCTGTTCAGGTTGCGCCGGGGCAGATCACAGTGATCAAGGTCGTCAATTTTTCGGGCAACGGAGCGCAGATTTTGTGCCCAAAGATGTTGGCCGAAAAACAGACTTATCAACTGATGCTAGAAATGCCCGACCGTCGCGATCCGACCTTGCGAGTACAAGTCGTGTGCAAAGCGACTGTTTTATATAGTATTTTGAGCGGCGAGTCGTATCGTATCGGTGTGAAACTGTCCGACATTCCTCCCGAGCATTCCCAATTGGTACAGACCTATATCAACAAGGCTTGAGTCTTGTCTTATTCCCCAGCTTTCATCTCTGCATAGTTTGTGCCCTCGGTCACAAGCCATCATTTTTACCGCAAAAAAATCGACACAGGCTCTTGTGAGCTTGTGCAAATTCAGCAATACTTCGTTCTCGTGATTCGCACATATTCAGCGCGTGTGCATTGAATATGGTTGCGCCGTATTGCCCCTAGTATCGAGGAGAAGATGATGGGCTTGTGGAATAAACTAAGTAATGAATTTATCGATATCATCGAATGGTTGGATGACCAGCCCGATGTGATGGTGCATCGATTTGAGCGCTATCAAAACGAAATCAAAATGGGCGCTAAACTGACCGTACGCGAAGGTCAGGTCGCGATCATGGTCAATGAAGGGCAACTGGGTAAAGGGCAAGTCGCCGACGTGTTCATGCCTGGCATGTACCAATTGACGACAGAAAACATGCCTTTGCTGGCGACCTTAAAAGGCTGGAAATACGGCTTTAATAGCCCGTTCAAAGCCGAAGTCTATTTCTTCAAAACCACCCGCTTCACGAATTTGAAATGGGGCACAGCAGGCCCCGCCACCATGCGCGATCCAGAGTTTGGCGTGGTGCGCGTGACGGCATTTGGTATCTATGGTCTTCGCATCAAAGACGCCAAGACCATGTTGCTGGAACTGGTCGGCACCCAAGCCGATTTTAGTACCCGCGACATTGAAGAAAATCTGCGCGGCAAAATTGGTGTACGCATTAAAGAAGTGATGCCAGAAATCGGTGTGCCTGTGATCGATCTGGAAGCCAAAGTCACCGTCGTCGGCGAGCGTATTCGTGAAAAAATTGCCGGTGATTTTGAACAGTATGGTTTGGAACTCACCGAAGTGCAGGTGCAAGACATCGGCCTTCCAGAAGAAGTCGAAAAAGCCATCGATCAGCAAGGCGCAATGCGCGTGATCGGCAACATGAATCAATTCGCCCAATATCAAGGCGCACAAGCGCTGCGCGATGCCGCACAAAACGAAGGCATGGCGGGCAGCATGATGGGCGTCGGTGTGGGCGGCATGCTCAGTCAAAGCATGGGCAACTTATTCCAAGCGAATGCCGCACCAAGCGCAGGTGCTGGCGCAGCAGTGCCACCACCTCTGCCGGGCGTGATGCAATATTTCGTGGCACATCAAGGTGCGCAGACCGGCCCGTTTGACATGGCGGCTCTGCAAGCCCAAGTGCAAAACGGCACTCTGCAGCGCGACACTCTAGTCTGGCGACAGGGCATGAGCGCTTGGGCCAAAGCGCAGGATCAAGCGGAGTTGCAAGCACTGTTTGCGGCGATGCCTCCACCTTTGCCTCCGCAATAACTTTTTGTTTTTTTCCTGGAGATGGCGACTCAATGAGCTCGCCATTTTTTTAGTTGATTAGCCATTGGTGAGAATCACTGTGAGCGCCAAAAATTATCCCTGCAAACAATGCGGTGCAAAGCTGGAATTTGCGCCCGGCAAATATGCCTTGCAATGTCCGTATTGCGGACATCAAAACCAAATTCCAGAAGACCGCGAAGCACGCATAGAGGCGGTCGAAGAGCTCGATTATCAAGCCTACCTAGCCGAACAAGCTGGCAATGAAGCGACCATAGAACGGCAAACCGTGCAATGCAAAGCCTGCGGTGCGCAATCGCAATTTGCCGTCAACATCGTCTCGGATCGCTGCTCGTTTTGCGCAGCCCCCATGATCGCCACCAACGCCTATGCCCAACGTGTGATACGACCCAAATCGGTGGCTCCGTTTGACATACAAGAGAGTGACGCCCGCAATCGTTTTCGCGATTGGGTCAAAGGTTTGTGGTTCGCACCAAACGCGCTTAAGCAAGCCTATCGCGCCGCACGCGGCTTGCAAGGCATCTACACACCGTATTGGACTTACGACGCAGACTCCGATACCGTCTATCACGGACAGCGCGGTGTCGATTACACCGTGACGGAAAACTATGTTGAAGATGGCGAAACCAAATCAAGGCAAGTCACACGCACTGATTGGTATCCCGTGTCCGGCGAAGTCGCCGTCAGCTTTGATGATGTGCTGGTGATAGGATCGAACACCTTGCCCGCCAGCTACGCCGCCAATCTCGCTCCATGGCGACTCGATAAGCTGCAAGCCTATAACGATGAATACGTCGCAGGCTTTACCGTCGAGGCCTATCAAGTTGGCTTGCAACCGGGCTTCACTCAGGCGCAAGAACAAATGGAAGAAGAAATCCGCGCAGCCATTTGCCGCGACATAGGCGGCGACCACCAACGCATCGGCGGCATGCAGCCACGCTACATGAACATCAGCTTCAAACACATCTTGCTCCCCATCTGGCTCTCGTCCTACCAATATGGCGGCAAAACCTACCGTTTCCTAGTCAATGGACAGAGCGGTAAAGTACAAGGCGAACGCCCGTATTCCGTCTGGAAAATCATAGGCGCAGTTTGCTTGGCGTTGGTGGTTGTGGTGGTGTTGGCGAGTTTGAGTAAGCATCGGTAGAAGGATGGGCACGGTGAAGTCGTGCCCATCCTATCAAGAACTGAGAATCATTGAGCCATCTACATAAATCGGAACACCGATAAAGCGTCTTCTCACGTAAGCGAAGTGCTGATGTAAGACCACTCAAGCGAGTTCCCCCAAAAAATACGGACGATCAAGCATCAACCAAACTACGGCCTCTCCCAAGGTTCCAGCTCGCCCTCACACAGTTCAAAAAGCGGATGCGGTTCAAAATTTGTTAAAGCCAGTAACTGAGCATAGCGATCAGGATTTCTAGCGCTCAATTTGTTCATCAAATGATTTTGCTCGTACAAGAGCTGCCCGGTTGTGACGGAGATGATGACTGATTTTTCCGGTGCATGAATTTTGGATTCGTCAAAGCGATACCCGCGAGTGACGGATTCTCGGTGAACGTGTTGAAGATAAATAGCGATCGCCGACAAAGGATGTTGGCACGCGCGAAAACGATCAAGTTGAGGATGGTTTTTATAGCCCTTGGTCTCGCCACGCAAAACAGCCTGCGCCAACAGCGTCTCTCGCCACAGAGCAACCAAACCTTGAGGATCGAGATATTGAGGATGCAAAGACCAAAGGCGCATTTTTTAATCCTATAAAAGTAGTCGAAAGCCGTTATCGACAAATGCAAATGGGCGATTGATTCTGTAATTACCCAAGGCACCGAAGCAACGATCAAATCAAGGCAGCGCCTCGATAGATCGAAGAATAGCCCGCACAATTTCTTCTCGTTTGAAAAGATCATCCATCCGATTTGGCGTATCGATATTCAGCGCAAAAAATACGGGCCCCGTCGGCCATTCCACCCATCCCACCCACCAGCCATACCTGCCTTCCCAGCCAGTTTTGGCGCGCAAAATCCAGTCGCGCTTTGCTTCGATGATCATCAAATCCTTCACCAAGCGTTGATGTTTTACCCGGAAAAGCAGCTCATTTCTATATAGCTTTTTGAGGAAGGAAACTTGTTCCACTGCAGAGATCGCCAGCTTTCCATCGACCCAATATTCACCCTTGCTGGTCGATGGGTCGGCATTGCCATAGTCGATTAATTTCAGGTAATGACGCGCCTTTTCTTCACCCAGTTCTTTGGCAAAAATCGCATACACCCACAAGGCAGAAGTGCGCATCGCCGAACGCAAATTCTGGTCTTGATTATGCCCAGCAAAACTACGCTTCACACCATCCCACGCAAACACCTGAAACTCATCACGCACAACACCAGCATCGAGCGCAAACAGCGTGTGCGGGATTTTAAAAGTCGAGGCTGGCGAATATCGCTGCATTGCACGCGTCTGATCAAAAACAAACCGAGCAGGAACCGCACCACGTTCATCACGCACAACGATGCTTCCCTTAGCCTGAAATTGGTCGAAGAACTTCTTCCAGTCAGCGCGCTCTTGCAGAGGGGTCTGTGCGTGCGCTAGCGTGGTTAGGAAAAATGTGGAGAAGAGTAGAGCGATGATTCGGAGACGCATTCGTGTTCCTTTGATGCTTGAGCTTTTTTGAAATTCTTTGAGACGAACGGATCTTCACATACACGAGAAGTTCCTGACAGGAATTGCGATTTTACACTCGAACGATCAAAGTAAGGGTTGACTCATCGGTGTCAGGCGAAGGCGATACTCTGCGCGCACTTGTCAGTGCGCTGTGACGAGACCAACGTCTGTCACGTGTATGAAAGAGCGATGAAGTTTCAAGCCTCATTCCCCATATCGAATGACAACCGCCTCAGTGTCAGGATCAACGTCCACGAATACTTCGCCACCCATACCGATGGGCTTTTGTGACGGGTCTTTGGGAAGCAGCTTTGCCAGTTTGAAAGTCAGCCTCCATGTGTATTTTTCTTTGCGCCATACCAGCTCGGCTTTGATGAGCTTGTAGTCCGAGGCGGAGGGCAGTATTGATTGCAGTTTGGCGGTACCGAGCGAAACAGCCTTAGTGAACTCAGCAGTTTGAGGCTTGAGCGAAGTAGCTAGATTTAGATCAGCTTGAGCGTATGCGGCTCCTGAGATCAAGATTGTGGCTAGGAACAACAGCGTGCTTTGTTTGATCATGGTTGCCTCTCTGAATGACTAGCGCTACGAAGGGTTTTTTCTGCAAGCTCTTCCTTTTCGCGCTTGTAGTCCCACCAAGTGAGTTTGACACCATGGAGCCAAGTGCGCATGACGACGTAATTCAATTGTTGATCTTGACTCTCGAATTGGTAACTGTAGGAGCAACTTCCCTCTTGGCGTTCTGGGGAAGAGAGGTACTTTGCATCTAGACCGCGCCGAGCTAACTCTTCAAGGACAACGCTCCTTGCCTGAGTTTCAGAGAGACCGCATCGGTCAAACACCAATTCTGAAATGAGAGTGTATGCAAACAGGAGCGCCAAGCTGCTTACTCCACATATTGCCATCTTTCGATTTTTCATGACGTCCTGTGTAGGTCCCTATCAAATTTATCGATGTGGAAGAGAGTAGGTATAGATTTTGTGCGTTTTTATGCATATCGACCAGATTGTGCTTATATTTCGTCGCTTTCTATGCTTGAAAAGCTCATTCCTTAGTGTTGAGTTGCATTAACTTAGAGAGATATCCAGCGCACTATAGGTCTTCATACACTATACGATTTTCAACACACCAATTTTGCAATGCACTGACTGTCTTCGCTTCTTCGTACTCGTACCAACGTTCAAGTTGGCCTTGTGCGTCAAGAAGAGCTTTGAAGCGGGCGTAAGCGCCTTTTTTCTGGAATATCTCCCGAACCGTCATTTTCAAATCTGGCATAAATTCGCCAACAAAGCCTGTGACCAAGCGCACACCCAAATCGAGCTCTGCCTTCTGCGGAATCTGCACCCAGACATCGGAGTCTAGGTTATCTGGCTTATCCTCGATATCACAAAATTCATCAGATACGAAAACCACGCGGCCAGCCTCACGATTCACATAGGCCTCATTGCCAAAATAATCGGCACCACTCGCGAATTCGAGCGCATCGGCGAGTTCAGATATTTTTGCGGTCATGATGTGTCCTCAAAAAGACTGTCTTGAAGCGTCCAAGTCGATGGTTAGCTTAGCGGGTTTGCCTGCGGTTCCAGTAGCCTGGGCGCCGTCTATCATGGGCAATCGCCAAAATAAGAATCCATTGTTCTTCATGGCGATAAATAATTGTGTACGGAAATCGTTTGACGACAAATTTACGAAGTAAGGTTCCCAATCGTGGCGAAGCTTCTGGGTATGCCTGGATAAACGAAAGCGATTTTTTTATTTCCGTTGCAAATGAAGTACCCAATCCCGCGACTTGCTCTTCGTAAAACAAAGCAGCAGCAACGAATTCGGCTTGCGCCTCATCATGGAACTGAACGGGAATCAAGTTAGGCGATGAGACAAATTATTGAACACCTCTTCGGCTGATACGATGTGCGCCTCACCACGTTTGATCTCAGCCAATCTCGCCTCCGCCTCGATGCGCCACTCTTCCTCAATATTACCCGCGTCCGTCGGCTCTAGCGTTTCAAGCAAGAACAATGCAAACTGAGCTCTTTCGTCCGCCGATAATTGAGATGCTTCTTGCTCTAATTCAAAGAGATTTAAAGACATATGCTCACCTTATTTTGAAGCACTAAAGATGGTTGATTATACGCCACCTCAACATACTGCTGAACTCTGACAATTTTTGCTTCTTCATCCGATGAGACAGTCTGAAATCTGGGCTTATGAAATTTCCATTCATTCACCAAACATGCCAGCGTCGAATCTTGAAGTGTGAACACGTAGTGAACAATGCCTTTCCAATAGGCGCATATTGGATGGATGTTGTGGCGTTCGCGTCGCATCCGTATGTCTGCCCACAATTACACTGGCAGTGCTAATTTGATAATCGAATCGTCTTAGAGCTAGTAGGCAATTTTCCCTCAGCATTTTCCCCACACACAGCTAGCATTTTTTTGCGCGAGTAGCGAAAGGGGCGTTGTTGCCGCTGTACAATCAGAGTTCAATTTGTGTTCTTGTGTAATGAGTAGTTTGGTTTGTTCCTTGATGGGGGCTGACAATGCTGCAACACATGATTCCTCAGAAATGTCGCGATGATTTGGCGCGTATTGATGTCTGTCATCACACGCAGCCCAGCGTCGCTATCGAGCTTTGCATGGCGCTGTTCGACGAAGCCAGAGCAGAACAAATTCCATGTGTTTTTGTGAGTGCTGCAGGTCAGTATGGTGTGATGATGGATCATCTTGGACGCAGCGCCGAGGCGCGCGATATCTTGTTTGAAGCTTTGCAGGCGGCGCAAGCAGCACATTGGTTTAATGAAGAAACAAAGCTGCTTGAGCAAATTGCGCGGGGCTACTATAGCTCTGGAAAATACCGCGAGGCGGTGCAGTATTGGGTGCGCTGTGCCGATGTCGCTGGAAAGACCGAGGGCGAGCAGCGCTCTTGGATACTCGCCAAAATCGGCTTAGGCCAAGTCTATTTCGCCTTAGATGATCATACATCTGGCTTGCAGCTTCTTGAGGAAGCAGCGCGACGTTTGCCAGAGTGTGATGACCCCTATCTCGATGCAAAAGTGAAGATTAATCTGGCGGTTGGGCTGATCCGCTTGGATCGCTCTTCCGAGGCAAAACAGACACTGCTGCAGTCTGTCGACATTTGCATAAAGCATCAATACCTCGATTACGCCGCTGAATCGAATTTGCGTCTGGGGCAAATCGAAATGGCTCATGGTGCCTATGACCTCGCGTTAGCGCATTTTGAATCAGGCATTGTGCAGGCGTTGGCGGTTAGCTACCGCTGGGCCGAAACCAATCTCTTGGCGAGTAAGGCCGAGGTTCATTTCAAATTGGGTCATCATCAAGAGGCGATGCACTTTATCAAAGAAGCGCAGTCGGTCTCGATCGCCAATAAGTTTCAACACATGTTAATCGACCAGCACTATGCAGCGGCGCGCTATGCACAAGCGATGGGCGCTGCAGATATCGGTTTGACCGAATTCTTAACCGGACACCGGTATGAACAAGAGGTCTACGCTGGCTCAATCAGTCAACGCAACAAAGAATTGGAAGACAACGCAGGCTTGCGCCCCAGTTCAGGCAGCTTGTTGGTGGAGCTTGCCAATAGCAGTGAGATTGAGGCGGCCTCATTGGATGAAGCGTTTGAATTAATTTGCCGGCAGAGCTGCCGCATTTTGCGTGTGCAGCGCAGCGCCATTTGGCAATTAGATCGCAGTAAAACGCAGCTTGAGTGTCGTTGCCTGTATGTCGATGAGCAAGGATCTTGTGTCGAGCAGACCATGTGGACAGCAACGATGGCACCAGCCTTATTTCGTTGGCTGGGAGATGCCAGCCCACTCGTTGCCCATGATGCCGCGCACCATCCACACACCTGGGAGCTAGGCCCGACTTATTTACAAGCACACGACATCAAATCAATGCTCGTGTTTGGTCTGCAAGTGGGCGAGCAGGGTAGCTATATTCTGTGCCTGGAGATTCAAGGGGCACAGCACAATTGGAGTGCTGATGACATCACCAATGGCCAGCAAATTAGCAGCATTTTAGAGCGCGCGATTGCCAACGACGAACGAAGAAAATATCAACAAAAAATTGGCGATCTCAATGCCCAGCTTCTTGCGCACAATGCGATTTTGGAAGACAAAGTAAAAGAACGCACACTCAGTCTAGAACAACGCAATGCCGAGTTAAACGCACTGAATGAACAATTAGGTGAAATGCAAAATCAACTCTTGCAAGCAGAAAAAATGGCCTCAATAGGACAACTCGCGGCTGGCGTAGCGCACGAGATCAACAACCCCATTGGCTTTGTCTCGAGCAATGTCGGCGCAATGGCAGAAGGGTTTGAACAACTGCTCAGCCTGCTTCAAGACTACGCCTTGTGTGAATCATTCTTGCCACCGCTGGAAAAAGAAAGAATTGCGAAAAGCAAAAAGACACATGATCTCGACTTCTTGCAGGAAGACTTGCCAACCCTGATCGAAGAATCAAAAGACGGCATTGCCCGGATCGCCAAAATTGTTCGTGATTTGCGAGAATTTTCACATGTAGATAGCGAAGACAAAGGGCTCTTCGACATTAATTCGGGCATTAAGAGCACTCTTAATCTTCTTAGCAGCGAATTCAAGGGCAGGGTGCAAGTCGAAACAGAGCTGGCACCATTGCCTGTCATCGAATGTTCCTTGGGGCGACTCAATCAAGTCTTTTTAAACCTACTCGTTAACGCCAACCATGCGATCGCCTCCAACGCGGAGAACGATGGACGCATACGCGTGAGCAGCGCTTGCGTCGATGACGTGATCACAATCAAAATCAGCGACAACGGTTGCGGCATCAAGAAGCAAGACATGCACAAAATATTCGACGCCTTCTTCACAACCAAACCAGTAGGCGAAGGCACCGGCCTCGGCCTCTCACTTTCATACAGCATCATCAAAGCGCATCAGGGACGCATCGAAGTCGAAAGCGAACTTGGAGTCGGCACGACGTTCATTATCAGTTTGCCGACGAAATTGGATGTGGATGTTTAGGGTTTTTTGGAAGGGCGATTTTTGTTGTTTTTGACAGAATCCCCCGTTTTTTCCTTAGTAGTGAGGGGGTCTCAGAACGATGTCTATCTTGGGTCGGGCGATGATGGTGGGGTCACATTGATTCAGTTTGGCCTTTGAAGATGGGTTGGAAAACTAAACTCTAATAACATGACAACTGATTTTGTTTTTCTCCAATCGCAGGGACTCGACAGGACGATATGTTTTCACCTTCGATTTTCTTTATCAGAATTACGTTGGTTCCCGAGTATTCACAGCCAGCATATTTGGATGTGATCCCTCTTAAACTCCATATCCAGAATCCTTGCTTTTTACCCGAGTCATCATTGTCCGGAATAAGATCACCCAAGCCCTCGACCGGTGAACCGTCGTGTGGAGCGACACTTTTGAAAAGGCCGAGCTTCCCTTTGCTTTGTTGTTTTGATGAACCTTGTCGTTTATATGCATGCCAACCAGCTGGCGGATTAGTGTACAAGCCTGTTAAATCCACTTTGGATGGACACGTAATTTCAGTCGCTTCCGCGATCGGAAGATGTGAAAACAAAGCCAAAATTATGATTGCGCTCTTCATAATGCCCAAAGTTTGAGTTGTGGGGCGGCGCAGCTGACAGAAGCGATAGACCAGTTAAGCTTGTTTAGGCCAGTTTGCATTCATAATCTCCGGTTTGGTTTTTAAAATATACTGACGCAGGCACTCGGGTGGCTACGTTCCATTCACGCTGTAATTGATCGTAACCAAGTTGTTGGAAATTTTGTTACGACCGCAATTTCAACACTATTTCACCGTCCGGCCCAAGCGTGGAGTTAAACATAAATAGCATATTCAATTAAAAGCCTTCAACTTGTTTTGTGCTGACATAGCAAGGCGGAATTTTGCCTCGCGCAATAAATCTTCAGAGGGCTCACCGACCTTTCTTCCCTCGAACATTTCCCCTAAATTAGCAATCAGATAGGTAGGTGTCATAAACACACCCCAAGGAAATCCCCACCAGCCCAGAAGAAAAGTCGAGACAAATGCTTTCCAATTTTCCTTTCTCCCACAATTGACACAGCAAACGCTGCTTCTTTTTGTGTATCGCGTTAGGACTATAAATGATGTGACCGTATGGTGAAAACGCACTTCAACCGGCGACGAAATTTCATTACAAACGGGGCACACTCCAGAACGAATTTTCTCAGCCATTTGTTCTATTTCTGTTTTTGTCAGATCAACCGCAGCTTCGCTGATTCTCGCAGCATGTAAGCATTTCTTGGAACAAAACCGTTGGCCACTATCGAAAGTCGGCTTGTATCTGGCTGAATTGCTGCAATAGTCGCATTCTGAGGTGCCTTTTGATTGCCGAATTAGTGCTTTATGCGCCTCTCTACTCAATGCATCGATTTGTTGTGGGGATACGCCACGCCCAATTAGCAGATCGACGACTGCATCACGCGCGTTGTCGGTTAATTCTTGGGCCGATAGCTTTATCAGTAATTCTTCTGTTGGGATTTTAGAAAATTGCTCAATAAAAAATTCTTTAGGATACATACTTTGATGGCCCGATCAGAGTTGTTGAATGAGGCGTTGTGTGGTGGCGTAGCGGCTGGAAATGATTAAATAGTTCGGCTTTGCTTATGCAAGCTGGCAGCATAAACACGTTTTGTTAAGGCATTTCAACTCTAAATCAAGTTGCTTGGGCATGTAAGCGTAAGCCAAGTGCGTTCGCAACTTTGAGTATGGTTGCAAAGCTAGGATTGCCATTCTCACCAAGTGCTTTGTACAAACTCTCGCGACTTAAACCAGCGTCACGTGCGACCTGCGTCATGCCTTTTGCTCTCGCGATGTCCCCTAGAGCACGCGCAATGCCAGCAGCATCATCAGGCGCTTCCATCAACCATGCATCAAGATAAGCCGCCATTTCTTCTGGTGTACGTAATTGTTCCGACACATCATAGGCAACGGTCTTGGTCTTTGGCGGTAAATTCGTCACAGTTTTTTGCATGGTAGATACTACCTCGTAAACTCCGCTGGAATCTCTAGTTTCTTGGTTCGCAGCAGATAAGCTTATTTCCACTTAAGATTCAATTTGCGTTGCGAAGCCGCACAATCACGAAGATAGAGGTTGATCAGACTTTGGTAGGGAATGCCAACGCCTTCCGAAATGGATTTGAAGTAGTTGATGCTCTCCTCGTCCAGCCGAATCGTAATTTGCTTTTTGAGTTGTGAAGCGTAGGGATTTTTTTTTGCTTTTGAAAAGTCGTACTCGTCTCTCATGATTTTACCTTTTGTATGAAGCGGCCTCGTGTCGGCTGGCCTTGCGCGCCGAGATTATTCGAATTATGCCTTCGTTTGTACGGTAGCAATGACACACAACTAAGAGTCGCAGGCTAGAGCTATAGCCTAAAAGAACGAAGCGATCTTCATCGTCCGAATGGTCTGGATCAGCGATCAATTTCGCCTGCTCGTCGCCAAATACAGACTTCGCTTCTTCGAAGCTAACACCGTGCTTTTTTAGGTTTGTCGTGGCTTTTGACTTGTCCCACTCGAATTGAAGTTCTCTCATCATCACAATGTAGTTACGTTGTAGTGTTTAGTCAAGGTCGTAGAGGCTATATAGAGGCGGAGCACGTTCCTAGCGGTTGAAGCGTGCTATTGATGGCGCTTAATCGCACCGATGGCGTTTTTACAGGCGATTTCGCATTGTATCACTCTGTTACGACCCCAATTTCAGTGAAGAATTTCCGCGCCAGCCAGGCAAGGCCCAACCATATTGCTACCAGCCCAAGCAAGCTTGCCGCCCAAAGCACCAACGCGTTCTCGGCTCCTTGCTTCCATCGCCGAGTAGCTGTGGGTGCCTCAAGGAGAAGTTTCTCGAGATAAGCTGTCTCGGCGGCTGTGGCATCACGATTGAAGACTCGACTAGGCATAAGGCACCGGTGAGCAGATGGCCGCCCACAAAATTAATAAATACTGAACCGCATTGCGGCCAGTCCGATCGACCATCCTGTTAGGCCATTGCGAGCCTATTGTCTTATTTCGCTCTTTAGTTTTATCCATTGTTTTAGCTTTCTAAGCTTTCTTGGCGCCCTCTCTGTCCAAGCTATCTCCGCGCCATCGGCAATGTCTTCGTAGATCGGGAGAACTTCGGTAACCCCCAAATACTCCCACTGTACTGGAACGCCGTCAGGCCCACCTTTGTATGGCCTGGAACTCAGCTTGCCAATCTTTTCGATCTTCGTGTAAGCAGCCTCAATGGTCTTAGCTTGGACAAGGACAGTGTTTTCCCAAGAGGTAAACCTTGCCTCTGGGTCGTTACGGTTCGTATCTTCAAGTTCGATAAATCGCAATAGGTACGAGCCTAGGTACCAGCCAACAGGGGATTTATTTTTATCGTATGTCATGAACGTGTTCGTAGCTGGCCTAACGTCGAGATGACGAGATCGCCACGACGGTAAAAAATTTAAGTGAAATATTCATTGGTGATTCTATGCCGATTATCCTGTTGGGCTCATTAATAGAATTCACCGATTTCAAGGACTGGCGCACGAAGGGCTGCACCGATATCAGCCACGAAATCACGTAACGGCAACGCATGAATTTCTTCCGAAAATGAAGGTAAGTCTTTACCAAAGTCAATTACAACTGCAGCGCGCCAATATCCTAAGCAATTCTTCCAAGCTATGCTTTGCATCGAATGATCAGCGATGTGCACTTTAACTATTGGCAAAGTTGTGGCTCCGTCCGAGGAAAAAGACGTATCAAACAGCGTTCCGAAGAATTCGTCTCGTATTCCTTCGATCGCTGTTCCATTTACAGTCGGAGGAGAAAGTAACTCAAAGTAGATTGCGTCCGAGCTCCACTGCACGTGATAGTTGTTTCCAATCACCAGAGTAGTATTCATCGTGTATCGGTCTGAGTCTGTTACGTCCTTGTATGCAGAGGGTCCGGCAATACGCTCGACCACATTGCCGCTGACACCTGCGTAGACGAATGCGAGATCCAGCGCAGGGGAAGAGTCTGCCAACGAGATCTCCAACGCAAGTCTTAAATCCACTACTTTTTCGAGCCGTTCGACTAGTGACCATTGCTTAAGCACTGCGTCAACTCTTGCGAACGTATCGTTCTGGGACTTCCATTCAGTATCGTTCACGACTATAAAATGCCGATATTCGACTCCCATTCAGATCTCCTTAGATGCCCAACGCACAGGTGAGCAGATGGCCGCCCACAAAATTAATAAATACTGAACCGCATTGCGGCCAGTCCGATCGACCATCTTGTTATGCAATTCTTTTCGCACATTCCAAGATCAACTCCCCCGTCCCCACATGAAAACCTGCTTCAATGCATACAGGACGGCTCAACGGGATCTCAGTGAGAAAAAGCTGTGCAGCTTCTATTTCGGATGTCGGGAAAAATGGATCTCCAGGTTCTGAATGAAGGAAAAAATCACCAGATAGCACTCCACAACTGGGGCAAGTATTAGCGTAATACTTACTTTGAGTTGTTTTCGAGTATTTAAGCTGAAATGTTGGTACTCGTTTCTGCACGTAATCAATTACATCTTTTGGGAGGGTAACAACATCTGATAAAACGCAAAGTTCACTCTCAACATCTTCATCGACGTCCACGTTCGTCAAAAATGCTACCGCTGGCATGCGTTCACCGCATTTCCAGCACCCTATTTTCATTCCAAAGACCCCTGCACGACCCCAGTTCTATTTACGAATTTCATCATAGCCTCGCAATAATTTCTTGATGACACCGTTTTTTGGGGATTTTGATGAAATAGTGGGCTATATGCGCCAATTTAAGGGGGTTCTTCGCCCTTTTT